>JANWVZ010000058.1 GCA_025056555.1 Gemmatales bacterium | reverse complement strand
TACTCGTTCCAGGTCACTTCGCACTTGCCCATCCAGAAAGGACCCACACGCACCAGGTGTTGCGGACCTTCGTCCTCCTGGCGGTCCGGCTCACTTTCGGGACTACCCATGAGAAACACCCCACCGGGAATCGGAACCATTTCAAACTTGATATTCGTTCCCGGAATCACTTCCACGTAAGGCTTCATATCGGGAGGCAACGGTTCGATGTGCGGAACACTTTTTTCCTGCGCTTCAGGGTACGAGCATAAGCCCATCAGCAGTATTCCCAGGAATCCAAACCAGCTTTTTTGCCAGCTCGGTTTCATCCAATTCTCCGCTACTTATTCACTGACCGTACTCTCGCAATTCTCAGTTTGACATCGGCGCATACATTATCGTACAACACCGATCGAGGAACGACCATGACAAGCGGGCTGCACTTATCCAATGTCGCACTCTTGAGCATCGTGTCGAGCCTGGCCGGCGTCGTGTGTTGCGAGGCAAGCCTCGGGGAACTGCAACGTTATCAAGCCGAACAACCCCACATGGGCACGCTGTTTCGCATCGTGGTCTACTCTCCTGAGGAGGCACCAGCCTTGGCGGCCTGTAAGGAGGCCTTCGCTCGCATTGCCCAATTGGATCATATCATGAGCGATTATCGAGACGACAGTGAACTGATGCAACTCTGCCAGCAGGCCGTCGGTAAGCCTGTTAGGGTCAGCCCAGATTTATTCCGTGTGCTGAAGGCCGCACAAGAAATAGCCCGCGCCACCGACGGCGCCTTCGACGTCACGGCGGGCCCGATAATTCGACTATGGCGCCGCGCTCGCCGGCAACGCGAGCTGCCGGACGCTGAACGTCTGGAGGCCGCTCGTGCCCTGGTCGGTTACCAGAAGTTACGGCTCGATCCTGAACGACAAACTGTCGAATTGGCCCTTCCGAACATGCGCTTGGACTTGGGCGGGATTGGTAAAGGCTTTGCTGCCGACGAAGCACTGGCCGTTCTCCAAAAGCACGGCTTAACCCGCGCGATGATCGTGGCTGGCGGGGACGTTCGCGTGGGCGACCCGCCTCCGGATTCCCACGGTTGGAAAATCAGCATCGCCAGCCTGAATGACCCAGCAAGGAACTCGGATTACCTCATCCTGGCGCGCGCTGCGGTTTCCACTTCCGGCGACCTGGAACAGTTTGTCGAACTCGGCGGACGCCGATACTCGCACATTGTTGATCCCAAAACAGGGGAAGCCTTAGTGGGCCGTCGCAGTGCTTCAGTCGTCGCCCCGACAGCGACGCAGTCCGATGCTTGGGCTACTGCTGTGTGTGTCCTGGGGGAAAAAGGAATTACGTTGCTGGAAAAACAGCCCCAAATCGCCGCGCGATTGCTTGTGGCGTACGACGGGGCATCTTCGTCCCCAACTCCTCATTCACCTGCAAAACCTCACACGCGGGTTTATGCCACGTCCTCCTGGCAACGTTTACCACGTCCTTGAGCGATAGCCAACACGGCCACGCTTCGTCCAGTTCTGCCTTCGCACGTTGGCTCAGGAACCGCGTATCCGTCAACAGGCAAACTGCTGCCTTTAATTTTTCTCTGACACGAGGGAAATCATCCTAGCTGTCGCAGACTCGGTATTTATGTGGCAAACTGCTGCCTTCAGGCTTTTTTTCTCACACTGGCTCTTATCGCGGCGCTGAACTTACGCTACCACACGATGCTATGCAGGGGTCTGGGCTGCAGTCGATCGCTCCAGTTTGACGACCAGCCCCGATAGCTGGGATTTTTTTCGCGCTGCGTAATTGGGATGAACGATCCGCTTACAGGCGGCACGATCCAGTTTCTTGAAGGCCAGGCTGATTTCCTTGCGCAATGCCTCCAGATTCCCCGCCTTGTATGCAGCCAAGGCCTTCTTGATTTGCGTTTTGATCGAGTGCTTGACACTGCGGTTGCGCGCTCGACGCTTAAGATTCTGGCGCAGGCGTTTCTTCGCATTCCGAGAGTGCGGCATGGTTCTCTGTCCTTATGATAGTCTATCCGAAATTGGCTCAATGCAGTTCTCGAAGATTCGACCCAGGCTCACCCGTCGCTCCAAATCAAGCCGCCAGAATAGGAGTATGCAGACCTAGCATTCTAATAACCGGCCGTGGCACTTTCAACTGCATCACGACATCGAGCCTAAGGTTTGTTTCAGGTTTAGCTGTTTACCTTTTGAGTTGAACAAATCGCCAGGACGCCACTTGGCGTGAAGACAATGCCTGTTTCGATTCAATCCTTGTCCCCTCTTGCTTTCATGCATCAGGAAGACTATAACAGCAATAGCCCGCCTTATAATTGCCCTCCAAACCAAACCTTCTGGCTGCCTGCTATGGTTACGATTCATCAGCACTATGTGAGTGTTTCCCGGCCACGGGGCCAGAGTTTCCGCTGGGTCGTCAGCCATCTGTTGATGACAGTTTGTTCAACGAGCTTGTTATGCTGGGGTCAGTCGCCGATCAGTCAGGTACCTACGGGCACGCCCGGCTGGCAGGTCTGGCCAAAGCAGGTGATTCTGGCAGGACCCTTAGATGGTGCGCAAATGCAGTTGCTCCGCTACCACCGAGGTGCAGTGCAAGACTGGACCCGACAGGCACAGTGGCGGAGTCAGCCGGCAGGTTTGGTCCGACTCCAGGCTACAGGTTGGCTCGAACCACTCGCCGACGGAAATGGATATATCGAGGTAGAGGCGCAGGATTTCGCCGCGAAAGTACCGATTACGGTCACGGGCTTATCCCGGCCGCCTCAGGTGAGCTTTCGTCGGCAGGTGTCAGCCGCTCTCGCCGTCGGAGGTTGCAACGGTGGCTCCTGTCACGGCTCGCCTCAAGGTAAGAACGGCTTTCGTCTGAGCCTCTGGGGAGCTGACGCCCGCTTCGATTATTTTTCCTTGACGCAAGATCTCGCGGGCCGCCGGGTCAATGCGGTAGCTCCTGCGGAAAGTTTGGTTCTGCGCAAGGCTCTGGGGCGTATGCCTCACGAAGGAGGTGTGCGTTTTTCCGCTGACAGCATACCCGCCCGTATGCTTCATCAGTGGATCGCATCAGGCACGCCCTGGGATCATGATTTGACTACCCCGCCGGAATTACGCGTTGAGCCCGAAAAAGCCCGGCTCGACCAAGCCTGTCGGACCTTGCAACTGGTGGTACACGCGCGCTTTCCAGGGGAAACGTGGCGTGATGTCACCCGCCTGACGGTCTTCCAGCCCAACGATCCCACTCTGGTGCGGATCTCCGCCGACGGAATCGTAGAATTTCGCAGTTCCGGGGAAGCAGCGATCCTTTGCCGCTATCTGGGCGCCACTCGGACAGTTCGCGTGAGCTATTTCCCGCAGCGGCACGATTTTGTGTGGAAAGCCCCGCCTGAAAACAATGCCATTGATCGCCTCGTAATGGCCCGGCTTCAGGAATTGCAGATTCTGCCCTCGCCGCTGTGCAGTGATTCGGTATTTATCCGCCGCGTCTATCTTGATCTGCTCGGCCGTTTGCCCAATGTCGAAGAGACCCGCGGTTTTCTAGCCAGTTCCGACCCATACAAGCGGGAAAAACTGGTGGATAAGCTGCTCGCCGATCCTCAATTTGCCGAGTTCTGGTCTCGGAAATGGATGGACGTACTGCTGGCCAATCAGAAACGCTTGCCCAAGGATGTGCTGCTCGGACTCCATCGCTGGTGGCAGAAGCACCTGCATCAGGGCACGCCTTTCGACGAGATGGTTCGTGAACTGTTGACGGCTCAGGGACACACTCTGGAGAACCCTCCCGCAGCTTTCTTTACCATCCATAGCACTGCTGAAGACGCTGCCGAGACCACAGCGCAGGTTTTTCTCGGCGTGCGAATCGGCTGTGCGCGGTGTCACAATCATCCCTTCGAGCGCTGGACTCAGGACGACTATTATGGCTTGGCCGCCTGTTTCGCCAGGGTCGAGCGCCGCAACGATCTTCAATTCAAACCCAGTGGGCGGCGTCAACCTCCTGTGCAAATCATCAGCTCTAAGAAGGAGGGGGAAGTCCTGCACCCAGTTACAGGCCGACCGGCAGCTCCGCGCCCTCTGCTAAGTGCGGCTCCGTTTCCCTCTGACCAGGACCGTCGCGTGGCCCTGGCTGGTTGGCTTACTGCCCCTGATAACCCATTCTTCGCCCGAGCAGTCGTCAACCGCCTGTGGTTTCATCTTTTGGGACGCGGTATTGCAGACCCACCTGACGATCTGCGTGACACCAATCCGCCCAGCCATGAAGCTTTGCTCGATTTCCTGGCCCGCGATTTTGTCGAGCATGGTTACAACCTGCGCCACACAATCCGCACCATCTGCACTTCCACCACATATCAACTCAGCAGCGAACCTCTCCCTCAGAACGCCGACGATACTCGCTTTTTCTCCCGTGCCTGGCCGAGGTTGTTGACCGCGGAACAACTGCTGGACGCAATAGGTCAAGTGACCGAGGTGCCCGAAACTTTCCCAGACTTTCCCGAAACTCGACGCGCTGTCGCCTTGCCCGACAGCCTGCCCAACCATCCTTTTCTCTCGGCATTCGGCCAACCCCCGCGCGAGTTACCTTGCGAGTGTGAGCGGCCTTCTGAGCCTAATCTCGCTCAAGCGCTCCAGTTAGTCAGTGGCTCAACTGTCCATCGGAAAATCACCGCTGAGAAAAACCGCCTGGGCCGATTACTGGCTCACTCGATGTCTGACCAAGCCATTCTGGAGGAACTTTTCCTCGCTGCCTTCAGTCGTCGCCCCACCCCGCGCGAAACGCAATTGGTGCTGGATATTCTGGCCCGCCATGCCCATAAGCGCGCTGCCTGGGATGATATCCTCTGGACTTTATTGAACTCCGCGGAATTTCTCTATCGCCCATAATCACGGAGGGCGAAACATGCGCTACGATGCTCGCCTGGAGCTAACCCGACGCCAATTTTTCCACGTCGGTATCGGTGGGACATTCGGGCTAAGCCTGGCCCAATTCCTCCAGGCCGAAGCTCAAACACGCGCTGCCCGAAAACGCTCCCCCAAATCGCTGATCTTCCTGTTTCTGTACGGCGGTCCCAGTCAGATCGACACTTGGGACATGAAGCCTGAAGCTCCCGTGGAATATCGGGGCGAGTTCAAACCATTACCCCCACCAATTCCAGGTTTATACCTCTGTGAGTATCTTCCCAGAATGGCCGCCTGGGCCAAGCACTTCAGTGTCATTCGCACCCTTCACCATAGCAATCGCAATCATCAACCGGCAGGCTGCCGGCTTTTTACTGGGGTGGATCCCGGTAGCGACAACGCAGCGCAATTGGCTCCCAAGCCCAACGATCCACCGGCGCTCGGTTCCCTGGCAGTGAAAGCCGCTCCGCCTGCCAAAGCTCTCGTTCCACCGTTCGTCATGCTTCCCGCTCGACTCCATGACCAGGGTTCCGCCTTCAAAGGTCAGCACGCCGGTTGGCTGGGTCATGCTTACGATCCCCTTCTCATCGAACAAGACCCGGCCAGTCCTAATTTCCGCGTCGAGGGTTTCAGTTTGCCCGCCAATCTCTCCCTGCAACAACTCGAGCACCGACGTTGGCTCCTGGAACAGCTTGAGCCGACGAGCGCAAGCAGCCCCGAACGGGCTGCGCTCCGCCAATTTCAGAAGCAAGCCCTGGACCTGCTCCTGGCCAGTCAGGGACGTGCTGCTTTCGACCTGTCTGCCGAACCCGACAAACTTCGCGACCGCTATGGCCGCAACCGTTTCGGGCAAGGATGCTTGCTAGCTCGCCGACTGATTGAAGCAGGTGCTCGCGTGGTCACTGTTTCTGATTGTACTGCGAACGGCCACCACGAATGGGATACTCATCAAAACAATTTCAAGCGTCTCAAGGAGGTCTTGTTGCCTCGGCTCGATCAGGCCTTCAGCGCCCTGATGGAAGATTTGCACGCTCGGGGCCTGCTCGAGGAAACCGTGGTTTACGTAGGCGGGGAATTCGGACGAACTCCTCGCGTCGGTCAAGCGGGATTCAGCGGTGCAGGAGCCAGTAAGGACGGCCGCGATCACTATCCCAACTGTTTCCCCGGCCTTCTCGCGGGCGGATATGTTCGTCCTGGGATAATTTACGGTGAGTCCGACAGTAAAGCTGCTTATCCGGCTAAAGACCCAGTCACTATCGAAGACTTAGTCGCCACCATTTTCGCTGCTATGGGCTTAGATCCCCACACCACCATTACCAGCCTCGACGGCCGACCGATGCCCCTTGCCCACGGCAGACCCATCACGAACTTAATCGTGTGATTCATCGGTTTCCAGAGACGACTTCGCCCTCGAACCATGGCTGACCCCCAGCCGCTGCCCTTTACACTGCACCCACCATGACGGTTAGCCAAATCCTTTGCGAAACTCAGCTAACTTTCAAGCGCTTTCTCTCATACGCTAATGCAATGACTATTCAATCGGCTCTAGTGCCTCCAGAGCCTTGAAAAAGGAGCCGCCTATGCAAGGTGTTGAACAAAACCACCGCATTCGGCCTGTAGGTGCGATTAGCATCGCAGCAACCATGCTCACCTTGCTCCGGTTAGTCACTGCAGCCTATGCACAGATTGGAGACATATTTCCGAAAGACGCCCAGCTGGAACGCCTCTGGTCCGAAGGTCAGTTTACCGAAGGGCCGGCCTACGGGCCGGATCACTGTGTCTATTTCTCCGACATCGGCAACCGCATTATGAAATTCGATCCCGCTACAGGAAAGGTCTCCGTTTTCCGCGAACCAAGCGGCCGTGCTAACGGCTTATGTTTTGATAAACAAGGCCGATTACTCGCCTGTGAAGGAGCCAACGGCGGAAATCGTCGGGTCAGTATCACGGACCGAGACGGCACAGTACGAACGCTAGCAGACCGATGGCAGGACAAACGTTTCAATAGTCCCAATGACTTGGATATCGATCCCCAAGGACGCATTTACTTTTCTGACCCCCGCTACGTCGGTAATGAGCCGCGGGAAATTGCTCAGGAGGCCGTTTATCGCATTGATCCCGACGGCCGGGTCACCCAACTCATTACCGACGTACAAAAACCTAACGGCGTAGCGGTTTCGCCAAATGGTAAGACTCTCTACGTCGCCGACAATAATTCTGCTCCGGGTGGCGCTCGACTCTTGTTAGCCTATCCTCTGAATCCTGATGGCAGTGTCGGCGCGAAGAGAATCTTATACGATTTCGGCAAAGAACGTGGCATTGACGGCATGTGCTTAGATGAAAAAGGCAATATATTCGCCACCGCCGGATCGGGAACTAAAGGCGGCATCTATGTATTCTCACCAGAAGGTAAGCTCCTGACCTTCCTACCCACCCCCGAAACGCCCACGAACTGCACCTTTGGCGATCCCGACCGCAAGACCTTGTATATCACGGCTGGGAAATCTCTGTATCGAATCCGTACGAACGTTCGCGGTCATGCCATCTATTGGCCGCCCGACAAATAGTAGGGTCAACCTTGTTCGGAAATAGCAACCTGTGTCATTTAGACAGGACTATCGCAAGTATCTGATTATTCGGTTAGAGACGCAGGAATCGCTAGCTATAGAGGGTGCAGTTACACCGTGATAGGATGGTCAGTCTGCTTGAAACCTCACCGTGTTAATGGCTAACTAAACTAAGGAGCCCAAAAGGTAAGAAGGGGCACAGTCACACCGATGCCCCCCTGACAGAAGGTAGTTACCGGATTACACCAGGTAGTTGCCGGATTACACCAGGGCGACGCCAATAGCAATTCAAGTCAGACTTCAGTGCTTAGCCTAAGGGAGAGGGTGGTTAGTGACCTGGATGAGTTGGAGCTGCATAAGCTGCAGGTGCCGACGGAACCGCCCACTGCATCGTAGGACTCACGAACACCGGCGCATACTGGGGCCTGCCACAGTAACCATAGGGGCCACACATGCCTGCAGCGCCCCCATTGATTTGATAGCCGTGAAACTTGTAATAAGTCACCCAGTCTATGTGAGCCAATCGGCCGTAATAATGCTCCAGGGCATCATAGTAATCGTGCCAGAACTTTAGCCAGCGCTCTTCTTCCGTCGTGCAATGGCTGCGGTTGAAGCGTGTCCAGAAAGCCCAGCGCGGCTGATAGCCGCCATAGTGCAGAGTCCCCCAGTCCGCGCGACTGCTGTGCGCGCCAGCGAACATTCCCAAGCCCACCAATGCCCAGACAACCAGCTTCTTCATGGGTTCTCCTTTCACCGGCGGCGAGGCAGAAGGCTGGTTTCTTCTTCCAGGGTCGTCTCACCAGCATCTTCTGCAGCTCGCGTTTCCCCAATCCCTCCGGGTAGCTCCTGCTTTCCGCTCTTGCGTGCACTATTGTTATCGGCTAACTCGTCGTGAAAATACGCTAAATCTGCCTCGACGCTTTCCATGCTCTTATCCCAAATTTGAAAAAGCGTGTTGACCCCCTCACCACTGATACCACCAGTTGGCCAAAGGTCTTAGCTCCGGCTAGGATGAAGGCTATTAGAACCCCCCAGAAGAGGAGACACTTATGTCCCAGCAAGGCCTTCCCGTGAACCGGCGCGACTTCCTGGTCAGCTCGGCGGCAGCGCTGACGCTACCTCACTTTGTGCCTGCCAAGGCCCTCGGCTTACAGGGCCGGCCCGCTCCAAGCGAACGTCTCACTATCGGGGTCATCGGTACCGGCGGGCGAGGTGTCGGCTTAATCAACATGTTCCTCAATGAGAAAGATGTGGAAATTGTCGCTCTTTGTGATGTGGATGCCCGACACCTGCAAAATGGTGTACAAGCCGTGCGGAAGCGCACGGGCAAGGATTGTGCTGCTTATAAAGATTTTCGCCCACTCTTAGACCGCAAAGATATAGATGCCGTTGTGGTTGCCACCCCAGACCATTGGCATGGTTTGATTAGTATAGCGGCGGCTAAAGCCGGGAAGGACATCTATTGCGAAAAACCTCTGGTGAACTCTATAACGGAAGGGCGGGCTTTGTGTCAGGCGGTTCAGGAACACAAACGCGTTTTGCAGACGGGTAGTCATGAACGTTCTACCCCAAGTATCCGCTTGGCCTGCGAGTTAGTACGCAACGGGTTGATTGGCAAGGTACATACTGTGCGCATCAACCTTCCGTGCAGCGACAATCATCATCAGAAAGCGCGTGCTTTTAAGACCATTCCGCCCGAAGAACCTGTCCCGGAAGGTTTCGACTATGACTTCTGGCTTGGCCCAGCACCGAAAGCCCCCTATACTCCGCTACGCACACATTTCTGGTGGCGATTCATCTTAGCTTATGGCGGTGGCGAAATGACTGACCGCGGCGCTCATGTTATAGATATAGCACAGCTAGGACTTGGCAAGGACGATTCAGGGCCTATCGAAATTGAAGCGAAAGGGGTTCAAACCCCTGGCAGTCTGTATGACGCGTTTTGGGACTATGAATTTACTAATGTCTATGCTGACGGAGTGCGCCTTATCGGTTCCACGGCCACGCCCAGGGGTCTGAAATTTGAAGGCACCGAGGGCTGGATATTTATCCATATCCACGGAGGTAAGTTAGAGGCCGAGCCCGCCGATCTCCTCAAGACGGATGCTGCGAAACTCAAGGTATCCCTGGGTCGCAGTCCCGGTCATGTGCGCAATTTCCTGGACGCTGTGAAGACGCGTCAACAACCCATCGCTCCGGCGGAAGTGGGGCATCGCACTGCCACCATCTGCCATCTGAATAACCTGGCCATGCGGCTCGGAAGAAAAATCCGATGGGACCCGATGACAGAGCGCGCCAACGACCCAGAAGTGAATAAGCATCTGCAACCTCCTATGCGGCCTCCTTGGACGCTCTAGACCGTGCCTCGACTGCTTCACTTGACTCATAACGTAGCGCCACTGGCCTATAGTCACTTCGTTTTCCCTCAGTGCCTTTGTGTAGGTCCCAGCCTAATAGATAGCAAATGCAGGTGATTCGTCAGCAAGGGCAGCTTGTTCCCTACATACCCTATGAATTGAGAGGGCATCCTAACTAACCTGCTGCATAGTTTCAACCCCTGGTCGCTGGTTGTCTGAGGTGACTAAATACCAGGTGGCCAATGTGATCGTGCTGAATCCCAGAGCACCAAGAGTGCCGTGCCATTTCCGCATAAAGGGAATGTCTAATTCAGACAATGCCAGATAGGGCCGCGCTCCATAAAGAAAGGAAAGAACGACAGTCCCAAGGAGAGCAACGGCTCCGAAGGCTAAACCTATCCTGGCCTTCCCAGACAAGCTCCTGCTCATCCCAAGACACAATTGACCCGTAGCGAGTATGCCAGCGCAAAGACTGAGAAGACTGGCCGCCAGCGTTTCAAGCCAAACCTGTTGAGTTAGATGCGTTAGCGTAATCCCTGCAGCGACCAGAGGCACCGAGATAAGTATGCCGAGTGCGGACAGTTTGATCAAGGACTTCGGCAGGGCCTGCACCAGGAGGCCAGCGCACACAGGTAACGCATATGCTGCATAGTGAAAATGTATGGCCGTAAGCAAGACTATGTCAGGATCAAAATCTAATGGTCTGAAAGCCAAACGATCACACAACAGCCAGATCCCACCGATAAGGGACAAAATCGCACCCCCATCTAAGCATAGATCACGGATGCTTAGTTTCCCCGAGTGGAGCAGGTGCACCAAGCCAAGCAGAGCCAATGTCATAAGGATCATTACCCACGGAACGGCCGATACGCACGCCAGCATCCCCGGCTCTAAAGTGAACGACACCATCAAGAGCAAAGCGGCCGGCAGGTGACCCGCATGCAAAAAACGCCAGATATACTTGGCCAGTACTGATGGAATTGGTCGCACCCAACTAAGGCTGAACGGGATCACGAACACCGTTGCCCAGAGGAGTAGCTGCTCGCCCCATTCTCGCTGAGTCAACTCCGGCCGCCTTACAACCGATGCCACTAACCAAACTGCCAGACCTAGCACTATCCGCATTCCCAGTTTTTCGGGCTCGAACATGAAACCTAGCACTACATTCCTCATTGCGGAAATCTAGCAATTATCCTATGGTACAAGGAACACGCTTGCCTTTGTGCAAATAGCGGGGGAAAATATTATGCATGGCTGAGAAAATCCAGTGTGGAGGCATACCGTGGCGTTCCGAAAGAAATCCGTCGAATGGATACTAGCTCTGCTCGCTTGCTTTGTGTCCGTTCTGGTGTCGGCGCATCAGGATGTATCACCACGGTCACTGCGCATTATACTGGCACCTGGAGTTGATGCGCAGAAGGTAATCTCGGCCTTGCGAAGTCTAGGCTTCGTGAATGATCCTCGTCCTGCCCTGCCCGGAGAGCTCTGGGGACGTTTACCGGCGGCGTCATTGCGCGCCGCGGATAGTCTTCCTGGGATTAGTCTCTTAGTCCTCGAGCCAGCCGACACTAAACCGCATGTTCCAGAGCGCTATCAGGTATGGATGCGAATACACTTACCGGCAGATGCTCGAGTTCCGTCCGAGCGCTTTGTGCAGTATCACCAGCTTACTAAGGAATTAGGCGATCGCGGTTTTCGGCAGGCCCCTCTTCTTCCCGAAGAGTGGCGTTATCACAATATATTACGGGGACAAATCACCGAGGTACAGACACACGCCCTATTGGGGCATCCATCCGTGCGTACACTTCTCCTGGTACCTGTCGGAACTAAGCTGGAAGGAGACCCCAAGAGGTTGGTATTCGTTGAAATCTGGTTGGGTAGCGGCCTGTCTTATAATGATCAACAATTAATAAGGCGCGAGGCCTTAGGTCGGCTTGAAACCCTCGGCTTTATTCAGGCCATGGGCTATGATGACGCATCTGGTGTTCGAGTGTTAGGGTGGCTACCGATAGGGCGCTTGTTTGATTTGTTAGACGCTAAACATGAGTACCTATTTTCGGACACTCTAATAAGTGAACGACCATCAGCCGTATCTCTATTCCGGTTAGTTGAAGTGTTCAGCGAGCCGGGAAAGCCGGAAATTCCGAAGTTGGAAAGCGCTGCCTTAGGCTGGCCAGAGGAGGTCACACCAGAATTAAAACTATCTTCTGAGTTGAGGTCACTCTTAGCTCAAGGAGAAAAACAACTGCTGCGTTGCGAAATCATCTTTAGCAATTCCAGGGAAGAAAAAGACGCTCTAGGCTACTTGAGCAAAGTCATCCCGGCTTTGATTTGGGAGGGAAACTTAGGGCCTATTGCTTGGGTACGTCTGACACCGGAGGATGCACTATCAGCGGCGAAACTTCCTGCCGTTTCCAGTGTACGTCTGCCCCAGCGGGCTTATGATATCGGCGCGCCAACCCGACAGGAAGTGGGGTGGCGGTATATAAGACTAGAAAGACCAACGAGGCGAACGGAAAGCATGCATTCCTTATTGCGTTGGCGGGAACCAATTCGCGTTGCCATTGTCGGTATAGATTTTGGCGGTTGGCAGGAAAAAATAGGCAAGACATTACCAAACTCCACATATTATGTGGACTACACTCGATGGATGAATCAGCAACTCGCTCCGGAACCGCCGGCTAAAGTTTCTGATCGTGCCTTAGTCGTTGCCGAAGAATTAGTGAAGGCGGGGCCTGTAGAGGAACTATACTTGATCCGAGTGCACGAGAGCGCGCCTTATCAGATTGTGCAGTTATTAGAGCGTATCAGTGGTTCAGGTCGGCTGCCTAAGTTGCTTGAGACGTACCGAGAAAATCTAAATAGGACACACGATCATATAAAGCATCTGGAACGTGAATTGCGCTTCAAGAGAGCCAGCTTGCTACCGAGCTTTCGCGAGGACGATCCCGCCTATTGGAAGAGCAGAGACGAACTCCTCTTGGAAGAAAAAAAACTACAGGCAGTGAAAAACGAATATATAGAATCGCTGTATAAGCTCCGCGAATTTCAGAGTGACTTGGATAGATTGCGTCGAGTGGAAACTGTGATAGTGGTGCCGCATTGGCGGAACGGTTATCCGTCGCAGGCAGAGACCGTGCAGACGTTACGTTGGCGGGAAGTTGCCTCGATAGATAAGGGGCTCAGCGTCATTCAAGTGGTGCCGAACTGGACCAGAGGTGATTGGTTCGGTTGGTTAAGGGATACAAACAATAACGGAGTGATAGAATTTCGAGACCTTGAACTGCCTCAATGGGTGCAGTGGGACGCAGGAGATTGGCAGCAACAACACGGTGCTAAGGCTCAGCGTTGGGGACATGCGGAGATGAACTGGTTGGGTTGGCGTTCCACAGATGCCGCCGATGCACCCGAGCTTCGAGAGACAACGCAAATTTACCTGGCGCATTTGCCCCCGAAAGTTACTATCGAAATCGTCTTCCAGTGGAAAGAAGTCCACGATCCACGGTGGTCTGGTGGAGGGGCAGATTTATATCGTCGGCCGAGAACACCTTGGGTTATCGAAGTATTAGAACCTTTAGCGGAAGCAGGTTCTACTCTGCCGGGAGATGTTTATCGAATTGTAGCTCATTCGCAGGGTCTGCCAGAACGTATTGAGAACGAGCCCCGTTATGGTGTTTATGAGATGCGATTGAGGTTTACTAGCAGCGACAAGGGGGGACGTTATGCAGTGCGTTTACGCGGGCAGGCACCGGAAAGCACTTCGCCCCAAGGAGTACCTCAGGTGCGCAGCGAAGCGCAAGAAGTATGGTTTCGCCTTTCGGCAGAAGTAGTGGACGATGCGCACCGCCCGCAGGGACATGTGGTGTGGCTAACGCGGTCCCTGCTATCACCTTAGCAAATCCGTGTTGGCAACGAGGTCTGCGCGACATGTCTGATGAACAGATCAACGCTAAGTAATTTAGAGCTTATATTCCTGGTGCAATGACAGTGAAAAGCAATCGCAGTTGATTGCCTCCTGGCGCTGGGCGCAAACCAGATGGACGTTACTTAGATATATCGTGATAGCAATATTGGTCGGTCCTCGGCGGGGGATATAGTTTGGTGTGCATAGTCGCGGGGATATAGTGGACTTGCGGTCGTATCAGGCAGCGGTCTTGCCGTGGGTAACCGTGCTAAGACGTCGGGAATGAGAAGTTGTTTCGTGCATTAATTGGGCGATACGTTGGGTGCTATGGCCGTCGAGCAGGCCCCAGGGAGAAACGCGTATCCCGCCTGGGGGCACATGCTGACCAGGGCGTAGTTCCCTCACTAACTCGTGTAAGGCGTGCGTAAACTCCGGGGCGGTCTCTACGGTTCGCACTTGAGGTTCGCAGCGGAAATAAGTATAGCCGAAACGGTAAACATCGAAGTCGATGACGGGTAAGCCACAAGCAAGCGCCCAGCGGATGATAGAAGACACGCAAGCAACGAGGGCGTCAGCTAACGGCATAAGTTCATAGGTGGAGCGGTCGGAAAAACGCACCGTTTCCCGTTCCAGAGATCGCCAGCTGATCATGGATGAGCTGGGGTGCATAACAAACACGGTCTGGCATTGAGGTAAGCTGGCAAGGGTATCCACCCAGAAGGTCAGTAGTTCTGGATAGGAGTGAAATTGCGTATAGTGTTGGCGTTGATTCATTTGGTTCGAGGGGAGCGCCGCCAACAAAATGGGCCGGGTAGGATCCAGGTGCAGTTCTTTGCACAGCTCTTGGCGCTTCTGGTGCCAATGGCGCAAACCCAGGTGCAGGTCGTCGTCACACCAGGAGCCGGTAAGGTGAAGGCAGTGCTCTGGGACGCCTTCTCGGCGGTAGTGCACCAACATCCAGGGACTCTCTACGGCTAAAGCCCAGGCGAAGCCACTTTGGAAAGCCCAAGGATTTTCAGGAGCACAGCCGAGAATTTCCAAGGCCGCTGCTTCGTAAACCGGAGCGCGTAAGAGCGGCTGGTCGCCGGGCGAACACCAGCGAGGAAACCGCTCGCAGAAGGCTAAGGCCGAGCGGGTGGTGGCGTCATAAAGAGGAATGGCAGCGAGCGCTTGCTGAAATGCCGATCGAGAAGCCAAACACCAAGGAACGATGACGCTGGGAATACCCTGCTGCAAGGCCGTATGGGAATATAGGGTGGAAAATTTGGAAACATTTTCTTGACCCAACACCAAAACTTGAGGGCGAAGCTCTGCGAGGATTTGGCGGAAGTACGCTTGTTCGCGTCGCAACATAGCCAGGTGTTCTGGCAGTTCGGGCACGCCGAGAGACAGGCACCACTGAAGCAAGGCCTCTTGCGATGTGTCGAGTAATTCAGGCTCGACCGTGGCCGTGCTGCGATTGTCGAACAAATAGGGCTGGGTCAGATATCTGAGCACCCGCGGACTGGCATAAACCGGGAGTCGCCATTGCCGACAGCGCAGCACATGTTTGGTCAAAAGCGGGTAAGGTTCGGTGAAGTAGAGAATGGGATGCCAAGCGCATTGGTCGCGGAGGTGCTGAGCGAGCTGAGCTAAGGCTGTGAACTCAGCCACCTCGTTGATAAGCACTAAGACACGCTGAGCCGCTGGATGATTTGCCTCGGCTATGAAAGTCGGGGGCAGGGGCTGTCTCTCTTCGGTTGACGAGAAATCAGTGTCCAGGTCGCTTGTCGTGGTGGTTTCAAGCAGGGGTAGAGCGACGGTCGCACGGTCGGTCGTTGGTGACTGTTCCGCAGTGGTTGATCGCAGATTGGATGGAGAGGTTCGACTCTCAGACACCGAGTCGGAGACGGCTAGACGAACGATACGACGTAACCAGGCTGTTACCTGGGGATCCTCGATGCGGATTTCTAATGCAGCGGTGTTTGGTTGAGCGCGGATTGTGTGCGTGCGCCAGACCCGGCTGATTTCCGCTAGGAAGGCCGCTTTGATTGCTGCGGGAAGCTCTACTAAGTTGCCACATTGTTGACATGTTTCGAAGGTCTGCCGACGGAGTTCGCAGCGCACCTGCTCCACGACGTTATTGTGATAAAGGAGGTGCCAATCGTCGTCGGCGTGGCCCAACGGCAAGCTGGCCGAAAAATCCTGGCAGCAGAGGATGCGTTTTCCATCGAAAGCTATGGTAAGCTTGCGAAACGGGTCAGAACATACGGGCGCTATGGCCTGCTCGAACGACCAATAGTCCTCCGCTAACTTCGGTTCTGGAATGCTCCGATGTTGGCCGTCAATTATCCCTGCGGTGGGATACATCGGGTGGAAAACGATTTCGTCGAAGAATTGACCCCAAAGTAAGGCGTATTGCTCGATGTTGGTCTTCCGCGTGAGCAAACAGTTGACGACGTATCGCTGATGGGGGGGCCGAATGGCGGCGTATTCCTGAACATTGGCATAAACGCGCTCAAACCGCAAAGGATAGCGGTAGCGTTCATAACTGACACGGTCCCAACCTTCGATGGAAAGTTGCACGGAATCGGCCTGGCACAAACCACGATGGTGTTGATGCATCATGGAGCCATTAGTCGAGCAAACGACGAAATAACCTAAGTCTTTGGCCAAGGCGACGAAATCGTCGAAGCGCGGATGAAGCGTTGGTTCGCCTGTGGAGTACAAGCAGAGGGTGTCTATCTGGTATTCGCGTCCGCGTTGTAAGATGCGGCGGAAAAGCTCAAAATCCATAAAGCCTTTACTCCGCTCTGCCGGCATGGCGGTGCGCGGGCAGAACGGACATCGAGCATTGCAGCTACCGACGATGTCCACAGTGAGGGAGGTGAACCGTTGGGTACGAGTCAACTCGTGCCAGGGATGCTGCGACCAGATTAAGGCCGCACGGGCAAATGCGAACCACTGCTCAATGGGCATATCACGCGTGGACAAATCTCGGCTTGCACGGCGTAACTGAGAAGCGATTTCTTCCGCCAGCTGGCAGAGATGCCCTGCCCGAGCTAACATCGCAGTCCGCTCGGGCGCGGTGTATTCCCAATGACGAACGAGGTCTTCAGGCCAGCGTTGTGGGTCGCGATGCAGACAGGGCGTGTCCCAGTTGACTTGAATGGCTCGGAGCCGTGCTTGCTGGAACAATTGCGTTAGGCAAGTGGGATCGGAACGCTCATGGTTTGCCCAACTCTGCCATTCTTGGCGTGCCCAGTGCAGGACGTTCTCCAAATGCGGCTCAACAATACCGCGCCGTTGAGCTTCGGCATAGCTTTCCGGGGCAGCGAGCCGCCAAGCGTCTTCCAACGCGCTGGGCCAGACCTCGATGTTCCGCGGGATTTCAGAAACGCTCGTGGGGACAGGTTCAGCGCTCGCCGCAAAGGGGGTGGGGACGTGCCCGATTTTTGGCGCGAGTTCAGCTTCGACTCGGAGTCGTGCCATCCGTCGAGGATAACCAGAGCGACGCAAGGTGGCGTAACGCCCTTGGGCCTCCTGCGATAAATGTTCGAGATGCGTGTCAAGTAAACCGTCCTCCGCTAAGCGGCTATAAGTTTCTGGTGAGGAAGTTTTCAGCCAACGTTCCAGGTCGGCCTTCCAGTATCGAGGCCACCAACTCAAACGTTGACCCCAGCCAAGGTAGCACATGATGTGCCGCCCCAGTTCCCGAAAACGTCGCGTCCATTTGGACCTAAGCTCCATCGAACCGATTAATCCCTCGGGCATTTGCATTTCCCCATGGATCGAAGGGAGTAGCTGTTCTTACATGTCCAAAGAAGCCAGAGTCGGCCCACAGATTCTTTCCACCGGATTCGGTTTTCCAATGAGCAAACGAGGCTTGTGGCTAGAACGGGGCGATCTGTCAATGTCATTTGCCGAACAGGTCAAGAACTGCAACGATTGCATCGCACACTGCCTGAGAGGATGAACCAATAAGTCTATTATGGGGATGGGCGCTATTCGGCTTAATGGTCAGGTTTTCCGGGAACCAGGTGCCTGAGTGGAACGAAGTGCTTCGGTGAAGTGGACGGGATAAGGTTGAGAGGCCGAGTCTAGATAATGTAATCCCGGTGGTAGGGCGGCCACTTGATCACGGCAACGTTGCTGAATCTCGGAAAGGGTGGGCAAGGGACGAACGAGTTGACCGTCGCGCAAGACGATCTCTAATAACGGTTCCCCTGGCAGTTGTTCATCGGCGCGTCCGACCCAGTCTTGCTCAAAGTAACCCGCCGAATCGCGGCGGCGATAAATCTGCTTCGCGAAGGGATAGGTGTGTTTCTCGGGGGAGGTCTTGAGTGTGCCTACCCAGCCTTGGGGGGTCTGGAGCGCTACCAACTTATAGACGGTGTTCAAGGACGGTTCGTCGCGGCTGGTAACCATTTCCGTACCGACGCCGAAAATGTCGATGGGCGCGCCTGCTGCTAGGAGGTCTCGAATCCGGTACTCGTTGAGGTCGCCACTGGCGATGATGCGTACGTCAGGACGACCAGCTTCATCCAGAATGCGTCGGCAGGCTTGGCTTAGGGCTAGCAAGTCACCACTGTCAATGCGCACCGCTTTGAGCGGTACACCAGATTCCAAGGCATGGCGCACGCCTTTCAAGGTGTCGTAGGTATCTACCAACATCGTGCCCACTTCCGGGAACACTTGGCCGAAGGCACGAAATGCCTCGGTTTCTTCGTGAAACGCCATGATCCAAGAGTGGGCCTGCGTGCCCAGGGCAGGGATGGAGAGTAATCGAGCGGCTTCGGTGTTGCTGGTGCCTGCGCAGCCAGCAATGAAAGCGGCCCGCGCGGCTAGCAAACCAGCCTGAGGGCCATGAGCACGGCGGGAACCAAAGTCCACCACAGTTCGTCCTTGCGCCGCCAACGCAACCCGTGCAGCCTTTGTGGCGACCAGCGTCTGGAACGTAATTGTCGTCATCAGGTAAGTTTCGATAATCTGCGCCTGCATGAGCGGAGCGGTAACGCGCAGTATTGGCTCGCCGGCGAAAACTACCGTTCCTTCAGGGACTGCCCACACCTCCCCAGTAAAACGCAAAGTGTCCAAGGTTTCAAACCACGCAGGCGGGACATGACGAAACACAGGGTGTTGCCGAAGGTACTCCACCTGTGCGGGAGAAAAGCTCAGGTGTTGCAGATAATGAACGGCTTGCTCCAGACCTGCGGCGACAAGGAAATTCCGTCGCGGAGGTAAGCGCCTGACCCATAACTCGAAGGTGGCCAGCCAATCTGCCATGCCGTGTGCGAAGTAACCGGCGGCCATGGTCAACTCATAAAAGTCGGTCAATAAACCCAATTCAGTCTCGCGCGGGAACAAGCTGACAGGCACAAGCGAGAATTCCGTGGATCGTGATACTCAGCTGGATAGACCGGCTCTTTGAGTAAATTCCGCCAAGGCGCGCAAAGCCTCGAGCTTCTCCTCTTGGCCGATGCGTGCTAATTCAATCCAGCGCCGCAAGCGTTGGATGTTTTCATCGTAAAGTCGGCGATTGACGGGATACGGATGGCCGTCTTTGCCACCGTGAGCAAAGCTATAAGCGGCGGGATCGCGACGACTGGCGGGAGCATGGTAAATCAGTTCAGCCAGCAGGCTCAAACTGCGCAGCGTCGCGGCACCAATGTTTTCTTCACCCAACAAGTGTTCAAATTCCGATGCCTGCCGCTCGTAGGTTTGAATCAGAACCTTACGCAGCGTGGTTGGGTTAAGGTCGCGGGGCGACAAGCTGTGCCGCGCGGGTAAACGCAAGCCATTGCGTTGAAGATTACTGTGGGAGTTACGATGGTCGGAGGCATACAACGGCAGTTTTTCGCTCTTGTCCATGAGCTTGCGCACCTCCCGGAGCACTCGGTCAGGATGTTCACGCGACAGAGCGGTGAGTGCGTGACGGTGGTGTTCGGCTTCCCCGGCCACCAGATTCAACACTTCGCCCCGTTTATCACAAACTACAGCCGCGTGCGGATCACTGACGAAACTGGGCATGACTTCCGACAGCCAATGATACCGACGTGCGTAGCGTTTGCGCGTGTCCATACCCTGCTGCACAACCGCCCAGATTGGCTGGCCCGGTACAAACAGAAAACAGTGGTGATAAAGCTCGAAATTATCTTGAACCGCGGCACTATCGACCTTAGCAGCCATGCGGCTGGCGTAAATCAGCGATTCCGCTGGGTCGCCAGTCTTTTCGCAAATCCTGCGGATTTCCTCAGGTGTTTTTCTTGCTAGTGTTCCCTTACCACCGCACACCACAATGCCCAAATCGTTACTTGCTCGCCGACAGGCTTCCTTCAGGGCTGCCAGCACCGTCGTGGTCACGCCGCTGGAATGCCAATCAAAACCCAGCACACAGCCAAACGCCTGAAACCAGAAGGGATCGCTTAGTCGCCGTAATAACTCCACCGGGCCGTATTCCCGTACGATAATCGTCCCGATGGCATCCGCCATTTCCACCATGCGCCGAAATAGCCAGGCCGGTGCCTCACCGCGGTGCAAGGGCAGATCGGCAGTACGTCGCGTTGGCATGTCTTGGTTCCC
>JANWVZ010000057.1 GCA_025056555.1 Gemmatales bacterium | reverse complement strand
CCTGGTCGAGGTGGGTGAGAAGTTGTCGGCGATGCTGTAAGCGTTCGGGGGAAATGTCGGGTGCTAACTCCAGGGCCTCGATGCGCACGCCGCTGGGATACTTGTATTCGATGCGGAACGGGTCGTAGCGTTGACCAAGAGTGCCGCCGCCTTCGCCGACAACGGGTTTCTTCCCCTGATGCAGGCGTCCGCCGATGATCAAATACGGAGGTAATCGTCCTGCGCTTCGGCCTGTAGCGCGGGCCACCACCGCTCCGAGAGCCGGACGGAGGTTCCCCTCGGCAACTTGGCCGCCCAGATTTACCGAGCCGCTCATGCTCCCGGTCAGTCCCGTGGTACCGGCGACGCCATGGTCATTGGAACGCGTATGCAGCGAACGAACAATCGCCAACCGACGGGCACGTTGCGCTAATTGGGGGAACAGTTCGGTGAAATATACTCCGGAGATCGTAGTGGGTATAGCTGCAAACGGCCCGCGATACTCGAAGGGAGCTTTCGGCTTTGGGTCGAAAGTATCCAAATGGCTCGGGCCGCCCCATAACCAGAGGAAAATGACCGACTGCGCCCGCGCCGCCGAGTCCGCCGCGTGCGCCTTGAACCGCAGCCAGTCGGCCAACGTCAGGCCTAAGCCAGTGGCGAAACCGATTTGCAACACTTCGCGGCGAGTCACGCCCTGGCACGTTCGCTGCCTTTGTTCGCCTAAGGTGAGCATGGTTGGGCCTCCGTAGCAAGGTTGGCAGCGTGGGAATCAGGGTTTACACAGCGTTTCGTCGAGGTTGAGCAGGACGTTGGCGACGACTGTCCAAGCGGCCCACTCAACGACGTCGGCAGGCGGATCGGTTTTTATGTCCAGGCCTTCGACTAACTTCCGTGCTGCTTCGGGTTGCTGCTGGTATTTTTCTCGGCTCGCCTGATAGAGTGCCACGAGCGGCTGGATTTCTTCCGCGCTGGGTTGGCGAGCCACGCAAAGGCGGAAACCGTAGGTCACGCGTTCCTGTGGCGTTCCGGCACATTCCGTAGTGAGGCGACGGCCCAGGGCGATGGCCGCATGGAAAAATGCGGGATCGTTGAGCGTGACCAAGGCTTGTAGCGGCGTGTTGGTGCGGGGGCGTTTATCGCAGCAGACCTCGCGACTGGGTGCGTCGAACATGGCAAAGCTGGGATAGTGAGCGGTGCGACGCCAAAAGGTGTAAAGTCCCCGCCGATACTGATCGCCCCCTGTGCTCGTTACCCAGCGGTCGGAGCTATACGGATTAAACCAAATCCCCTCGGGCTGGTAGGGGAAGACGCTGGCGCCGCCGATCTTACGCACGAGCAGTCCGCTAATGGCCAGTACATTATCACGGAGCATTTCAGCGTCCATGCGGAAACGCGGACCGCGGGCGAAGTAGCGGTTTTCGGGATCTCGCTCTTTCAACCACGGTATCAGGCGCGACGATTGACGATACGTGTTCGAGGTGACGATGAGCTTGTGCATGTGCTTGAGATCCCAGCCACTGTCCATAAACTCGACGGCGAGCCAATCGAGAAGCTCCTGATAAATCGGACGGTCGCCCTGATACCCGAAATCACTGCTGGTTTCGACGAGAGGACGGCCCCAATACTGGCCCCAGACGCGATTCATGATGACGCGAGCGGTGAGAGGATTACGGCGGTCCACGAGCCAGCGAGCCAATCCCAGGCGATTGCGCGGAGCGTCGGCGGGAAATGGGTGAAGTTTCGCCGGCGTGGCTGGTTCGACTTTTTCGCCGCGGTTACGCAGCTCTCCGCGAATCAGAATGCGGGTTTCGCGCGGCTGAGGTAACTCTTGCATGACAAGGGTAACTGCCGGCTGCAGCGAGGCGAGTTTCTTGCGGTCGGCTTCTGTAGCGCGGAGAATAGGTTTGAGGCGAGCCGCGGCTACGATAGGCACGGGATGGGCTAATTTCGCCAGTTCAGGTGCCAAGCGTGCTAGGATAGCCTCCCGCTCCCGTGCTACAGGTTCGGGCCAGAACGTCAGCTGGGGATCGTTACTGCGTCCGCGGTCAGCGGTGTTGTTGAAGAAAGCAAACATCTGGTAATATTCCCGTGTGGTAAACGGATCGTACTTATGGTTATGACACTGAGCACAGCCGAACGTCAGGCCCATCCACACGGTCATAGTAGTGTTGACACGATCCACGACAGCCGCGACCCGGAATTCTTCATCGTCCGTACCGCCTTCAGTGTTGACGAGAGTGTTTCGATGAAAACCCGTGGCGATCCGCTGTTGCAGCGTGGCGTTGGGTAGCAGGTCGCCGGCTAGCTGCTCAAGGGTGAACTGATCGAAAGGCAGGTTGCGGTTGAACGCGTCAATGACCCAATCGCGATAGGGCCAGATGGAACGTCGGTAGTCAGCCTCGTAGCCGTTGGTGTCAGCGTAGCGAGCCAAATCGAGCCAATAACGCGCCTGATGCTCGCCGTAATGCGGACTGGCCAGCAGACGTTCCACATAACGTTCGTACGCCTCGGGGCGATTGTCGCTCAAGAAAGCGTCAAGTTCTTCGAGCGTTGGAGGCAACCCCGTGAGGTCGAGCGCGACACGGCGGGCCAAGACTGCTTTGTCGGCCGGCGGCGACGGGGACAGGCCGACTTGTTCCAGGCGTGCGAGCACGAGTTGGTCAATGGGATTACGTACCCAATCGGGATTGCCCACGGGGGGTAGCGGCGGTCGTCTCGGCGGCACGAACGCCCAGTGTTCTTCATAAACCGCCCCGGCATCAATCCAGGCGCGTAAGACCGCGATCTCGTGTTCGGGAAGTGGATCGGCGCCGCGCGGCATGCGGTACGATTTGTCGGAGGAAATGACACGGCGGATCAGTTCGCTGGCGTCGCTCTTGCCTGGGACAATCGCGGGTTGGCCCGATTTGCCTCCGCGAAGAGCTTTGTCGCGATTGAGCAAGTCAAGGTCACCTTTTTGCAAGTCGGGGCCGTGACACTTGAAACAGCGATTCGACAGAATGGGGCGCACATCCCAGTTGAAACTTGGGACACTCACCGAGATCTGCGGTTTGTCTGGCTCTCGGCTCCGACCCACATCTTGACCGAAGCACACCAATATCAAACCGGAAACAAAGCAGAAGCCCACCCAGGTGCAATGTCCCGATCTTCGCATCGTTACTTTCCTCAACGAGTACGTGCGGCGCGCAGTACGCCACCTTCTACAAAAAGTTTACTGATACAGGCCGAGCTAAGGCAAGATCAACTGCAACAATTGGTTTGTACGAAGTATGACGAATAAAGAAAAGCGCCAATGGCGCATTCGGCGCCATTGGCGCACTGCTTAGTCAGATTGCGGAGGCTCGTTGACTGGTTTCTGAGGGGAAGAGCTTGTGGGCTAGAGGCGGCCTAGCGACGTTGACGGAGTTCGCGGCGAAGTTCTTCGAGTTCGCGAGTCAAGCGTTCCAGTCGGGATTCGAGGTCGCTGGCCCGGTCAGCGCGCGGCGCAGCCGGTCGTTGTGGCGGAGCGAAGCGGGGTGCGGGCGGGGTGAAGCGAGGTGTCCAGCCCCAACGTGGCCAACCTGGCGCGAAACGACCGGGTTGCGGCCAGAAACGGCCCGGTTGAGGCCACCAAGGCCCACCGAAGCGGGGCCAGAATCCCCAGCGACCCCATTGAGGTTGCGGCCCGCGACCAAACGGAGGCCGACGTTCACCAAAGCGGCCACGGAAGCGGTCGAATCCCGGCTTATCTCCGGAACCGGGTCGGCGAGCTTCCGGCTTACCGGGCGGGCCAGGCTTACGCGCTTCTGGTTGATCCGGCTTTTCGGGTTTGCGTGCTTCCCCTTCACGCCGAGGTTCGGGCTTGCGGTCTGCCGCAGGTTTATCCCCGGCCTCGAGGCGTTTGAGCTGCTCCTCTAATTGCCGAACCATGTTCCGTGCGAACTCCAGTTGTTGCCGGACCCGTTGGATAGCCTCTTCGCGGTTGGCAGGCGGTCGGAATGGTCCGAACCCCGGTCCGGGGCCACCCCGACCGAAGGGGGGCTTGAACTCAGGCTTGGCCGGTTTGTCGCCCTCGGGCTTATCGCGTCGTTCCTGACCGAAAAGCGACGCCCCGCTGGCGAGAAACGTAGCTAAAGTGACGGCAAAGCACCATCTCATGGAACAGTCCTCCCATTGTCTTAGATTGGGCTGGTACGCCTCAAATCCTTGGTCCTTGGGGCTCCCATTAGCCCCGCGCTTTGGCTAACGACATCATAACAGCAGACCATTAAAGCCCAGTGACACCTCAAAAGTCTTAACCGTCCAATTCGGGTCATTGCGGTCCACGTCAGCGCCAGGGCATGAGGTGGAACGGAACGGGCGGAGGTAGCTCACCATTACGATAGGCTTCCTCGCCAAGCATGTCGCGCAACTGTTTCAGACACATACGCCGCACGGTGACCATATAATACTCACACTGAACTTCGCGGACGGTATCCCAGATGCGGTACAACTCGTCGAGTTGTCGGCGGTAAGCGATTCTTTCGGCGGGCAGCTCAGGCGCATGAGCGCAGTACTCATCGAACCACCGAGCACAAGTCCGGTTGAAATTGATCGCCTGTTGGAGCGCATCGCCTTTCGGAAACAGAAAAGCATCGTGGACTAACGGAGCATCAGCCAATTCGCGGTATCGCTGCCGGAGCATCTGTAAGTCCACGGCGAAGGTCTCTCGTTGGTTCAGCACGTAAGGAATTTCCCGAGGATCGAGCAGTTCCCAGTCTAAGGCGACCCCCACTAACGCCAGCTGCAGCATCGGCCAGCGAGGAGGTAACCAGTCGGGCTTGAAGCAGCACTCAGGAACCTGCGGGGACTGCAACAGGAGCATGGCCAGGAGAGTTTCGGTGAGCATAACGCACAGCGTCCTTGCATCGTGCGGGGAATCCTTGACCAAGATCGGCGTCCGGGGACGGCGCGATTGATCAGAGCAGAAAAACTCGGGCTGCAGCGTATCTAGGAAACTCGTACATTCCCCAAAGGCCGTCGAGTTCTCCCCAGCACTCGAACAGGTTTTATTATCCCAGCCGTTAGATTCGACGCCATCAGAATGCCGCTAATTTCCCGCTCTGGCGATTAGACCGTCAGGTTCGTCAGGTCTCTGGTCAGCTGGTACGGATTTCGTGTGTTAGTGTTTAACGCGATCCGTTCCCAAGGAGCCGCGTATGACTGAGCCGCGCCAGCCCCATGAATCCGGCAGCTGGTTGGGGCATCTGCATGCCAACATCGCCACGCGGATTCACGAAGTGACTTTGCAACAGGAAGGGTCCGAGGCCTCTCCAGCTCCGCCAAAGCCGTACTCGCAACCCTCGTCCCCAGGCAGTAGTCTGCCAGCGGAGCCAAACGAAGCGAACGAAATTGCTAAGAGCAGTGCGCCGTCGGTAAGCCAGGACGTTCGATCCGGGCGGTTCCATGCCGCGTCGCCGGCGGTAAGCAGTTCGGCTACAGATGCGACAGGCGATACGTTGCGGACGCGAAGTATCCAAGAAGTGCTGGGCGATTATGAACTGCTGGAGGAGATAGCGCGAGGCAGTGTGGGCGTGGTGTTTCGAGCACGCCAAATTTCGTTGGGACGCATCGTCGCAGTTAAGGTTATCCAATCGGGGCACTTAGCTACGCCGGAGGAAGTACGGCGTTTTTATGCGGAAGCAGAGGCCGCCGCCTCATTGCATCATCCCCACATCGTGCCGATTTACGAGGTGGGTTCGGCGCGCGGAGTGCACTTTTTCTCCATGCGTTATGTGGAAGGCGGGTCGTTGGCGGAGCATCAGGCGCGGTTGCGCGGGAAATGGTTCGAGATCGCACGGTTGCTGGCGACGGTAGCTCAGGCGGTAGATTATGCCCATCGCCACGGCGTGCTCCATCGGGACCTGAAGCCTGCAAACATTCTGCTCGATGCCGAGGGTCAGCCAGCCATATCCGATTTCGGCCTGTGCAAGCGCTTGGCTCAGCCGAGCGACGGCCGGGAGGATCTGCTGGTCGGCACGCCGCTTTACATGGCTCCCGAACAGATTGATCACCGATTTGGTCATGTCAGCGTGGCCAGCGACATCTATAGTCTGGGAGCCATCTTATACGAGCTTCTCACTGGCCAGCCGCCATTTCCGGGCCAGAGCGTCGAAGAGGTATTTCCTAAGGTACTGAACGACGAGCCGACTCCCCCTTCCCGTTACCGTGCTGACGTTCCCCGTGACTTGGCAGCGATTTGTCTGAAGTGTTTGCGGAAAAACCCGAAAGAACGGTACAGTTCTGCGTACGAATTGGCCGACGATTTGGAGCGTTTTTTACACGGCGATCCGGTGCGTGCACGTCCCGTCGGCCTGATGGAACAATGCTGGCGCTGGAGCCGGCGGCATCCCGCAACGGCTGTGCTCACGTTGGGCTCAGCAGTGCTCGGCGGCATCGCAGTTCTGGCGATCCTGGTGGTGGCGGTGCTGGTGGCTTGGCGGGAAGCTAAAAACGTGGAACGTCTGGAACACCTCAACCGAGAAGCGGTGGCTGCTAAAGATGAGGCCGATAAACACCGCCAGCGCACCCTGGCCATCCTGCGCGAAACCGAACTGCAGCGGCGACAAACACAACGCCTAGCCGCCGAGTTAGCCTGCCTGCAAGCTATGCATGCTTTCACGCGACAGGAAATCCCTACGAGTTTGTTTTGGCTGACCCGAGCCTTGGAGTGGTTGGGCGATTCCGAGGATGCGGAAGTTACGGCATTGCGAAGGCTTTTGGCCAGCTGGCAGTCCTGGACGCATCGGTTAGTCTGTTATGGACGGTTGCCGGAACGTTGGCGGAGTGTGGCTTTGCACCCGAAAGAACTCGTGGTCCTCGGGGTGAACTATCTTGACCAGCCGTTTATCTGGAACCTCGCTCACGAGGCTCAACCGCGCCGAATTCCGGTCGAAATGGCCCAGTTGCGAGAGGTTCGTTTTCTGGCCACGGAGCAGGCTTTGTGGTTTGTGAGTCCGCAAGGTTGGCAGATCTGGGACATTCACGGCAAGCAGATGCTGGACCGCTGGGAAAGCAAGTCGCCTGTAACCGCGTGGGCATTGGACCATGACGGCGCGACCTGGGCCGTCTCCGACCAGAAGCACAACGTGTACTATTGGCACGGGCGAACTGGCGCGGAATCGCCGGCTCGGGCGGAGTTATTGGCCCGCTGGCAGTTGCCCTATCCTGTGAGCACGCTGGCGGTGGCTGGCGAAACGCGGACTGTTTTCGCAAGGACGCGAGTAGGCATCTGGCTGCTTCGCCCCGATTCTTCGCCACGCAGCGATAAACCCGACATGGTCCTCATGCCCACTCGGCTGGCAGTGTCAGCCCAAGCGCACCGTATGATTTATGGTTCCACCCAGGGTTACGTTCGGATTTGTGATTTGACTGGAGACCTGTATGCATCTTCGCCCCTGAACCTCGGTGGAGAGTGTCATTACGTGTTCATGAGTCGCGATGGGGGAATCACGGCCGCACTAGGTGCGGAGGGTGTTTTCCGTCTTTGGGACGTGTCTTCGCAGTCGCCGATGGCTACGCCGCTCGACGGGTGCGTGCCGATTCGTGCTGCTGATGTCAGTCCAGACGGTCAGCGTTTAGCGACAGTGAGCGAAGACAGCACGCTGCGAGTCTGGAAACTTGCTGACCGCACCGCTTGGCATAGACAATTGTCTTTGGGAACGCTTGTCGAACGCGCGATTTTTGACCATCAGGCCAGCCATCTAGCCGTTGTCTCGGGCCCGAAACTGCTATTGTACCGGCGTCACAAAGACCATTCCTGGCACCAGGTTATGCATTGGAACACAGCTTCACCCATTGTCCATTGGGGACTCAATCGCGATGGAACGCGGCTTTTTGTTGCGAGTCAAGACGGACGAATTACCGTCTGGGATGTTCCGGACAGTCCGAAGATGCGAATGACGACCGGGGCTGGTGAAGCACCGACCCTGGTGGCTTGGGACGAACCAGGACGATACCTTGCCTACGCGACAAAAGATCGTCAAATTACGGTTTGGGACTTGTCTTCGATGCAACTGCCGGGAGCGACGCGATTGTCCAATGGCGCGGCCAGCGCTTTAGCCTGGAGCCACGACGGAAGTTGGTATGCAGTAGGCCTGGATAACGGAGTTATCTGTGTAGGGCGCCCCTCGCAGGTGCATCAGCCTCCCGTTTCCTGGCTGGCCCATAGCGGACCGATTACCGCCCTGACGTTTACCCCAACCAGCCGACATTTGATTTCCGCCGGGGCCAACGGAAAGGTGTTGGTCTGGGATGTCAGCAAGTCGCGGCTTATCTGGACTCTGGCAGGGCATGCTGCCCCCATCCGGCTGCTTGCAGGCGCTGCGGGAAGCGATTACGTTTTCAGTGGCGGTCGGGATTATTTCGGGGCCGTGCATGATGTGGCTCGCGGACAATCGCGCTGGTTGATGGGATCGGGTCGCCACGAATGGCTCCTGTCGGCTTTCAGCCCGACGGGTGAATACCTGGCTACCGTAAATTCACGGCCGTCGCTGGAAATCTGGCACAGCGGCCAAGGCTATCGCGTTACACCGCCTTTGCTGCTGCCCGCCAGTGCTCGCGCCTGTCAATGGCTCAGTGCGGAGGAGGTAGCTGTAGTTTGTCAGGACGGTCGTCTGTTGACCTGGCGATTGCCGCCGCCGGTCAGTGGCGATGCCGAGAGCCTGATGGCTCGCTGGCAGCAACTCACAGGCCTGCAGCTGGTCGGGGTTACTGTTCACCCCATTTCACCGGAGCAATGGCAGCAACTGCGTTGGCAACTCGGCCAGGAAAACTCCCGGCACGCGACCAAGGTTGATATAATGTCCGAATGACGCTCCAAGCTGTACCAGCAAAAGCGCACGTAAGGTCTGAGCCGAACGACGCGAACGCATCCTGGCAAAAACCCATGCGCGCGCCGGGTTTTGCCGGGCGCTCGGCTGCAGGTCTGGCCGATGCTACTGGCACGGAGCCCGGCATGGAGTGTGAAGTGTGAAGAAACTCTTAGCCTCGCTGTTACTGCTTGCCGCTCTACTTACTGGAGCTGCCTATTGGTGGAGCCACTCCCCTTCCAATTCCGTTGTGCCACCGCGCACGGAGGTGATTGATCGGGGGCCGATTGTTCTCCGCGTGGCCAGTGGTCAGGGTAAGTTTGTTCCCCAGCGCTTGATCCCCATAGTAACGGACGTAGCGGCCGGCAAAATCGTGGCTGTCAATCCCAAGGCGGAACCTGGTCAATTTCTCGAAGCCGGAGAATGGTTAGTCCGTCTGGACAGTACCCAGGCCGAGTTGACCCTGAAACGCACCGAAGCGGAGTTAGCCGCCGCCATCTTTGACCTTGAACAGGCACGCTATCGCTTGAATGAGGTGGAAACGAAAAAGCACGAAGCCGATGCATCGGTGCGTTATGCGGAGAAATATCTCGAAGCCGTTCGCAGCAATGGGAACACCGATCTGGAACGCAAGGCCCAAGCCCAGTTGGAACTTGCGCGCCAGGGGCAAAAGGCAGCGGAAGTCGGTCTGAAAGCAGCCCAAGCGGCCGTCAACGCGGCGGCCAAGAAAGTCGAGGCCTATCAGGTAGGCGTGGAAGCTGCCCGCAAGCAACTTGCTCTGTGTACCATCCATGCCCCCGAAGCGGGTTTCGTGCTGGAAAAACGCATCGTCCCAGGCCAACTGATCACCCCGCAGGCTGTGCCGATCCTTTTCCTCATGACGCCTCAGCTCGACGAACTGGAAATCGCCGTGCAGGTGAACGAAAGCGACATTCTGAAGATAACGCCCGGCATGGAAGTCGAGTTCAGCGTGGAAGCACTTTCTGGAGAAAACGTCGTGTTTCAGGGTCGCGTGCAACGAATCAGCCTGACGCCGACCGCGTCCGGGCTGTCGAGCCTACGAGTTCCCATGGGTTTGCCGGAACTGGGTAACATCTGGAGCCTGCTGAGCGGACCGAGCAGTGGTGCGGTGAATTATCAGGTGACCGTGAGCGCATTTCAGCCCCCGCCGCCTCGTGCAGGCCAAGTCCGCGCCTTCAAGCCGGGCATGACCGCCAACGTGGACTTTATTCGGCGCCTGGTGGCCGAATCTGTGCTCCGTATTCCAAACGAAGCGTTAACTTTTCGCCCCCCCTCGCTGCGATCCGATTGGGCTGACCAAATCCGCGCTCAGGAAACTTCCAGCCGCAAACCTGTGTGGATCTGGCTCCCGAATGGTCGCGGAGGACGCATCGAGATGACCTGGGTTACGATTCGTCCCGATGCGAACGATGGAAAATATACTCAGCTGGAAGATCCCGGCGATTTGAAGGAGGGTACGCAAGTCGTCGTGGAAATACCCACTCCTGCTCCTAAAGGCGGCCTCTTCGAGACACCGATCCGCATTGGCCCCAATTGATGTGAGGTAAGCTCATCAGGCTCCGTGCTCAGCTGCGACAATTCGTATCTCCAGGAGCAACTGCACTCCGCCACAGGGCCCTCTACCACCGCCAAGCGAACTGACTGGCTGGGAGCTGCAACGGATGAGCGACGAACAAGACGCAAAACCTTTGCTGGTGCTTGAGGACGTGTACAAGGTTTACAACGCCGGGGCGGTGCCGGTGCAGGCGTTGCGGGGGATTAACCTGGAGATTTACCCCGGCGAATTTGTGGCGATCATGGGAGCCAGCGGCTCGGGCAAGACGACGCTGATGAACATCATGGGCTGCCTCGACCGTCCGACCAGTGGCCGCTACCGGTTTGACGGCCAGGACGTCAGCCGACTCGGCCCCAATCAGCTGGCCTATGTCCGCAATCGCAAGATCGGCTTTGTGTTTCAAGGTTTCAACCTGCTCAAAAGACAAACCGCGCTGGAAAACGTCGAACTGCCGCTGATTTACGCTGGCGTGTCAGCGCGGGAGCGCCGTCAACGCGCTTGGGAGATGTTGCGGCTGGTAGGTTTGGCCGACCGGGCTCACCACTTGCCCAGTCAACTCTCAGGGGGACAGCAGCAACGGGTGGCTATCGCCCGCGCGCTGATCAATCACCCTCAGGTGATCTTGGCCGACGAACCGACGGGTAATCTCGACAGCCGAACCAGTGAGGAAATCCTGGCTGAGTTTCAACGGCTGAATCAGGAGATGCACCAGACCATTGTGCTGGTGACCCACGAAGCGGATGTCGCCGCCCATGCCGGACGGATCCTGCTGATGCGAGACGGCCGCATCGCCAACGATAAGGTCAACACCCGGCCCCGTGTAGCGAGGCCAGCAGTACTATGCGCGGAAGCCGCGCCGGAAGAATCTGCCTGGCCGATCGCGGTTTCGTCCCAACCACAAGACCCGCACACGACCGATTGATCGGCTCGCACAATCCGCAACCGTCACACCATTGAGTAGGGCAATGAGTCTGAGCAGTGCCTTGCGCGTAGCTTTGGATGCTCTTCTGGTCAACAAGGGGCGGTCGTTGTTGACCAGCCTGGGGATCGTGATCGGCATCGCGGCAGTGATTGCTATGGTGGCGGCGGGCACTGGCACCCGCGAAAAGCTCGACGAACGGCTCAACAGTGTCGGCAAAACGCTGATTCTGATCCGAGCGACTACGCGCAGCTCCGTTGGTTTGATGACTACCGCGCAACCTTTCTCGGTTCAGGACGTTCAAGCGCTGCGGGAAGACTCCCGCTTGCGCCGGATGCTGGTGGGTATTTCCGAATCGCAGTTTGAGCTAGTTACAGCCACGACGCCCACCAGCCATTGCCACACGACGGCCACCGGCGGCACGCCGGAAATCAAGGAGATTCGGGCTTGGCGTCTGGCCAGCGGACACTTCTATACAGATGCCGACGTGAGAAAAGCTGCCGCCGTTTGCGTGCTTGGGGATACCGTGCGCAAAAAACTCTTCCCGACGACCAATCCGGTCGGCCAGAATATTCGCGTGCACGGAATTACGCTTCAGGTAATTGGCGTTCTCGCTCCCAAGGGCCGGGCGCCGACCGGCGCGGATCAGGATGATCAGATTTTCCTTCCCATCACCACCCTTCAGGAAAAAATCGCGCACCAGCGCAACGTCAGCGTGGTGGTAACGGCGGCCCGCGATCCAGCCTATCTGAAACCTGCCGAAGAACGAATCCGCGAGATTTTGCGGCAAACCCGGCGGATTCGCACTGGCATGGAGGACAACTTTGAGGTAACCAGCGTGCAGGAGATGGCGCAACTGGCAGTGTACGTCACCACGGCGCTGAACGTGCTCACTGTGGTCATCGCTTCGATTTCGTTAGTGGTCGGCGGCATCGGCATCATGAACATTATGCTCGTTTCCGTCACGGAGCGCACCCGTGAGATTGGTATTCGCATGGCTGTCGGCGCCCGACCGAAAGACATTCGCAACCAGTTCCTCATCGAAGCGGTAGTGCTGGCCCTGCTGGGTGGTTTGGTAGGAGTGCTCGTCGGCCTCGGCATCGCGCTGTTGCTGGGATTTTTGCTGAACTGGCCCGTGTACGTCTCGCCCGCAGCAGTCGCGTTAGCCTTCGGGGTTTCCGCAGCGGTCGGCATATTCTTCGGTTATTACCCTGCGGCCAAGGCCTCGCGCCTCGATCCCATCGAAGCTTTGCGGTACGAGTGACCGGTCACGGTTTTTGCCACAGGCTGAGCCAGACTTCCTGACCAAGCAGCAGCACGCGATAACGGCGTTGGCCATGCCATTGGCATTTTTCGGCGGGACGCGCGAAGGCTGGCCAATCAGCGACCGCGACCGCAGCGCGGCCTTGCGGTTGCAAGACCCGATGCCATTCCGGCACCAGTTCTCGATACAGCAAGCCGATGTCCTCGCCGGAACGGATCTGTTTCCCATAGGGAGGATTACACACCAACACCGCCACGCTGGCATCGGGCAAAGGCAGCCGCCGCGCATCCCAGCGCACCAGAGGCCAATCATAAACTTCCTGCTCACTGGGCAGTGTTCGGTGAAAGTACTGCAGGTTAGCTCGAGTAGCACGCAGCGCCGTCCAGTCATAATCGCCGCCGAGAATTCGCCCCCGCCGGTCAAACGCCAGGCGTTCGGCCAGGATGGTGCCGGCGCCACACATAGGATCGAGCACCAGTTCCGCCGTCTTCGGCTGGGCCAACCAGATCAGCGCCGCCGCCGCCACCGGACGCAACGACGCCGGCAAATGCTCCACCTTGTATTCGCGGTGGCGCAGGGTAGCATCGGATAACCGCAAGCCGCACACTGCCGTCTTGCCTCGAATCGTCAACCAGATTTCCACCGCCGCTTCTTCTTCGACCGGCTTCCACGAACTCGGAATCTTGCCCCGCAACCCCTTCGCCAACGCCTCCAGAGCATCCACACGCCGGTAACCGTGCTCTCCATACATCTGACACACCAGGTGATACGTTGGCTTGCCACGTGGCCGGGGCCGCAATTGATGGTGCCAAGCCCAGACACGTTCCCAATCCGGTTCGCGACTTGTCCAGCGCTGAATCAACTCCAGGTCTTTCGCGCGGTAGGTCAGCTGGTCACTACCCCACAGCAGAAGGAATAAGTCCTCCGCTAGACGCAATCGGAAAATGGAGCGATGCAGCGGTTCCACTCGGAAAACGACTACGCCCTTGTGCACGCGCCTGACTTCCGCGCCCAGACGTTGTTCCACTTCCTCTGCCGCCAGCTGCTCCAGTCCCGGCAGCGTCAGAAGGTAGAGGGCAGGTACCGATTCAGACTTCGAAGCGACCATGATCTAAAGTTTATGCGATGCTCCCAGAACTGACTCGAACCCCGAAAACCCTCCTTACCCCGCATCGAAACAAACCGTGTGCTATCTTTGGGAAGAGACAGACCTCTCGTGAAAACCACCACTAGACACAAATTACCACAGCAGAAACAGGTTGGACGCGGGTCGGCGGGATTTGGCTGTGATGAGCACGGAGAAACGAAATGTCATCATCAGAAACCTGCTCCTCTTCTTGCGACGTGAAGCTCCCACTCTCTACTGATTCAATGCAGCCAATGGATTTGCGTCCCTGGGAGGCGCTGCTGACTCTGCATGGCGTGATGCAACGATGGCGTTTCTGCCGAGGAGCGGGCGCCAATCTGCACATGCTGCTGAGTTCCGGCGTGCATGTTCTCGCCGTGGAAACGCTGGCATGGTTACCATCCGAGTCGCCACTGCCTTTCGCTTGTGCTGGCCCGGTGCCGTGGCGCCAGGGTGACTGCGCCCGACTCATCACACTGATTACGCGCGAACACGACTGGCTGAGCCAGCCGAGTTATATCAATCACCAGACGCAAGACAGCCCTTGGCTCCGAGAGTTCCCCCAGTTACGTCATATCCTATGCCTTTATCTGGCCGAACAAGCCCCGATCGGTTGGCTGTTGGCGATCAACAAGACGACCAGCGAGAGATTCCGTCGCACGGATACCGCCTTACTGCAACCATTCCTCGGGTTGATTCGCGTATTGCACCATAGTGTCGGCCGCATTCAGGAGCTGCGGGAGTTGCTCTTCGGATTTGCCCGTTCCCTGACTGCCGCGATTGACGCAAAAGATCCCCGGCGCAGTGGGCACAGCGAGCGTACCGCCCGCATAGCCGTGGCCATTGCCCGACACTTAAGCTTGAGCGATGCCGATCTGGGTGAAATCTATCTCGCAGGCCTATTGCATGACATCGGAAAACTGGGCTTGGCGGAAGCGCTGTTGCGCAAACCTGGTCCTTGGACCGCCGAAGAACTCCAGCGCTTCCAGCAACATGTTTACGTTGGTTATACATTTCTAGCCGATCTGCCGGCTTTGCGCAACATTTTACCGGCGGTGCTGCACCATCACGAATACTACGACGGCAGCGGCTATCCTGACGGTTTGCGGGGTGAAGAAATCCCGTTGATCGCACGCATCATTGCTGTGGCCGATGCTTATGACGCTCTGAGTACTGGTTATCACGACCAGTCGGCCTTACCTATCGCTGAAGTCGAGCAACGTCTGCAGCAGGAAGCCGGTCGCAAGTGGGATCCTCGAGTCGTGGCGGCCTTGATTCAGGCTCGGGAAGAATTGCTGGCCATTCGTCCGGGCGGTGTCGGCCAATCGTTTTGTCAGCACATGGAACATGCTTTGCAACATTGCCTGAACCAGGAGGAACTCCGAAACCATTCCTTCCTGGATGGCCTGCAAGATTTGGCCTCGGATTTAGAGCAACGTCCAGGCCGTTCCTGAGCCATTGCGGTCGGCGGAATGAACTGGCGCAAAACGATGATAAAGGTGTCAACGCTTTTTCATGGCATTTTTCCCTGATCAGGACTTTTCCGATATGGGTGAGGCTGGAGTCATCACTGAGGTGCGGGAGATGGCCGAACGAGGCTCCGTAGCAGATTGGTCGCCTGATCCCGGTCAGGAATCAGGGAATATGTGGGTTCAGCGCCTGACCGAGGCCTTATGCTTGGCCACTCAGGCCGACCAGGTAGTTGCAGGTCAACGGTCCTTAGAAGGCTCCTGGCAGGAACTTGCTGTCGCCTTGGCCGATGCAGCAAGCCCTTGTTGCTCGGATTGGTCTGACTTGGCAGCGTTAGTGTTTCAGACGCCGACGAGCGCCCACGGCACCCACGCAGACACCAGGACCGGCATCACCAATTTCCTGGCTGACCAGTATGGTCTGGGTCCAGTTTTGCTTGTTCGGGAAATGCTGCCGGGAGGTAATCTCGCCGTCGTGCTGGCCCTTCGCCAAACTGGTAAGCCTCCGTTCAGTGAAAAGGAGGTTCGCATTGCTCAGGCGCTGATGGAGCTGTTGCGCGAACGTCTCAGCCTGGACGAGCCTCCCCTGTTGTTGCACGTGCGCTTACTCACACAGATTGCTCAGGTGGGCGGAAGTAATCCTGATCTGACTAGCACGTTACGTTTTGCGCTGCGGGAACTGGCACGGCATTGTCCAGGTTGCTGGGCTTCCGTCTGGCTCGTCGAAGGGGCTAATGCCGATACCCTGCGTTTGGAAGCGTATAGTGACCCCATGTTGTCCACCATAGGCCGACGCACGGCTTTACGCACTTCGTCTCTTGGCGAGGCGCTGCCTCTGGTCGGCCAACGGCAACTGAATGTCCGCGAGAGTCCCTTCGCACCCGTGCTGCAGCGGCGACACATCGTCTATCTGGAGCGCCTGGCGGAGCAGCCTTGGGAAATGCTACGCCAGTGGGCCAATGTGGGTTTCCAGAAATGTGCTGCGGTACCGTTGTTTGTCGGCCAGGAAAAGATCGGGATTCTCCTTATGCTCTCCAGTCGGGCTGCCGGCTTCACAAAAGACCAGGTGCACCTGGCGGCCACGGTGGCGGAGCTTCTCGGGCCGATTATTGCTTGTCATCGCCTGACTGGACAGCTCAGCCAAGCCTACGAGCAATTGCAGAAGGCGCAACAGCAGTTAGTTTGTGCTGAGAAGATGCGGGCGCTGGGCGAATTAGCCAGCGGCATGGCCCACGATTTCAACAATGCGCTGTGTGGCACTCTGGGTTTTATTGAGTTGGCGCTGAAAGAACCACAGCTGCCCAGTGCCGTCGAAGAATTGCTACGCATGGCTCGCACTTGCGCTCTAGATGCCGCGGCTACTGTACGACGCGTCCAGGATTTCGCACGGTGGGACCGCAGTTTACAAAATGCGGAAGTGGTCCAGGTCAACGATCTGGTGCGGCAAGTCGTCGAGCTGACCAAGCCCCGCTGGCACAACACCGCCCGTGCCGATTCCCGGACCATCGAGGTTAATCTGAGCCTGCAGGCGCAAACGCCTGTGATGGCCAATCCTTCCGAGCTCCGCGAAGTCTTGACGAACATCGTGCTCAATGCTGTGGATGCCATGCCGGAGGGCGGACAAATCCACATTGCCACCAGTGACGACGGTACCTGGGTTATCCTTCGCGTGAGCGACACGGGTATCGGCATGACTCCCGAAGTGCAACAGCGCATCTTCGAGCCTTTTTTCACCACCAAGAAAGAGCGTGGCACCGGGTTAGGCTTGAGCGTCTCCTATGCCATTATCAAGCGGCATGGCGGGGAAATCAGCGTGGCCTCTACGCTCGGCCGTGGCTCTACGTTTACCATCCGCCTGCCTGCACTCCGCGTGCTCCAGACGGACGTGCCTCGAGGCGAATCTTTCCCGACACTTACATCTGCCGTGCGAACTGGCCTACGCATTCTGGTCATTGATGACGAGCCTCATGTCCTGACCTTCCTGCGGCAATGTTTACTTCATTTGGGGCACCAGCCCGATACACATACCGATCCGGAACAAGCCTTAGAACAGTTCCGCCGCCAACCCTATGAAGTGGTCATCACCGACCTGGGCATGCCTAAATTGGATGGTTACCAGGTGTCTGCATTAGTGAACCAGATGGCGCCCAATGTGCCGGTGATTCTCCTCACCGGCTGGGGGGAGCAACTCCGTCAAGGGGAGTCATTCCCTGCCGGTGTTCGCCATGTCCTGGCCAAACCAATCACCGTCGAGCAATTGGCCCAGACCTTGCGCTCATTGTCGGAACCATCCCTGCGTTGCTGAATAGCCTCCGATGTAGCGTTGACCGCCGGTCGGCCACTGACCTCATCCGTGTTATCCTCGCCGTGCTACGAAAATTTTCTGCCCAGGCCTTGCCAACCGCGACTTGGCGGCATATGATTAGGTGAAACATCGCTAACGGTTCAGTCGGCTTGGCTGCACGGATACAACCAATCCCATCGCACTAACAGGAGGTAGTCCGCCAGTCACGGAGCCTTTCCCACCAGATGGCTGGTTGCCTGATTTGCTACACTCCTGACCCGCAGTACGAGACGTACCGACCCTGATCGCGGTCAACGTCTGAAGCCAGCTACACGAGTCTGGCCCAGCTCTAGCAGGGGCCGGTTTGCCGCCAGCTGACTCCCAACCGTATTTCCTGAAGACCAATCTCCTATCGGGCTGCTTTTGCGGCATAGTCACGACTGCCTGGCTCAACGGACCGGGGTATCCGTCGTCCAGGCCGTCAGCGATCGCAAGAAACCGCCTGATTCGTATTACCCTCCCTGAATACGAATTGGGCAGGAAACGTATTCGGTTGTGCCATTCCACCCGTGTATCTGAGGGAAGGTGTATTTGGAGGTATCAGCCATGAAAAGCTCAGGTGCAAAGAGACGTACGGCCGGTACAGTTCCGCCCTGTGCGGAAGACACGACCATGGCGGCTACAGTGCCCGCTAACGGTGCGACGCCAGTCAGCGCGCCAGTCGCCTCCGACAACAACAAGGTTGTGGTTCAGGCGCACGTGCAGAAGTCCCTGGCTCCCGCTGAGATCGCTCCCTTCAAAACCGACATCGGCATCCTTCAACGCCTGCCTATCCAGGAGTTGATCAAGCTGGCTTATAGTGAAGGCGTAAGGCAGACCGCCGGTATGACCCGTCAGCAGCTGGTGGTCGAACTCGTTCGCCTTCGCTCAGCCCGCGGACACACCATTTACGGCACGGGCACTCTGGAGGTCCTACCCGAAAAATTCGGATTCCTCCGCCTACCGGAACGCAATTACCTCAGCTCGCCGGACGACATCTACGTCTCCCCCGCTCAGATTCGCCACCTGGGCTTGGAAACGGGAATGGTCATCCGCGGCATCGTGCGCCCGCCCTTAGAAGGACAGACCAACTTCGCACTGCTCCAAGTCGAATCGGTCAACGGTCTGCCTCCGGAACGTGCCGCCCAAATCACCCCCTTCGAGGATCTGTTACCCATCCACCCCTGCAAGCGGATCATTCTCGAAACCACGGCTGAGGAGATCAACACTCGCCTCGTTGACCTCATCACGCCCATCGGTCGGGGCCAACGCGGTCTCATCGTATCGCCTCCCCGCGCGGGCAAGACGATCCTCTTGCAAAAGATCGCCCAGGCCATTTTGCACAACTATCCCGAAATGCACGTCATCGTGTTGCTCATTGACGAGCGCCCCGAGGAAGTCACTGACATGCGGCGCAACATCATCGGTAACAAAGGGGAAGTCATAGCCTCCACCTTCGACGAACCTGCTTATCAACACCTGCATGTGGCCGAGCTCGTCCTGGAAAAGGCGAAGCGTATCGTAGAATTCGGGGGCGATGTCATCATCTTGCTCGATTCGATTACCCGCCTGGCTCGGGCCTACATCGCCGAAGCCCCTGCCACGAGCAAGATCACCACCGGAGGCATCCCCGCGGGCGCTCTGGAAAAACCGAAACGCTTCTTCGGCAGTGCCCGACAAATCGAGAATGGTGGCTCGTTAACCATCTTGGCCACCGCCCTCATTGATACGGGCAGCCGTATGGACGAGGTCATCTTTGAGGAGTTCAAAGGCACGGGCAACATGGAACTGCACTTGGACCGTCGGCTCGTGAACAAACGGGTCTGGCCTGCTATCAACATTGAGGCTTCCGGTACACGCCGCGAAGAACTGCTGCTCGACCCCGAAGAATTGCGCCGCGTTTGGCTCCTGCGGAAAGTGCTTAGCGACATGAACCCGGTCGAGGCCGTGGAACTCCTCGTGAACAAGCTCCGTAAAACCCGCAGCAACGCCGAGTTCCTCATGACCCTGCAACTGACGTAATTGTGGGCCATCCACAACGCCGCCCAGAAACGCCGTTCACTATGCGATAAGCGCGTTGGTGTCCGCAAGCCTTTCATGGAGTGCCCCTGTTGGCGGATAGAGTTCGACGGCCAATGGTCACGTTCAGCGTAATCCACTGTGGTCGGCCGTTCAGCGAGGCATCATGTCCTCAATATCTGAATCTGACTATACGCCCATCTCTACAGCTACCGCCGATGATGCACGTTCGCGCGCGGGAGAATTCATCCCGCCAGAACCGCCGAACCTGGTTTGCCCTGGTACCAAACCGCGACTAGCTATGCTGATGCGAGAACCCCCGCAAAGTAATTCTTTACGGGGTAACAAATCGCATATCGGCCACGCTAATGTAAGAAACTGTTTACCCGCAGGTTCTGATGACCTTCCCGACAGATCATGCGTTTGCTGGAAACCATGAATCGGTGTCGGCTGGTGATTGGAAGTTCAGATTAGCTCGACCCCAACGGAGTCGTGCTGGACGCTGCGCCAGTCATCGGGATAATATCTCGTTGGATTGTCCCTATGGATCTCAATGAATGGGCCTCAACCCGAAAGTGCAAGGGATCAGCATAATACAGCTAAGAGTGGCCCAGCGCTTGTCCTGTGGGATGTCCCGGTTAAGCAAATGATATAGAGTGTGACTTACGCTGCTCGGAAAAATCGCTGGTACGTCAACAATAGACAGCTGTCGGGCGGCGCGATTGTCCGGCTAAATCAAACCGTTCCCGGAGGTCGCCGATGGGGCAGCGAGAGATGGCCGACCGTCGGCGAGTTTCCCGTCTACCTGACACGCCGCTGGGGGAGGTGCAGATGAATCAGCAACAGCAGCAGACGGGGCGGGGGTTGCAGGCGGTGATGGAGGAATTGCGTCGGCGCTACGGTTGGCGGCTCGACGACCAAATCGGGCGCGGCGGTTTTAGCGTTGTGTTCCGGGAGCAAGTGGACGGCATTCCGCGAGCAGTCAAGATCAGCCTCGACGCGATGGACGTTCTGGCCGGCCAACTGCCAGACACCGACGCACCAGCGCGGCCCGACATAGGACA
>JANWVZ010000056.1 GCA_025056555.1 Gemmatales bacterium | reverse complement strand
CCTCGTTATTGGGAGGATTGCATGAAGTCCGCGCTGGGATCATGTTTTCTGTGTGCATGGACACTATTCGTCGCTTTAGGGGCGGAGGCGGCGATAGCGGCGGAGCGGCTGAACATTCTTTTCTGTATCGCGGACGATTGGTCGTATCCGCATGCGAGCATCTACGGCGATGCGGTAGTGCGGACGCCGACCTTCGACCGCATCGCCCGTGAAGGAACGCTATTTACGAATTGTTACTGTGCAGCGCCGTCGTGCACGCCTTCGCGGGCTGCCATTCTCACGGGTCGGTTCCCCCACAGTCTCGAGGAAGGGGCCAACCTGTGGGGATTCTTACCCGCACGTTACGTGGTCTATCCTGACCTGCTGGAGCAAGCGGGCTATCATGTGGGGCATACGGGTAAAGGTTGGGCTCCCGGTAACTTCCAGGCAGGCGGGCGTGCACGAAATCCTGCTGGGCCAGCGTACAAATCGTTCGCGCAGTTTCTCGACGCGTGTCCTAGGGGAAAACCTTTTTGTTTCTGGTTCGGCAGTACGCATCCCCATCGGCCATATAAGCCTGGTTCGGGCCGTCAAGCGGGACTGTCAGCGGCCCTAGTTACAGTGCCACCGTTCTGGCCCGACCGTCCCGAAGTACGACATGACCTGCTCGATTATTACGCCGCGGTGCAACAGTTTGACCAGCAATTGGCTGAGCTAGTCGCCGAGTTGGAGAAACGCCAGCTCTATGAACACACGCTTATCGTCGTCACCAGCGACAACGGCATGCCTTTCCCACGAGCCAAAGCGAACCTCTACGACTGCGGAACGCGTATGCCCCTGGCGATTCGCTGGCCGAAAGTGACACGCCCCGGCTCCCGCATCGAGCAATTCGTCAGTCATACCGATTTAGCGCCCACCTTCCTGGAGGCCGCGGGCGTACCCCCACCCGCCCAGCTACACGGTCGCAGCTTGAAGCCATTACTCCAGGGAAACGCCAAGTCCTGGCCCGATGCTGCCTTCACCGAACGTGAGCGCCATGCTTACGTGCGCGAGGGAAACCTCAGTTATCCTGCGCGGGCCATTCGCACTGAGCGGTACCTCTACATTCGCAATTTTCGTCCCGACCGTTGGCCCGCGGGCGATCCACAGTTAGTGTTCGCCGTGGGGCCGTTTGGAGACATTGACGATGGTCCGACTAAGCGGCTCATCCTGACGGGCCAGAATGAGCCACAATTGCGCCGCTATTTTGAGTTGGCTTGTGCGAAACGTCCTGCCGAGGAGCTGTACGACTTGAAGAACGATCCGCACCAGATGCATAACGTCGCGGATAAGCCCGAATATGCCGAAGTCAAGCGTGAGTTGGCCCAACGGTTACATGCGTGGATGAAAGCGACAGGCGACCCGCGAGCTGTTATGGACGATGACCGCTTCGATAAAGTACCTTACTTCGGCAATCCTGCTAAGAAGGAAAAGCCAGCTCCCTGATTCAGATAGCGAGCGCTACGGTCGGGGGAAGGTCGCGACAGATCAATTCCACGTAGTTCCTTACAGCAAAGACTCTGGCCGTTGTAACCGACCTGAGTTTCGTTCTACCGGTTTCGGACTGCACCGCGAGAGAATCAAAGCGCAAGAGACAAAGGGAAACACACTTTATCAGCAATCAAAGCGGAGAATTTCGGCTTTCTCTGGCAGCATGGTACCGTCGGTACCCAAGCTGGAAAGCGGATTCCCTACCAGGCGAAGTGGGCAAACGCTTTGTTGGCTTCGGCCATCTTGATGGTATTTTCGCGTTTGGTCATAGCGTCGCCTTCCTTACGGTAGGCGGCGAGGAGTTCGTCGGCTAACTTCTGAAACATGGGGCGCCCTTTCTTAGCTCGAGCGGCCTGAACGATCCAACGAATGGCTAAACTTTGTTGACGTTTTGGTTCGACCTGCATCGGCACCTGATAAGTGGCACCACCGACACGTCGGGAACGCACTTCCAAAGGGGGCTTGACGTTTTCTACTGCCTGCTCAAAAACTTCCAGCGCGTTGACATCTTTTCCCATACGCTTTTGAATTTGCTCTAACGCGCGGTAGAAAATTCGCGCAGCAGTGGCTTTCTTGCCCCGCCACATGAGCGAATTAATGAATTTGCTGACCAAAAGCGAGTTATAGACCGGGTCAGGTCGGAGAGTTTCTTCCGAGGCAGTTTTCTTTTTGCGGGCCATGATCAAGTACCGTCTAGCAAGAATCAGGAAAGCCAGCGGGTGTCGGACGGAGCCTACTTGGCCGACTTCTTGGCGGCGTACTTGGAGCGAGCCTGCTTACGGTCCTGCACAGGAGCACAATCATAGACGCCCCGAACAATGTGGTAGCGCACGCCAGGCAGGTCGCGAACACGACCACCACGAACCAGAACTACAGAGTGCTCCTGCAAGTTATGGCCTTCTCCCGGTATGTAGGCCGTTATTTCAATGCCGTTCGACAGCCGAACGCGCGCCACCTTTCGCAACGCGGAGTTCGGCTTCTTGGGGGTCATGATCTTGACCTGGGTACAAACGCCACGCTTGAACGGGCAGGCCTGCAGCGCTGGCCGTTTGGTACGGCGGTGCTGAACCACACGGGGACGGCGTACCAGCTGATTAATCGTCGGCATAGTTAATCCACAGCCTTCGGTTCCGTCGGGAGGACAAATAATGCCCTGCGTTAGCACAAGGCCGCAGTTTTCCTCCAAAGGGGATGCTTTATGCTATGGGCGCACCTGGGTGGTGTCAAGCGGTCTGGAGATTCCACAATCGCTGGCGGATGGCTGGCCGACTAAAGTCGGTGGCCAATCAATAGGACTCTCTGAGCCGACAAGCTTACTCTGGGAGGATAGGCGATTCCTCTTCCTGGCCAGTCGGAGGTGGCGGCGAACCCGTCACCTCCGCGACCGGCAGTCCGAGTCGTTGCCGCGCTTCCTGGGAGATATGCACTTCAGCATCTACATAAGCACGGAAGCCCGTGCCCGCAGGAATCAAGTGTCCCAGGATGACGTTTTCCTTCAAACCAATCAGGTAGTCGGTCTTGCCAGCAATTGCAGCCTCCACCAGCACTTTGGTGGTTTCCTGGAAACTGGCCGCGGAGATGAAGCTCTCGGCCTGAACCGCAGCGCGGCTGACACCCAGCAGGCGCAAGCGACCCGTGGCCGGTTTGGGCGAACTCCAGATAGGCGGCCGCTTCCGTTCCTTCTCCAAACGGGCGACTTCGCGATCAAAGACTTCGCGCGGGACGATTTCGCCGGCCTTGAAGTCGGAGTCGCCGGGATCTTTGATCTTGCAGCAGCGCCGCAATTCTTCGTTGATGCGGCGGAACGCGAATTTGTCCACTAGAGAGCCGGGCAGCAGACGCGTATCGCCAGGATTGTCCACTTCCATCTTGCGCATCATCTGTGCGATGATGATCTCGATGTGTTTGTCGTCAATTTCGACTTTCTGGCTGCGATACACCGCCTGGATTTCGCGCAGCAGATATTCCTGGACAGCTTCCGGTCCCTTAACGCGGAGCAGGTCTTGTGGATTGAGGGCTCCCTCAGTCAGGGGGTCTCCGGTCTTTACGTGATCGTTCGTGTGCACGAGTAACTGCTTGCCAGGAGGCACGACCACCTCCACTGGCGGGACGTGACTGACGCGTTGTCCTCGGTCATCTGTGGGATGGATGACAATCTTACGCTTCCGTTTGCCCCGTTCGGTCACCAGCTCGACCACACCGTCAATTTCAGCAACGACAGCCATGTCTTTCGGCTTTCGCGCTTCAAACAGCTCGGTGACGCGTGGCAAGCCGCCAGTAATGTCCTGAGTTCCTGTGGCTTCGCGGAGCTTCTTCGCCAGCACCGTACCTGCGATCACGTGCTGACCTTCGCGTACCTCCAGATAGGCACCTTCGGGGATGTATTCATAGTCGAGAGTGGCGCCTTCAGGGCTTTTGATGAGAATGGTGGGATGACGATCGCCTTTATGCTGACGGATACGCATGCGCACGCGTCCCACGTCATCCCGCTGTATTTCGAGGGTATCGCCTTCGATAATGTCGTCGAATTCTACAATGCCGCTGGCGCGGGCAATGATGACGGTAGCATTGGGATCCCACTCGCACAGTTTGTCGCCTTCTTTAACTTTTTGCCCGTCTTCCACCAGCAGGCGTGCCCCGACCATGGATACGTAATACCTTTCCAGTTCGCGGCCTCGTGCATCCACGATGCAGATTTGGCCATTACGGTTCAGCACGACGCGCTGACCTTCGTTATTGATGGCCCACTGGAGCAAGGCCAGTTTGACAAAACCTTCACGGCGAGCGTGAATGCTCGACTCTTCCGCGCCGACTTTGGCCACACCACCGATGTGGAAGGTGCGCATGGTCAATTGCGTGCCCGGCTCACCGATGGACTGAGCGGCGATGATCCCGACGGCCATGCCCAGTTCGACCAGAGCTCCCGTGGACAGGTCCATGCCATAGCACAACTGACATACGCCAATCGGCGCCTCACAAGTCATCGGACTGCGCACCAGGATTTTGTCTATGCCCATCTCTTCAATACGGCGGGCGATTTCCGGAGTGATCAGTTCGTTTTCGCGGACGATGATTTCGTCCGTAATCGGGTGGACAATGTTACGGCGACTGACCCGACCGCGAATGGCATCGCGCAGACTCCGCTCCGGTCGTGTTCCTTCGTAAAGGACAGACTTGGTGATTCCCTGCGTGGTGCCGCAATCGCGCATGGTCACCACCACGTTCTGTGCCACGTCGGCCAACTTCCGCGTGAGGTATCCGGAATCCGCCGTCTTCAGAGCCGTATCCGCCAGTCCCTTACGGGCCCCGTGAGTCGAGGTGAAGTATTCCAGCACCGTCAACCCTTCGCGGAAATTCGACTTGATGGGCGTTTCGATAATCTGGCGGTTGGGTTTGCTCATCAGGCCGCGCATGCCTGCCAATTGTGCCACCTGATCCACGTTACCGCGGGCACCAGATTGCGCCATCAGATAGATGGGGTTGAGATAAGGACGGCCATCCCGCTCGTCGCGGCCCAGAGTGGCCATGACCTCTTTCTTGATCTGGTCTGTCGCGTCGAGCCACACTTCGATGGTGCGAATGTACCGCTCCTGGTCAGTGATGGCGCCGTTTTCCCATTTCTTGCGCAGGTCTGCCACCAGGCTTTCGACCTTGCGAATGATGTCTTCCTTACTCTTGGGGATACGCAAATCGTCGGTGGAAAAACTCAGGCCGCTTCGGGTAGCCTCCTGAAATCCGATGTCCTTCATGCGATCGAGCAACTCAATGGTAGCCTTGCGACCGAGCATTTCGTAACAGTCGGCAATAATGCGGGACAGGGCCTTCTTGTCGAGCGTAACGTCGTAGAAAGGCATACGCGGGTCGAGGATTTCATTGAAGACCACCCGCCCGACCGTAGTCTTGATGATACCGTTGGCCGGAGCCGGCAGATTACGCCAATCTTTGCCGTCATAAGTAACCACGCGCTTACCCCGAGGCAGCCGCACCTGAATTTGCGCATGGGTGGCAACTTTCTTGAGTGCGTAAGCTAACAGGACTTCATCGGGGGAAGCAAAGAGACGACCTTCGCCCAACTGGCCCGGCAGCATCGCGGTCACATAGTAACATCCCATGACGATGTCCTGGCTCGGGCTAATAATGGGATTACCATGTGCCGGGCTGAAAATGTTATTCGTGGACATCATCAGCACAGTGGCTTCCACCTGGGCTTCGATGGACAACGGTAAATGCACGGCCATCTGATCGCCGTCGAAGTCGGCGTTGTAGCCCTGGCATACCAGGGGATGGATGCGGATCGCGTTCCCCTCGATAAGCACCGGTTCGAATGCCTGAATCCCCATACGGTGCAGGGTCGGAGCACGGTTGAGCAATACGGGATGGTGCCGCGTTACCTCGTCGAGGATATCCCAAACTTTGTCATCACGGCGTTCGATGAGCCGGCGCGCGGATTTCACGGTGTCTGCGTGTCCCAGTTGGCGTAACCGTTGAATCACGAAGGGTTGGAACAATTCCAGCGCGATGCGTTTGGGTAAGCCACATTGATGCAGCTTCAGTTCCGGTCCTACCACAATCACCGAGCGGGCCGAGTAATCTACGCGCTTTCCCAACAGGTTTTCACGAAATCGGCCCTGTTTTCCCTTGATCATGTCGGTCAGTGATTTCAGGGCGCGGTTCGATGAACCGACCACGGGGCGTTTGCATCGGGCATTGTCTAACAGCGCGTCCACCGCTTGTTGCAACATTCGCCTTTCGTTGCGAATGATAACCTCCGGCGCGTTCAGGTCCACGAGCTTCTTCAGGCGATTGTTGCGGTTAATGATGCGACGATAGAGGTCATTGAGGTCGCTCGTGGCAAAGTTGCCACTCTCCAGCAGCACCAGGGGCCGCAGGTCAGGAGGGATGACCGGGATGACTTCCAGCACCATCCATTCGGGACGATTGTCGCTGTCGCGCAACGCTTCTACTACCTTCAAACGTTTGACCAGGTCCTTATAAAGGACAGTGTCTGCGGTTTCATCGTAAGACTTGGCGCTAGATTTCTCCAAGTCCGCCAGTTGCTGGCGGAGTTCGCGGGACAGTTTGACCAGGTCGAGGCGTTGCAACAGTTTCTTCACAGCTTCCGCGCCCATGTCGGCCTCAAAGTTACGTCCATAAACTTCGCGGGCTTTGCGATATTCCTCTTCTGTGAGCAGTTCCCGTTCTCGAATGACCTTGGACGAATTCGGAACCGGTTGGCCGGCTACCTTGCCGGGGTCAATCACCACGTATTCCTGATAATAAATAACTTTCTCCAGGTCGCTGACCTTCATGTCCAGCAGCGTTCCCAAGCGGCTGGGCGAGGACTTGAAGAACCAGATATGAACGACGGGAGCCGCTAGTTCGATGTGCCCCATGCGTTTTCGCCGCCAGCGGCTATGGGTGACTTTCACACCACATCGGTCGCAAATCATGCCTCGGAACTTCATGCCCTTGTATTTGCCACAAGAGCATTCGTAATCCTTCTCCGGACCGAATATCCGTTCACAAAACAGACCGTCGCGTTCGGGTTTGTAGGTGCGATAATTGATGGTTTCCGGCTTCTTGACCTCGCCGAACGACCAGCTGCGGATGTCCTGAGGACTGGCGAGGTTAATGCGCACGGCAATGTAATCATTGATGCGTTCGTAACCGGTTTCCTGCATGGTCTTACTCATAGCTGGTCTCCTTGTGCACGAGTGTGCCGGACCTCAGCACGCTCAGGACTTCTCCGCCAGTGCGGTGAGTAATTGTTGTTTCCGAATGAGCTGAATGTTCAGGGCCAAACCCTTGATTTCATGCATGAGGACCTCGAAACTCGCCGGAGTTCCCGCTTCCAGGCGTGGTCGGCCCTTGACGATTGATTCGTAGATTTTGGATCGGCCTTCCATGTCGTCGGATTTGACGGTAAGCAACTCCTGCAACGTATAGGCGGCACCGTAGGCTTCCAGTGCCCAGACCTCCATCTCGCCGAAGCGCTGACCACCAGCGCGGGCTTTACCGCCCAAGGGTTGCTGCGTGATGAGTGAGTATGGGCCGGTGGCTCGAGCATGAATCTTGTCGTCCACCAGGTGATGCAGTTTCATCATGTACAGGTAGCCTACCGTTACTTCCTGATCGAAAGGCTCTCCCGTGCGTCCGTCGTAAAGGCGTACTTTTCCGTGGGCAGGCAGCCCCGCTTGCTGCAGGCACTGACGGATCTCCTCCTCGCGCGCCCCGTCAAACACAGGACTGATGGCACGGAAGCCCAGCCGGGCCGCCGCCCAGCCCAGGTGGGTTTCGAGAATCTGTCCGACATTCATTCGCGAGGGCACTCCCAACGGATTGAGAATGATGTCCACAGGCGTACCGTCTTCCAGGAACGGCATGTCCTGCACTGGCAGGATTTTGGCGATTACGCCCTTGTTGCCGTGGCGACCGGCCATCTTGTCGCCTACGGAGATTCGCCGCTTGGTGGCAATCCACACCTTGACCATCTGCTGTACGCCCTGAGGCAGTTCTTCGCCGCGCTTGAGATAGTTGATTTTCGCTTCGCGTTCTTCGAGCAGTTGGCGGATACGCTCCATGGCTTGATGATAGGCTTCCTCCACCTGCCTCTTGCGCTCGGGACTGCGAAGCGGCTCCAGCAGAGATTCGAGAAACGATTGCTGAGGGTCTTCCGTTGCCAGGCGAACCGCCACTTCCAATTGCGTCTTTTCGTCCCTCTCACGTCCCAGGATTCTGTCGCCTGGACCGCGAATGTCCTTCTTTTCCAGGATGCGTTGCAGGTTTTCCACAAACTGGCGGTATTGCTGACAGATGGCTTTATGAGCCTGCTGTTCAATCTCCTTCTCCTGGGCATCGAGAGCCTTGCGTTCCTCTTCGCTCAGGCTGGCCCGTCGGCTGTATCGCTCGGCGTGGATGACGATCCCTTCGATACCCGGCGGAACTTCCAGGCTGACGTTGCGAACGTCTTCACCAGCGCGACCGAAAATCGCATGAAGCAACTTCTCTTCCGGGGTCAGCTCAGCGCGCGACTTGGGCGCAATCTTGCCGACGAGAATGTCCCCGGGACGCACATAGGTACCTACGCGGACTACGCCATGCTCATCCAGGTTGGCTAACTTCCGAGGCGATTCATTCGGAATGTCGCGGGTAAACTCTTCCTTGCCGAGCTTGGTTTCGCGAATCTCCGTTTCGTGCTCGGTAATGTGGATGGAGGTATAGATGTCTTCATGCACAAGCCGCTCGCTGATGATGATCGCGTCCTCGAAGTTGTAACCTTCCCAGGACATGAAAGCGACCAGGACATTTCGGCCCAAGGCTAATTCACCCTGACAACAGGCGGGGCCATCGGCCAGAACCTGCCCTGCCTGGACTCGCTGTCCTAAGGTCACGATGGGCTTTTGATTTAAGCAGGTTTTTTCATTCAGGCCGCGGAATTTTCTGAGGACGTACTCTTTAGCTCCAGGTTGATTGCGGGCCAACTGCAGCAAAGTCCCCGGTCCGCGGGTGCTCTGAATGAGTTCCCCACTGAGTGCATGATCGGCCGTTACAATGCGTTCCCCGTCCACATACACGACATAGCCGTCTTTTTCAGCCCGCACCACCATGCCGGAATATTTCGGCACCTCAGTTTCCAGACCCGTGGCGACCAGTGGAGGTTCGGTTTCCAACAGGGGCACGGCTTGGCGTTGCATGTTGGCGCCCATGAGGGCGCGGTTGGCGTCGTCGTGCTCCAGGAACGGGATGAGGCCTGCGGAAACACCTACGATTTGCCTGGTCGAGACATCAATGAACTCCACTTGACGGGGCGGCACAAAGGTCAGCTCGCCACCCTTCCGGACCTGCACCAGGTTCCCCAACAGTTTGCCATCCTGGCGCGGAGCGTCGGCAGGTGCGACGAAATGTTCGGCTTCCTCATCGGCCCGCATCCAAACGATTTCATCGGTTACTTTGCCGTCGCGCACCCGCCGATAGGGCGTGATCAGGAACCCGTATTCATTGATGCGAGCGAAGACCGCCATGCTGGCGATCAGGCCGATGTTGGTCCCTTCAGGTGTTTCGATCGGGCAGATGCGGCCGTAGTGAGAAATATGCACGTCGCGGGCCTCGAAGCCTGCCCGCTTACGGTTCAAGCCTCCGGGGCCTAACGCGCTTAAGCGGCGTTCATGGGTCAGCTGGGACAGCGGATTTGTCTGGTCTACGACCTGACTCAGTTCGCCCCGACCGAAGAAGTATTCCACCGCAGCAGAGACATGCCGCGGATTGATGAGCGTGCGGGGTGTCATTTCTGACACATCTTTCATCTGCATCCGCTCGATGACGGTGCGGCGCAATTTGAGCAAGCCCTTGCGAATTTCGTCCGCTGCCAGTTCGTCAATCGTGCGGACGCGACGGTTGCCTAAGTGATCGATGTCGTCCACCTGGGCTGATGGCCCCTGCCCCCGCGGATTGCGCAGTGCCAGAATGTAGCGAACGCAGTGCACCAGGTCTTCGGCGCGCAGGGTCATTTCGGTTTCGGGTATATTCAAGCCAAACTTTCGATTCATGCGGAAGCGTCCAACCTGTCCCAGCCGATAGCGGGCAGGATCGAAGAACCGTTCGCGGAACAGCTCGATTGCCTTGTCGAGTTGGGCCGGATTACCCGGTCGCATCCGCTGATAAATCCGCAGTAAGGCTTCCTCATGGGTCTTGGTCTTATCCTCGGCCAAGGTGTTCAAGATCAGTGGGTCGCGAATGTCACCCAGGACTTCAATCTGTTCCAGAGAACTGAGGAGGATTTGGTCCACCTGCTTGGGTGTGAGTTCTGTGCCGGATTCGACGAGAATCTCGCCGGTTTTCGGGTCAATGACGTCTCCGACGACTCGCCGCCCGACGAGCTTGTTCGCATGGTGGTGAGTGACCGGGATGACTTCCGTGGGGTAAAAAGCACGCAGAATGTCGGCATCGGTGGAGTATTGCGGCGACATGGCCCGCAGGAACGTGGTAACCGGGAACTTCCCGGTCTGGTCAATACGCACGGCCAACACTTCCTTTTTCGTCACGCGCATCTCGATCCAGCTGCCCCGCTCCGGGATGATGCGGCAGCCGTGAAACTTGCGATCCCCCTCTTGCTCCACCGTAAAGTCCACGCCGGGGCTGCGATGCAGCTGATTAACGACCACACGCTGGGCGCCGTTGATAATAAACTCCCCGCCCCCGGTCATGATCGGAATGTCGCCCAGATAGACATCCTCTTCCACTACCGCATCGCCGCGATGCAAACGCAACATGACCCGGAAGGGGCGACCGTAGGTCAGCTTTAATTCCGCACAATCGTCAGGACTGAAGCGCGGTTTGCCCAGTTCGTAATACAGGTATTCCAGACGGACGCTGCGGTCGTGGTTTTCGATGGGGAAAGTTTCGCGCAACAGCGCTTCCAGGCCGATATCCTGACGCCGATGGGGAGGGACATCCGCTTGCAGAAAGCGATTATAGGCGGCGATCTGCACTTCGATCAGATTGGGCACGGGGATAGCATCACCGTGCCGACCAAAAAAGCGCTTCTGGGTCGGGATAATTCTTCGCTGAGTCGGGATGGGCATACAGTTGGCTCCTTTGCCGATGGAAGGAGTTCTTAAGTTAGTGGACCATAAGCGTTACAGCAGACGGCTTTCGCGTCGGCTAAGGTGGCAGGTGCCTGCGCACCCACAACGTTCTTGCCGGGCGACGGCGCAGGCTAAGGACACTGAACTCATTCCTACCTGAGACAAAGCTATGGCTCCTGGACAGGAGAGAAAAAAGTGGCTTGCTGAACTGGCAGGACACGCGCGTTTCTGGCCTCGAGAGTCTGCAGGACAAGCTAGGTTCCTGTTTTCCCAAGGTCAATACGGGCGCTGGCTGCCACAAGGGACAGCCTAAGCAATAAATAGGCGGTAACTGGAACGCTCCCGCAGGCTGACCAGTTACCGCGGCTTAAGCTTCTGAGTTCTAACTGGCCGAGATTACTCCAGGACGACCTCGGCACCAGCTTTTTCGAGCTCGGCCTTGATTTTCTCTGCTTCTTCCTTAGACACACCCTGTTTGACTGGTTTGGGAGCGCCTTCGACCAGGTCCTTGGCTTCTTTCAGGCCCAAACCAGTAATCTCCCGTACCACCTTGATGACTTGGACTTTTTGCGCTCCGAAAGACTTGAGAATCACATTGAATTCGGTCTTTTCAGCCTTCTTTTCGGCTGGGGCTGGCCCGGCCGGGGCAACAGCAGCACTGGGGATTACTGCGGCTGCCGCTGCCGGTTTGATGCCGTAAACCTTCTCCAGATAGTCCGCCAGTTGCAAACACTTGACAATGGGAAGCGCCACAATGCGGTCGCCCAGTTCCTTAATCTCAGCGGGCCAAGCCTGACCATTGCCTTCTGCCATAGCACGATCCTTTCTATTCCAGTTGATTGTTCTCCGTCAGGGTGAAAGCGTCAAGTCCTGGATATACCGAGTAGAAATTCAGAAAGCGATCGTCTCCCGGCGCTATCGGGGGGTCGCCTTCAGGAAGTGGCCTGTTCCTGTTCCCCGCGCGCCTTGAGCTGCGAAACCAATCGCGCTGCCGGTTCCCGCAGCTGTCCGACGAGATAGGTCGCCGGGGCGAGAATCAGGTTCACCAGCTGACTCAGGGCTTCTTCGCGGGTGGGGAAACGCTTAGCTTCTTCGAACGGGACACTGCGTTTTTCGACAACGGCAATCTTCGGCTCAAAGACTGCCTGGGGCTTCTCGCTGCGAATACGCGTCGCCCATTGATCCATTTCGCGGGCCAGTTCGGCGATACTGTTGGCACCCCAGGCGAGAATTGTCGGCCCACGCCAGCAATCTTCAGGGACTTCCAAGCCCAATTCCTGGAAAACCCGAGCTGCCAGAGTGTTCTTAACCATGTGCAGGCGAATCTGTTTGCGGCGCAAATCCAGACGCATTTGCGTGGTTGTCCGAGCGTCCAGTTTCTGGATATTCAGCAACACTAAATCCTGGACGCCGGAGAGCGTCTTCCGCAAACTGTCCATCTCCATTTGCTTGACGAGTTTGCTCATGGCCCATTCCCGACAGCGAATCGCCACCTCGTAGCTATGGGAAAACCATTATATACCCTGGCCAATATCATTCGGCAAGGGGCGGAGAAATTTTTTGCCGGTGCAGACTCAGGCAAGGCGAATGCCCGGCCCCATGGTGCTGGAAAGGGTAATAGATTTCACGTATTGGCCGCGGACGGCCGCTGGTCGCGCGGCCCGCACTGCTTCGATGAACGTTTGAGCGTTTTCCACCAGTTTATCCGTGTCCATGCTCAGTTTGCCGATAGGCGCGTGCACGTTTCCCGTGTCATCCACGCGATATTCGACCTTACCCATCTTGAATTCACGAACCGCAGGAGCCAAGTCCCCCATGATGACTGTACCCGTCTTAGGCGAAGGCATCAAACCCCGAGGCCCCAGCAACTTGCCCAGCCGGCTGACGATGCTCATCATGTCCGGCGTCGCTAAGGCGACATCAAACTCGAACCAGCCTCCCTGAATCTTCTTGGCTAAGTCATCCGCGCCGACATAATCAGCTCCCGCTTCCTTAGCGCGCTGGGCTGCCTCCCCAGTGGCAAATACCAGTACGCGTACTGACTTGCCTATGCCATGGGGCAGACTCACGGCCCCGCGCACCACCTGGTCGCTCTGCCGAGGATCTACGTTGAGGCGCATGTGGACTTCCACGGTTTCGTCGAACTTGGCATGACGATATTGCTTCAGGAATTCGACGGCTTGGCGTAAACTCATGGGTTGCAGCTGACGAATCTTCTCACGGAGCTGATTTCGCTCGTGGCGTTTCTTCTTACCCAAAGGAGGAGCCTGACCGGGCCTACCCTTCTTTTTTTCCGTCGCGGGCTGGGACGCGGTCTTGACAGCAGCTTCTTTCGTTGGGGCTTCCTTGGCGGGTGCCTCCTCCGGCTTGGGAGGCGCAGCGGCTGCCGTGGGTTTAGCCCCAACCTCCTTCGCTGCAGGTTTTGCCGGAGCAGGCTTCTCAGCCACTTTTGTCGTAGTCTCCCCCCCGCTGGCGGGGGACACTGTCGGCGGATTCTCAGGAGCTTTCTTTCTACCCATGAGTGAAAGACCTTTTGCGCTAGGGGACTAAGACCTCGCGGTGATTAGTTCGGTCTGCTGGTCGAACGAGCGGTACCGATCGGCCGGTCCCGGCTCAGACAATCCGCAACCCCATGCTGCGAGCTGTGCCTTCAATGATGCGAATCGCGTGCTCCAGATCCCGTGCATTCAAATCGGGCAGTTTCCGCTCGGCAATCTGACGAATCTGCTCCTTGCTCACCGTGAAGTTGGAATACTTTCCAGTGCGACGATTCTTTTCTTCCGGAGGTAGAACTTCTCCTCCCTTCTTCTTTTCGATGGGAATACCGGCGGCCTGCTTGAGCAATATCGCCGCGGGAGGTGTCTTAATTACGAACTCGAAACTCCGATCGGTGTAAACAGTAATCTCCACGGGCAGCATCAAGCCACGTTGATCCTTAGTGCGTTCATTGAACTCCTGAACGAATTTGCCGATGTTCACCCCGTGCTGTCCCAGGGCCGGCCCCACGGGTGGCGCCGGGGTTGCCATTCCGCCGGGACACTGCAATTTTATTTTTGCTTTAACCTCTTTTTTTCCTCGCGGGGCGGCAGGGGGCGGCATTACTCAGCACTCCTTTATTGCCAAGGTTGTCCCTTCACATCGTGGGGGCCGAAGACCTTTTCGCATGGGCCTTGCATTGTATGGAAGAACGACCTTGCTCGACAAGAGGGGACTTATCACACGGCCTCGAGCTGCCAGGACTCGACCTCCACGGGAACATCGCGACCGAAAATCTTGAGCATCACCTGCACCTTGCCCTTCTGTTCGAGGATTTCGGAGACTTCCCCTTCCATACCGGCGAACGAACCTTCGCGGATCTTGACGCGGTCGCCTCGGCTGAACCGAATTCGCGTAGTCGGCGGGCGAGTGTCCACTGTCTCGGCCCTTAGTCCCTGAATCTGCTGCACCTCGTGTTCAGATAATGGCTGGGGGGCTCGCTGAGGGCCAGCACCTACAAAGTCAATCACGCCTGGGGTTGTTCGCACCAGATAATGCAGTTTGTCGTTAAATTCCAGCTCTGCGAAGATATAACCGGGGTAAAGTTTGGTCTTGCGAGTAATACGCTTCCCCTTGACCATTTCGGTGACCTTTTCCATGGGGATTATGATCTGGCCGAAAAACTCCTCCAGGCCCTCAATCTTGATACGTCGTTCGATGGCCGTCTTGATGTTTTCCTCCTGCCCCGCGGTCACCTTGATGGCGTACCACTTCTTGCCTCGGCTGGCTGCCGTCGGCTCGTTTCCTGGGCTGGGAGAACCTTCAGTGCTATTGGGCGGTTCAGTGTTCTCAGGCAGGATCATGACAGCCATCCTCTGCTTTCCGACTCAGCACTGCCAGGCACGCTGAACTCTATATCAGGGGTTCGATGTTCCTGGAAGCGCCTGTTAACGCTCAGGTTCCCAGCACTCCCAGGAATTGGCTCAGAATCAAGGTCCAGACCACGTCCATCATGTAAAGAAAGATGGCTAGCAGAATCATCGTCACCAGCACCACTACTGTGTCTCGCGATAAACTGCGCCAACTGGGCCAATACACCTTGACCATTTCGTTCTCGGCCGACACCAGAAAGTCGGCGAAACGCGGATAATTCACCAGCCGCCAAGCCCACCAGCTGCCCAGGCCCAGCACAAGCAAACTCAGCGTCAGGCGGGGCATGCGGACAAAGCACAAGGAAACGGCAGCGAAGGGCAACCGAATATGCCATTCCCCACTGCCACCCAAATGAAAATGCGTGTAATGCCAGACGCCAGCGGCCAACAGCAGGATAATGCCTATCATGGTGAGTCGCCGTAACCAGATTCCTTGTCCTTTCTTGTACAGACCAATCGCAAACCAGCCCTGCTCCTGGAGAGTTTCAGCCCAGGTGCGGAAACGAGGGGTCTTGGCCCAACGATACAGCCACACGATCTCCCCCGCTGCCAGAGCCAAGAGCAGACCCCAACCCAGGTAATTAGTCCAATCTTCCGAGGCCCACCTACTCAGCACCCAGCTGAAAAGATGACCCAACATCCACCAGACGGCTGCTGCCATAAACCCGGCGATGGCCATGAGAAACACTCCGCCGGACAGGCCGTCCATGCGCGGCATGAACTTAGGCCAAATTATTACTAAGCCGCCGGTTACCGCTGCCAGGGTGGCCAGTTTCAGCGCTCCACCCAGGATCATGTTGCCTTCAAACCACGAGGCCACATAGACGTTCCACAACTCCGGAATCAGGTGGTGGACAAGAATGATTCCCAACCACAGATACACCGCCCCGATTATGCTGGCGAGCGGAAAAGACCACGCCCAAACCAGAGGCTTTTTCGCTTCCGTTGTCCGTGCCGCCTTGTTTTCGACCACTTGGGCCATGACCGGTTCCTTTTCTCGATTAGCATCTGTGCGGCGCGTTTCACAAAAGCTGCGACAGGCGAAAGAGCCCCCTAGAGCAATTGTATCAGCCCTAGGAGAAGCTAATTACGGCTGCAAGCCTCTGGCATGCAAAGCGCAAATCTTTCGAGCTGGGCGTCTGGCTTACGCCTTATAGAGGTTCACCCCATGACACGCCGTGTCAACCAGGCCTGCAGTTCTGCCTGGGGTACATCGCCCCGACCGACCAGCTTTTGCCGCTTCCGCGTGCTCTGGCCAAGCGTTCAGCTCGCCGCCCAACAGGGGCAGAGGGACTCGAACCCCCAACCTGCGGTTTTGGAGACCGCTGCTCTACCAGTTGAGCTATGCCCCTGACCTGCCGGGGCTAAGGTTATTCTACACATCGACCGCCGCCGACGTCAGGATCGCGCCCCTTACTTTTTGCGCGATTCTTTGTGCACAGTGTGCTTGCGCTCGCGGGGGCAGTACTTACGCGGCTCCAGTTTTTCGCCTTTGCGGAGATTTCTTTGAGTGCGATAATTACGCTCACCGCAGCTACTGCATTCCAGCCAGACGTAATCCCGTTTTTTCTCGGCCATGACGAATCTCTCACTGGAGCGGTATTCTGCACGGTGCTAAGTATAAACGCTTTGGTCTTTCGGATTTTCTCGGTCCCACCGACAGCACGACAGGCCTAAGCGGCCCAGTTTTCCGAGCTGAAGGCAGGTTTATTCCAGGATCTTAGTGACGACGCCAGCACCTACCGTCTTGCCACCTTCACGGATGGCGAAGCGTAATCCTTCGTCCATAGCAATGGGCTTATCTGGCAGAAGTTCGACGATCATCTTCACGTTGTCGCCGGGCTGAACCATTTCGACGCCTTCCGGTAAGCGAACCGCTCCGGTCACGTCCGTGGTGCGGAAATAGAATTGGGGTTTATAGCCGGTAACAAACGGTGTGTGCCGCCCACCTTCTTCCTTAGTAAGGACGTACACTTCCGCCTCAAATTTCGTGTGGGGTGTAATGGAACCTGGCTTGGCTAAGACCATGCCTCGTTCGAGTTCCTCGCGCTTGATGCCGCGCAGCAGCACGCCCACGTTATCGCCAGCTTTACCCATGTCCAGGGTCTTATTGAACATTTCGATGCTGGTAGCCACGGTCTTGCGGATTTCCTTGCGCAGACCGACAATTTCCACTTCGTCCCCCGGCTTGATGATGCCGCGTTCGATACGGCCGGTGCCGACAGTGCCTCGACCTTCTATCGAGAACACGTCTTCAATACTCATCAGGAACGGTTTGTCTTCTTCGCGGACAGGATCGGGGATGAAATTGTCCAGGGCATCCATCAGTTCATCAATGCACTTGCAGGCATTGTCGTCCTTGCCCCCAGACAACATGGCTGCTAGAGAATTGCCCCGGACCACAGGAGTTTCGTCGCCCGGGAAGCCGTATTTCTTCAGCAGGTCACGCACTTCCAACTCTACCAGGTCGAGCAGTTCCGGATCGTCCACTTTGTCAATCTTGTTCAGGAACACAACGATGTAAGGCACATTCACTTGACGCGCGAGCAGCACGTGTTCGCGGGTCTGCGGCATGGGGCCATCGTCCGCAGCGACCACGAGGATCGCCCCGTCCATCTGGGCGGCGCCGGTGATCATGTTCTTGATATAGTCGGCGTGGCCCGGACAATCTATGTGCGCATAGTGCCGTTTGGGCGTTTCATACTCGACGTGGGCCACCGCTATGGTAACCGTCTTGAGTTCGTCGCGTTCGGTACCTCCCTTGGCAATTTCCTTGTACGACTTGACCTTTTCGGCAAAATGGAACTTGTGGTTCTGCCGAGCCACTATGGCCGCGGTCAACGTCGTTTTCCCGTGGTCAATGTGGCCAATGGTACCGACATTCACGTGCGGTTTGGTGCGGACGAAAACTCCCTTTGCCATTGCTGCTCCTGCTCCTTTAGTTCTGTGGACTTAGGTTGCCCGAATGCACTCCGCCAATTAATTTCCTGCTCAGCGGCCAGCACATTCGCTTTTTCCTGAGACGGCTACACGGCCTCGAGTCTGCCTAGCGGAGTGACGCGAATGCCCAGCCATCGTGCTCCAAATCTTCTCTCCACCCCAGCGTCTCTCGACACCAAGGAGGGCTACTTTCAGAGCTGCTGATGGGACTCGAACCCATGACCTCGTCCTTACCAAGGACGTGCTCTACCAGCTGAGCTACAGCAGCACGCCATTGCCGGCCGTCCCTGACCAGGCTGAGGCAGGCAGAGCGGGTGATGGGAATCGAACCCACATCACCGGCTTGGAAGGCCGGGGCTTTGCCATTAAGCTACACCCGCACCCGAAGCCAGTTCAAGGTCACTTCGTTGGCTCACTGGGCAGGGAGGGATTCGAACCCCCGTAGGCCGGAAGGCCACCAGATTTACAGTCTGGCCCCTTTAGCCACTCGGGCACCTGCCCCTTCTGAGTAGGCTAACCCTGGTTAGGCCGATTATTTTTGCCCAGAACCTGTCGCGCGGCAAGGGGTTGACCCGGCTAGCCAGCCACGCATAGCCTAAATTCGCTGCAAATATTTTAGGACCGTCACCCTGGTTTCGCAAGGGGAGCGGAGAGGGCGGGATTCGAACCCGCGGTATCCCTTTTGGGGATACACGGCATTTCCAGTGCCGCGCCTTCGGCCACTCGGCCACCTCTCCAGTTGGTCAGCGATATTGAATCGAGCGTTGTGCACTGCACGGCCTGCGTCATCATTGTATTGCACCTGGAAACTTGCTTGCCAGGATTGAGTAACCAATTTCCTGCGCCTGACAATACCTGCTGAAACCCGTGCCCTGAACGTCGCAGGTGCCCTCCGACCATTGCCTCCACACAAGACGCCGGCTCAGGATAGCGAGCGCGTCAACACCATGAGCGGGGGTCGGCTCGATTCCGTTCTCTTCTGAGAAAGTTCCCACTACGTGCGTTCCCTGAACGACGCACGAACACCACAAAGCCAGCGGCTGGGGCTGCCGCACTTAGCTGGGACGTGTATTAGCCGTGCTGGCAGACTCTCCCGAAGTCACGACGTCTCGACCAGCGGTTGCCGGCGGCGCCACCTGTGTGTGGGCCGGATCGCAACGCACCGGCTCAGCACGGGCGGGAGCACACGGCACCACTTCGTAACCGTCGTAATCGTCTTCGGTTTCGTAGTCGTCGTAGCGGCACACGTAACCGGGCTGCTTCGCTTTTTCGATTTCTTCATAGTAGGCCTTGAGAATGGCCTTTTCGATATACTCGCGGGAAGCTGCATTGATCGGATGAGCCACGTCCGCGTGCAGGCGGATCCGACCACTGGCATCACGCGGGGCACGATTTTCATCGAGTCGGCGGCCGCAATTGTTGCAGAAACGAGCCTGCAGGTGGTTTTTGCACCGACAGGTGGGGCATCGATCCGCCAATTTGCGGCTCGGCATCGCCACAAACTGCCCCTTCGCTCCCTCGATAATCTTCAAGTCCCGCACCACAAACATGTTGTCGAAGGTGATGGAACAGAACGCCTGCAAGCGTTCGTTGCCTCCCTTCTTCTCATCCATGAGCTTGATGCGGATTTCGGTGATTTCCACAGCTGTCCTCCTTTCCTGTGTGGACCCGAATTCCCTTGGGCAACGGCCGTCAGCCCCACACCGACGGCACCCGTGCGCTCAAGGATATCCTTTCCTCGCAGCTTGCAGGGCGACCAACCCAAATTATTGCTGACAAATAGAACAACTTTCCGGCGCCGTGTCAAGACCTTCTTCCGCTCTTTTCCTCATGCAACCCCGTACCTTACCCGCCCATCCCGCCTCGGAGGAAGCTAATCGGCCAGAGGTCCGCGCTCGCCAATCCACCTCACCACACCTCATACGCTTACACGTGCCATGAGCAGTTCCTGGATGACACACAGGCGCGGAAAGTTTCAGCATGGACGGAATATTGCCGCGGCTCCCAGTCGCACTGCATGAATCCTTGCTCACACTCTGCGGAAAGTGCAGCTAAACAATTGCTCCCTGACCCGAAATACGTGTCCCTTAGCGCCCCCGTCAGGGACACGCGGAACCGACGACCGCAGCCACATCCCAAGCGGGATGCGTATCATGCCTCAGTAACCGCGTTAGTTCCAGGATGGCAGAGTGGTGGCCATCGGGGCAGACTCGCTGGCCATAGAGCGGATTACTGTGTAGGCTAACCCAGCGGGATACTGTCGGCGTCTGGAATTTACCGCCTATCTGCTCACATCACGGGGACAGTCTGGAGGATCCTGCCATGAAGCGAGTCGCTGGCGTGGGCGGTCAGGGGTTACTAATTGGCCTGATCCTCGGAGCGGGAATGTACTCGGTGAGGCTGGCGGCCCAGCCGATCAAAGAAGCACCACCGTTGCCTGAACACATCGTCCGTGCCTGGCGGGATGCCGACGCGGTAGTCGGTTGGATCGGCAGGGATAGCCGTCTGGCGTTTACCTGCTTCAACACCGTTAAGGACCCGGATATGGTTGACGCCGTACCAGGTTTCAGGATCAGAGGGTGGCGTGCGGGGCTCTTGGCCCAGTTACCTGATCCTGGCATACCTTTTGGTCTCGACCTGAGCTGGAGCCGCATCACCGATGCGGGGCTGAAGGAGTTGGCCGCGTTGCAAAACCTCACCACACTCGACCTACGCGGCACCCAAATCACCGATGCGGGGCTGAAGGAGTTGGCCGCGTTGCAAAACCTCACCACACTCGACCTAAGCGACACCCCAATCACCGATGCGGGGCTGAAGGAGTTGGCCGCGTTGAAAAACCTCACCACGCTCGACCTAGGCGGCACCCCAATCACCGATGCGGGGCTAAGAGAGGTC
>JANWVZ010000055.1 GCA_025056555.1 Gemmatales bacterium | reverse complement strand
CCGATCAAATGGCGGTCGCACCGCTCCTTTCAGCCCTGTACCAAACAAGGCGTCGGCGATCCAATCGGCGTCGGCTATGAGGTTGCGCAAGCGGGATTCGTCCAGGGGAGTGTTCCAGCAATCATGAACGATTCCCCCCAACCGGCGATAAATATCAGCCGCCCACCTCGCCTCGCCGGTCAGCTGATCGGGATCTGCGAAAGCCAGCACTTTGACCTGGAAGTTGGCCAGGGACAAATGACGCGCCAGGACGTAGCCATCTCCGCCATTGTTCCCTCGGCCGCAACAGACCACCACCCGTTGACGTGGCATCGGATTGGCGCTGGCGCAGGTTGTCGCTTCCTGGATCGTTTCGGGGCTGCTGAGAATGCTCACACGGGAAAAGCACGGCGAGAGCGGTTTACCTGTCCGTTGAGCGACAACGTGTAACAACACCTCAGCGCACCCTCGCCCGGCGTTCTCCATGAGCACCGTGCCCGGAACGCCCAGCTGTTCGATGGCCCAGCGGTCAAAGGCCTGAACCTGGTCGCGTGTGAGAGCCAGCATAGTTGCCTCGGCAGTCTGGGGATAATAATAGGTTATGCGCCAGATGGAACGCTTACCAGTCTTTACTGTGGTCAACGTTTGGGAAACCGCGTATAATCGAGCGCCCTAAAGGAGCACCCGTCCGTCCGGTGTGCTGCGTCAAGAAAATTTCGCAGGTGCCGCTTGACGGCGGCGCGAGAGTTTGTAGATTATGTCATTCCCGTTGCCTGGCGTCGCAGGCGCGAGGTCAGGACGGTCCACCAGGGAGTGAAGGTCGTGGCTGCACTTGCCACTGAGCGGATTCGCATTCGAATGGAAGCTTACGATCACAGCATCCTCGACGATTCCGCTAAACGCATTGTCGAAACTGCGGAGATGACCGGCGCCAAAGTGCACGGGCCAATTCCTCTGCCCACGCGCATCGAGCGCTACACGGTCCTGCGCAGTCCTCACATTGACAAGAAATCTCGCGAACAATTTGAAATCCGCACCCACCGCCGCATTATTGACATCTACGAAGCCAACGCTCGCACCATTGAAGCGCTCAACAAGCTGACCCTGCCTGCTGGCGTGGACATCAAGATTAAGGCCAGTGCGGGCACCTGAAGACTCACTGTGATGCTTGCTGCTGCAACGCGAACCCAGGCGCAGTGGACAAGGCCTTTGATGTCCTGGCCAGCGTTGGTATCACGGGGCAGCGGAGGACTGGGATTTCCGAGCGATTGAGCGCCTACTCGTCGGGGCGGTGTGGATTCAAGCGAATACTGCCGATGCGGAGCCTTCATCGCAATGATCACGCTCAATGTCTACAACCAGCAGGGTGATGCGGTGGGTACTGTGCAGGTTGACCCCCAGGAATTTGGCGGGCGAGTCAACAAGCAATTACTGCACGAAGTGGTGCTGATGCACTTGGCCAATCGCCGCCGTGGCACGCATTCCACCAAACGGCGCGGTGAAGTGGCCGGCAGCACACGGAAACTGTATCGTCAAAAGGGCACAGGTCGCGCTCGTGCGGGTACACGACGCACAAATAAACGCGTTGGCGGTGGTACTGCCAAGGGGCCTAAACCCCGCGATTATGAATACCATTTACCCAAGCGTGCGGTGCGCACCGCCACTTGCCAGGCTGTGCTGAGCAAGTTTCTGGATGGTGAAACCGTCATTGTGGACAATCTTCAGCTGCCGGAGTGCAAGACAAAACACATGGCGAAGATTCTGCGCAACCTCCGCCTGGAAGGACACAGCACGCTGATTGGTGTAGATGATTATCATCCCGAGCTTCACCGCGCCGCGCGGAATCTGCCCAACGTCCGCATGCATCCGGTCCGCGAATTCAATACCTACGAGGTTCTGCGGCAGAAGCGACTTCTTCTGACCCTCAAGGCACTGGAAGTGCTTCGGCAACGTGCCCGAGGGATTGTCGGCTACGAAGCTCAAGCGAATAATAGTTCTCCCTCGCCAAATGCAGGAAGCCAACCACCGGCCCCCAGTGCTTCTGCATAACCGGCACGGGCGGCCCTCTGGAAAGCGGGTGCGATTACCATGCTGCGGCTGAAACCCGGACAGAAACGCGAAAAAGGCCCACAACTGGAACCGCATCAGATCATCATTCGCCCGCTGGTAACCGAAAAAAGCCTGCATCGGGCCGAGCGAAATCACGCTTATAGTTTTGAAGTGAACCAATATGCCACCAAGCCCGAGATTAAGGCGGCGGTTGAGGAACTCTTCGGGGTACGGGTGCTGAAGGTACGGACTATGAATCGCCTGGGTAAACCGCGCCGATTTCGCGGTATTCCAGGACGCACCTCGGGCTATAAGAAGGCCGTAGTCTTGTTGCATCCCGAAGACCACATCAACCTCTTCTAGGCTGGCCGATTCGACCCCTGGAGTGCAGGGAGAGACTGGTTGGCAGGCAGCGGCCAGACTTGCTAAGCGACTGCGGCTTGCGACTTACCCTCTGCGAGCCACCGAGCACCAGGAAACAGGCCATGGGAATCCGCTACTACAAGCCCACCAGCCCGGGCCGACGACACGGAGCGGTGAGCGATTTTGCCGAGATCACCGATCCCCGCAAGGAGCCTGAGAAGGCACTCCTGGAGCCGTACGTCCGCCGTGGCGGGCGCAACAACCAGGGCATTATCACTTCGCGGCATCGTGGTGGTGGTCATAAGCGCATGTATCGTATCATTGACTTCAAGCGCAATAAGGATGGTATATGGGGCACGGTGATCGCCATTGAATATGACCCCAACCGCTCAGCGCGTATCGCTCTGGTGGAATACGAGGACGGAGAAAGGCGCTATCATTTGGCGCCAGAAGGACTCAAAGCTGGCCAGAAGATTATCTCTGGCGAGGACGCCGAGCCTCGCCTGGGCAATTGCCTGCCGCTGCGCAGGATTCCCCTGGGCATGGAGGTGCACAACGTCGAGCTGACCCCAGGTCGGGGCGGTCAATTGTGTCGCAGTGCCGGTACTAGCGCTACGCTGACGGCGCGTGAAGGCAAGTGGGCCCAGCTGACCTTACCCTCGGGCGAAGTGCGACGCGTCCCTGCGGATTGTCGCGCGACCATTGGCCGATTAAGTAACCCCGACCACATGAACATCCCTCTGGGTAAAGCCGGGCGAAGCCGCTGGCTGGGCATTCGGCCTCATGTGCGCGGCGTCGCCATGAGTCCGTATGCACACCCGATGGGAGGAGGGGAAGGACGAACAAAAGGGGGACGCCATCCGTGCAGCCCCACGGGGAAATACGCCAAAGGTGGAAAAACTCGCAAGCGGCGGAAACCCTCGACCCGCTTTATCATTCGTCGGCGTCCACCCGGTCCTCATTATCGCGAGGACTAATCAATTCCTTCGTGTCAGGAATCTGCCATGAGTCGGTCCCTGAAAAAAGGCCCCTATGTAGATCCCAAGCTCCTCAAGAAGGTCAACAAACAGCTGGAGTCGAAAAAGAAGGAACCGATCAAGACTTGGTCGCGCGATTGCACGATTATTCCCGAATTCGTGGGTCTGACCTTCCTGGTGCACAATGGCCGGGTCTTTAATAAGGTATTTGTAACGGAAGACATGGTAGGGCATAAGCTAGGGGAGTTTTCCCCGACCCGTACTTTCCGAGGCCACAGTGGTCATCGCAAGAGCGCTACTGGACAGAAATAATACAATAGCCTACCCAGCACCGCGGGGTGGAGCAGTGGCAGCTCGCCAGGCTCATAACCTGGAGGTCGCGGGTTCGAATCCCGCCCCCGCAACTTGATCTCTCCGCCGGTTTGTGTTGGTGGTGAGCGCCACCAACGCCGTGGGCGCAAGGTGGCGTTTTCGCCCTGGAAGCGGTCGCTGCCTGAACTGAAGTGTGGAGCGCCGTATGGCTAAAGCCAATACCAGCGAGCCTACGATTTTCCACGCCCATCACTATTTCGCGGATATGGGTGCCCGTAAGTTGCGCCCTTTCGCTCAGCTTATCCGCTACAAAACAGTGGATGAGGCCCTGGAGTTGTTGCGTTATTATCCGAACCGAGGAGCGCGCCTTTTGGAAAAGGTGGTCAGGAGTGCCATGGCCAACGCCGTCCAACAGGGAGTGCGCCGTGCCAACGAACTGGTAGTTATTGAGGCACGGATAGATGGTGGACCGATGTGGAAACGTGTCGATCCACGGGCACGGGGAATGGCCTATCTGATTCGCCGACGCCTAGCCCACATCCACGTCGTCTTGGCACCGCCTGGCGAATAGGCCCCTGAGGGGAATCACACAATGGGTCAGAAAGTCAGTCCTGTCGGCTTTCGCATCGGCATCATGGAAGATTGGCGGAGCCGCTGGTACGCCGGTAAACGCGACTTCGCTGAACTGCTGGTCGAAGACGAGAAAATCCGCCAGTTCATCAAGAAAAACTACGCCGAAACCGGTATTGCCCGCATTGAGATTGAACGCACTCCCGAGGAGGTCAAGGTAATTGTGCATGCGGCTCGCGCCGGTTTACTGATCGGCAAACGAGGGCAGGAAGTAGAGGAACTGACGCGCAAACTCGAGGACCTGACCGGCCGTAAGACCAATCTCCGCATCTTTGAGGTACAAAAACCCGAACTCAGTGCTCAATTAGTGGCTGAGAACATTGCGGAACAACTGGTCAAGCGGGCCAGCTTTCGCCGCGCCATGAAACGAGCCGCCGATCAGACTATGGAGGCAGGAGCCAAAGGTATCAAGATTCAGCTCTCTGGTCGGCTGGCTGGCGCCGAAATGGCACGGTGTGAGAAAGAAATCCGCGGGCGAATTCCGCTGCAAACCTTGCGGGCGAAAATTGACTACGGATTCGCCATCGCGCGAACGACGCTAGGAGTAATCGGCGTCAAAGTGTGGATCAATCTCGGCGACTACTTGGAGGAGGCCAGCCATGCCCCTGATGCCCAAACGGGTGAAGTATCGAAAAAGCCAGCGCGGCCGCGTCCGCGGAAAAGCTTGCCGCGGGAATAAGGTCGCCTTCGGGGAATATGGCTTACAGGCCCTGGAAGGGGGCTGGCTCAGCGCTCAGTGCATCGAAGCGGGTCGCGTTACCGCCTCCCACTTCCTGCGCGGTGAAGGACGCATCTTCATTCGCGTCTTCCCCCATAAATCAATCTCGGCGAAACCTGCAGAAACTCGCATGGGCAAGGGCAAAGGCGAGCCGGAATATTGGGCGGCTGTGGTCAAGCCCGGTCAAATCCTCTACGAACTCGGCGGTGTTCCGGAAGATGCCGCTCGCGAATGCTTTGCCCGGGTCGCTCACAAGATGCCTTTCAAGTGCCGCTTTGTGATGCGCCGACCCAGCCTGGGAGGCTGATGCATGGCCAAGCCTTTGAAACCTAAAGATCTGCGACAAATGAGCGACGAGCAACTCCGCCTACTCTACAAGGAACGGACGCGCGACTTGTTTGCCTTACGCGTACAAGCCTCCACCCAGCGCCGCGACGTCCCTATGGAACTTCGTAAAGCTCGAAGGGATATTGCCCGGATCCTTACCATTCAACGGGAACGGGAAAGACAACGACTACAACAAACGTAATCATCGGCCACGACCACCTGGAGCGCTACTGATTATAAAATCTTCGCCTCCGGGAAAGTCAGTACCCCTGACCCCGGATTATAAGGAAACTTCAGAACCCTTATGAGCGAATCTGCCGCTTCTCGGTCAGCTGCTGCTCACACTTCAAATGCTTCGGTGCGCGGTCGCCGCAAGCTCGCTGTCGGCATTGTGACCAGCGACAAGATGAATAAGACCAGGCGTGTAGAAATTCCGCGTCTGGTCCGACATCCCCGCTACGGTAAATACATCCGCCGTCGCACCGTGTGCTACGTCCACGACGAACAGAACGTTTCTCGCGTCGGCGATACCGTGAAGATCATGGAAACACGGCCATTATCCAAACTCAAACGCTGGCGGCTGGTGGAAATTATCGCCCGCGCGGGAGCCAAACGAACTGCTGAAACAGGCCCGCTCCCAACGGGCGGCAGCAACGCTTCGCGCAACCCCGCGCCACCGGCGCAGACCCCTTGACTGGCTGCCGAATCAGATCGGAGCTGGAAAGCCATTTTAGGCCGTCAAGTCGCGGTTAGGAACTACCTGGGAATGGTGACTTGGTTCACCGTTTCCTTCCATATGCACCAACATTGATGAGATTGGGGGAATAACCATGATTCAAATGACTACTTACCTGGATGTCGCAGATAATACGGGAGCCAAAGAATGCATGTGCATCAAGGTCTTAGGCGGCAGTAAACGTCGTTACGGCGGATTGGGGGACATTATTGTCGCCAGTGTAAAAAAGGCCATCCCAGGAGGTGAAGTGAAGCCAGGGGACATTGTCAAAGGCGTTATCGTTCGATGCAAGAAACCCTATCGCCGCGAAGACGGCAGCTACATTCGGTTTGATAGCAACGCTATGGTGCTCATTGACAATGAGAAGAATCCCCGCGGTACTCGCATCTTCGGCGCCGTGGCCCGGGAACTGCGCGAAAAGGGATTCATGAAAATCATCAGTTTGGCTGCGGAAGTCGTCTGAAAGTAGGCGTACTTAAGAGAGCAACTGCTGGCACGGCGAGGAAAAGGCGTCATGCTCATCCGAAAAAACGATACCGTGGTGGTCATCAAAGGCAGTGATGCCTCCCCCGATCATAAGACCATTGCCAAAGTGTTAGAGGTCTATCCCAAGGAGAACAAAGTCCTGGTCGAGGGAATCAACGTAGTGTGGAAGCACGTGCGACCCTCGCGGCGGAATCCGCGCGGCGGACGGGTGCAGAAGGAAATGCCCATCAGTGCTGCCAACGTCATGTTATACTGTCCACGCTGTCAGCGGGGTGTGCGTGTGGGTCGGCGTTATCTTGCGGATGGGACGAAAGAACGCTACTGCAAAAAGTGTAAGAATAGCTTGGGAACGATCGGTCCTCGGGCGAAGAGGCGGCAAGGTGTTGCCACTTCTTCCCCCTCTTCCTCCAGCTGAACAATTTCGAGACAGCTATGGCTCGCTTGCTCGAGAAATACCGTAACGAAGTGGTGCCACAATTACAGAAGCAATTGGGTCGTAATAACATTCTGAGCCTGCCCCGCCTGCAGAAGATTACCGTGAACATGGGAGTGGGCAAGGCCATCCAGGAACGCTCTCGCTTGGACCAGGCAGTTCAGCATCTTGCCCTGATTACCGGTCAGCGCCCCGTCATAACGAAGGCCAAGAAATCCGTCAGCGGATTTCGCTTGCGCAAGGGAATGGAGATCGGCTGCAAGGTGACACTGCGGGGAAAGCGGATGTACGAATTTCTGGATCGGCTCATCAGTGTGGCCTTGCCCCGTATCCGCGATTTCCGCGGCTTAAATCCTCGAAGTTTTGACGGCCACGGCAATTACTCTTTGGGCTTGCCCGAACAGACCATTTTTCCGGAAGTGGATCCGGACAAGGTCAGTTTCGCCCAGGGCATGGATGTGTGCATTACCACAACGGCCAGGAATGACGCGGAGGGACGAACTCTCCTACAATTGCTCGGCTTACCCTTCCGTGAGAGCTGACAGTTGGAATGACTCAAGAGAGCGAGACTACTTATGGCGGTCAAAGGAAAAAAGGCCAAATTCGCCAAACAACTGCAACTGCTAGAGAAGTATCGCCGCGAACGTGACCAGGCTAAGATTGCGCCGCGGCAACTGATTCGTATCCGCTTGCGCTGTCGGCTGTGTGGCCGAGCCCGCGGTAACTATCGCAAGTTCGGCATCTGCCGGGTCTGCTTCCGTAATATGGCCAGCTGGGGTTTGATCCCCGGCGTCAAGAAAGCCAGCTGGTGACCTTGGGGCTAGCTGCTATGATGACCGATCCGATAGCTGATCTGCTTACCCGCATTCGCAACGCTTTGCGCATCGAAGCGCCCTTTGTGGACGTGCCTGCCTCCCGCGAGAAAGTCGGCATCGCTCAGGTGCTCAAAGATGAAGGCTACATTCTCGATTACCAGATCGGCAGAATTCGTCCCGATGAGCAGACTGGACGAAAAGAGTTCTTCCAAGGCGAAAAAGATGCCAAGCCAGTTCTGCGCATATTGCTGAAATACGGCGACCAGGGTGAGCAGGTGATTCGCCTGATCAAACGAGTCAGTAAGCCAGGACAGCGAATTTATCGGGGATATCGGCAGATGAAACCGGTACTCAATGGCCTGGGCATTGCGATTGTCAGCACCAGTAAAGGCATCATGAGCGACCGTCAGGCGCGTCGCCGTCATCTTGGTGGCGAGGTGCTTTGTGAAGTCTGGTAACGACTGAGGGCACTGCTATGTCCCGCATAGGCAAACAACCGATCACGGTACCCGCCAACGTCCAGGTCCGTCTGGAGAACGGCACGTTACGTGTCGAGGGCCCCAAGGGAAAGCTTGAGCTACGCTACCATGCTAACATGCGCGTCATCTATGATGACCGAACTCGTCGAATTTCCGTTGAAAGGCCTAACGACGATCGGCTCAATCGGAGCCTGCATGGACTGACGCGCACTCTGATCAACAACATGATCGTCGGCGTTACTCAAGGGTTCGAAAAAAGACTCAAGGTTGAAGGTATCGGTTACCAGGCTCGCTTGGAACAGGGAAAAGACAAGACCCGCAAACCCAAACTAGTGCTGAGCGTTGGTTTTTCCCATCCGGTCATCCTGGACATTCCCCCAGAGCTGAATGTCGAGGTGCCTGACCCAAACACCATTGTGGTTCGGGGGTGCGATAAGCAGAAAGTCGGCGAATTTGCTGCGGAGATTCGACACGTTCGCCCACCTGAGCCGTACAAAGGAAAAGGCATCCGCTACGAGAACGAAGTGGTCCGCCGCAAGCAAGGCAAAGCTCCTGTGGGCGCCGGCGGATAAACGCGCTGTATTCAGTGCGTGTTTATTTTGCCGAAAGACAGAAGACAAAATTTTCGGCGAAGACGAGACGCTTGCCAGATCAGTTAGAATCTGGCCTATTGAAAGGTTCCCGAAAAGCTCATTTGGAACCTCAGAGGATTCTTCCGGTCGGACATCGGAAGAGGGAGGTGAACGCTGATGAACCCGCAGAAAAAGAAAGCGCAACAACGACAACGCCGTGCCTGGCGGGTGCGCAAGCGGCTATTTGGCACGCCGGAGCGACCTCGGCTTTCGGTGTTCCGCAGCAATAAACACATATACGCCCAGATCATTGATGACCTGCACGGCAGAACGCTATGTGCGGCTACCAGCTGCGGGAAGAAATCGGGATTGAAACACGGTGGCAACATCGCCGCTGCTCAGATGATTGGCCAGCGCATCGCGGAATTAGCACTGGCCAAGGGCATCACTAAAGTCTGCTTCGACCGTGGCCCGTATAAATATCACGGTCGGGTCAAAGCGCTAGCCGAGGCTGCGCGCCAAGCAGGATTACAATTCTGACCATGGGAAATCGCTAACCCAAGCGTGCACTCAAATCGTAAGCCTTGGCCGCGGAGGCGATAGCTAAATTGCCTGCAAGCGACTTTGGCTTGCGTTCCCTCCCGAAGGATTATCATTTTGCAAGGAAATCGCGATCGATCAAATGATTGGGAGAAGTGCAAATGGCTACAGGCTTTACGGATACCGGTCTCGGACAATTGGAAGATCGAGTCATTAAGATTCGCCGCTGTGCGGCCGTAATTAAAGGAGGCCGGCGTTTCAGTTTTAATGCATTGGTAGTCGTGGGCGACCGCAGTGGCCGGGTGGGTTATGGTTACGCAAAGGCTAATGAAGTGCCGCCTGCCGTCGAAAAGGCCACTAAACTCGCTCAGCAGAATCTCCGCAGGATTAGCCTGAAGGGCGACACTATTCCGCACAAAGTCGTTGGTAAGTTCGGCGCCACTAGGGTAATTCTTGTGCCGGCCGGGCCAGGGACTGGGGTGAAGGCGGGACCTGGTGCACGTCAGGTACTGGAGCTTTGCGGCATTCGTAACATCCTGACCAAAGTTCACGGCAATACTAATCCGTTGAACGTAGTCAAAGCCACTATGAACGGTTTGCTTATGCTGCGGACCAAAGAGGAAGTGGAACGGTTGCGTGGTGTGAAACTGTAAATCGTAGCGACTAAGGTCAAGAAATACCGTGCAGGAGTCGGCTATGGATTTGTCGCAAGTACATGTCGGCGTCCATCGTCGCAAACGCAAGAAACGAGTGGGGCGGGGCATCGGATCGGGCCACGGCAAAACCAGTACGCGCGGGCATAAGGGTCAGCGAAGCCGTGCTGGAACCAACAAGCCGCATCCGCTCTCCGAAGGCGGGCAGATGCCTCTGATCCGCCGTGTTCCTCGGCGCGGCTTCAGCAACGCCACTTGGCGGCGAGAATATGCCATTGTGAACGTCGGTGATCTCGACCGCGTCTTTGCCGACGGCGATACGGTGGACCTGGAAACTTTGAGGCAAAAGCGCGTGATAGATGGCCGCTACGATGGTTTGCGCGTCCTTGGTGAAGGGGAACTGCGCAAGCGACTCCTTGTCAAAGCGCACCATTTTTCGGCATCAGCCCGCAGCAAGATCGAATCGCTGGGAGGCACCTGTGAGGTTCTGCCCGGTCCGAAGCCGGTGCCGCAGAACAAAATGAAACCGCGTCCCCCCAAACTTCCCTATTGACAATCGCCGCTGGGCCTGCTTAGGTGCAAGCGCGGGCGCCTCGAACAAGGGGAAGCCTCAGCGTCGGCCACAGTTGACCCAGGAGCTGCGCTGTGAATCACTTGCTCAATATACTCAAGATTCCCGATCTGACTCGCAAGATTGGCATCACTCTCGTGTTTCTGGCGGTGTATCGCCTGGGTTATCACGTACCCCTGCCTATCGTGGACCCGGCGGCCATGCGCAGTTGGGCGGAACAGGTAGCCGCAGGACAATTTGGCCAGCTGTTTGCCCTGGCCAGTATGTTCAGCGGTTCCAATCTTGGCATGTTGACTATATTCGGCCTGGGGATCATGCCGTATATTTCCGCCTCCATTATTTTGCAACTGCTGGCCAGCGTCATCCCTGCTCTGGAAAAACTGCAAAAAGAGGGGGAGATGGGACGTCGGAAAATTAATGAAATGACGCGTTGGCTGACCGTCGGTATCTGTCTCATCCAAAGCGCCATGTATTTGCGAATGCTCGCTCCTGCCGGGGCAGCCGGCGAAAACGTTTTTCGTCCGGATTTATACCAAAGTTGGTTTTATTATCTGACCGCGGTGATCACCATGACTGCTGGAACCGTATTTCTCATGTGGCTAGGCGAGCAGATAGACGAATACGGCATCGGTAATGGGATCAGCTTGCTAATCATGGCAGGCATAGTGGCCCGTATACCGGAAGCGACCCGCATGTTCATTTTCGAAGACGTAGGAGGTGTGGCGCGCGTTCGCGAAAGTTTGTTCCGGTTGGGCGGAGGATCGGGTACGGAGCCGACCGTCGAAATCCTTGTGGTGATGGTGCTGTTGTTTCTGGGAGTGGTGCTTGGCGTGATTGCCATGACCAAAGCGCAACGACGAATCCCGATGCAATCGGCACGACACGTTCGTGGTCGCCGTGTTATGGGGGGTCAACGGAACTGGTTGCCGCTTCGAATCAATCAGGCAGGCGTCATGCCCATCATCTTCGCCGGTAGCCTGCTCATGATTCCCGTGTTCCTGTTCGATTTCATAGCACAACTTGCACCTCGCGGTTCGGGCTGGGCAGCCGCTTTGGCCGACGATTTCCGCAACCATCGCTACATTTACACGCTCTGCTATATCGCTTTGATTTACTTCTTCTGTTACTTTTGGACGGCCATCACGTTCAACCCAAAAGACATTTCCGAGAACCTCAAAGAGTACGGCAGCTTCATTCCGGGTTACCGTCCTGGTAAGAGCACCGCCGATTACCTGGAAAAAGTGATGGTGCGCATTACTTATGTGGGCGCCGCTTTCCTGGCCGTAGTGGCTATAGTGCCCACCATCGTCACCGCGACCCTGCAAGTACCGCCCATTATAGCTCAGTTCTACGGAGGTACGGGTTTGCTCATCGTGGTCAGTGTCGCGCTCGATTTGGTCCAGCGCATCAACAGCCACCTGGTCATGCGTAATTATCCGGGACTTACCGAGGATTAGCGAAGTACTACCCGGATGGCCCGTTCGTCTACCTTGGTTCCGGCACAGCGGTGCAAGCAAAGGCATAACTCTTGCTCGTGCGCGGGTTAACTTTCGGTGGTTTCAAGCATAGGACTGGCGCGCACTATCTTTGTAGTGCCGGCGGCCTGTTTGACCATGCACTACCCGCTGGTTACTCTTACGCCGTAACGGGCGGCGAAATGGGGTATAATATATCCTTTCAGGATTGACGGGCACGGAAAGCAACACGAGAAAGGGTGAACGAGCATGGCGAATCGTGCTTGGATTTTGAGGGGAGTCCCGAATACGGTGCTGACCGTCGCAAGCTCGTTTAGTGCGTGGTTTAGCGCTTACGTTTCTGCGGAGCGCTTGGTGCCGTAATACACTTCGGCCAAACTGGCCGAGAGGAACACGCGGTGAAAGCTGCGATATTCTGCGGATGAGTTTGTCATCTTGCTTTGGCGGGACGAGAGTCTTATAGTCGAAAAAGTCGCTCCCTAATCGTAGCTGATACGACACAGAGCTTGCAGTGAGCGCATCACCAACCGCAGGGTGGAAAGATGCCGCCTCCTGTGATGTTCTAGAGAAGGTCAAAGGGCTTCACGGGGCATGGACAGGTCAACTACTATCAAGGAAGTCAGCATGAGTGTGAACATTCGCCGGATTGACTGTGAGAGCGAAGCCGAGGGCCTAGCGCTGGTGCGACAATTGCGGGACCAGCACAGCCTGGAAAGTGAGATGGTTACTGCCCGGCAGCGGGAATTGACGGAGCGGGTGTTTGGCGAGCCGTTGTCGCCGCTGCGGAGCGTCGAACGAATTTGTCGGGAGGTTCGGGAACAAGGGTTCGCCGCAGTAGCGCGGTTCAGTCGTTGCTTCGATGACTTTGAACTGACCCCCAGTGGTTTGAGGGTGAGTGAAAGTGAACTTCGCACTGCCCATGCCCAGGCTTCGGCGGAATTGCTGGAGAGCGTCAGACACATCCGCGACAGAATCCTGACCTTTCAGATGGGATTAGTCCAGACCGACGCAGTCTGGCGACAAGATGGTGAAGAAATTCGGGTCCGCTATCGGCCAGTACGTCGGGTTGGCATCCATGTTCCCGGCGGCAATGCGGCTTATCCAAGCACGGTCCTGATGACAGCTATTCCTGCCCAAGCTGCAGGCGTCCGCGAGATCGCTGTCATTGCTCCCCCAACGCGTTTTGGCAGCAACAATCCGGCACTCTTGGCCGTCTGTTATGAATTAGGCATCCGCGAAGTGTATCGCCTGGGCGGTGCGCACGGTATTGCCGCATTGGCGTATGGTATCGAGGGACTGCCCCGCGTGGACATGATTGTCGGCCCTGGCAATCTTTTTGTAACCTTGGCCAAGAAACACGTCTTTGGCACAGTAGGTATTGACTTGCTCGCCGGGCCGACGGAACTGGTGATCGTCGCCGACGATTCCGCTCTGCCGCAATATCTGGCAGCCGACATGCTGGCTCAAGCTGAGCACGCCCCAGGTTCGAGTATCTTAATCACGTGGCGGGCTGAGCTGCTCGATGCTGTGGAGGAGGCCTTGGAGGAGCAGTTGCAGGAACTGGAGCGAGCCGACCTGACGCGTGATAGTCTGGAGCGTTTTGGCGCCCTGGTGCACACCCGCGATGTTGATCAGGCCATCACCCTGGCCAATCTACTGGCACCCGAACACTTGCAAATTTGTGCCCGTCAAGCGGAAACCCTTGCTGACCGCATTGAACATGCGGGAGCGATCTTCCTGGGGCACGCTACGCCCGAAGCGGTCGGAGATTACCTTGCCGGGCCGTCGCACGTGCTTCCGACCAGCGGCACCGCACGGTTCGCCTCGGGGCTGTCGGCAAATGACTTCCTGCGCCGCACCAGCGTGATCCGCTTCAGCGAGTCGGCCCTGCGTCGCGAAGCTGAGCACATTCTGCGGCTGGCGAACATCGAATGCTTGCCCGCACACGGACAAAGTGTCCTCAGGCGTCTGACCGCCGAGACCTCGCCTTCAGAAACGTGGCTTGGAACGTTACGCCGCTGAGCGACAGTACGTGCCTGGCAAACGGCCCTAAGGCACCCTGGAACTATCGCGAGAAAAAGGGTTGCTCATGCTCGACTTTGTCCGGCCCAACATTCTGCGCATGCAGGGTTATGAACCCGGTGAACAACCGCAGCAAAGTGATTATGTCAAGCTCAACACCAATGAGAATCCCTATCCCCCATCGCCGCGAGTTCTAGAAGCGCTACAGCAAGCCCTGAGTGGCGAGCGGCTTCGGAAGTATCCGGATCCGTTGGGTTGGCAATTTCGTGAAACTGCCGCTCGCATTTTCCAAGTTCCTCCCGAGGCCATTCTCATAGCCAACGGCTCGGACGACGCTCTCACCATCATCACGCGTACTCTGGTTCCGGAGAACGGCGTGATATGTTATCCCAATCCGAGTTATCTGCTCTATGAAACGCTGGCAGCCATCCAAGGAGCCCGCTGCCACAGCGTTCCTTTTACCGCCGACGGTGATCTTCCCCCTGAATCATTGCCCCGCGGGGTGCATGTCACCTACGTGCCGAATCCCAATTCGCCCACAGGCACCGTCGTTCCCCGCGGACGCCTGGAACGTTGGCCGACACCGCTGGTTATTGACGAAGCCTACGCCGACTTTGCTGAGGACAATTATCTCCAATTGCCGCTGCACCAGGAGCGGGTTATCGTCACCCGTAGCCTGAGTAAGTCCTATAGCTTGGCTGGTATTCGATTCGGTTTTGCCGTGGCTTGCCCAGAACTGACGCGGCATCTGTACAAAGTTAAAGATTCGTATAACTGTGATGCGCTGAGTTTGGTTGCCGCTACCGCTGCCATTGCTGACCAGGAATATATGCGGCAAAACGTGGCCCGTATTCGCGCGACGCGGCAGCGCATCACACCATTGCTGCGCCACCTGGGCTTTACAGTGCCGGATAGCCAAGCCAATTTCGTCTGGTGCCGTCATGCCCAGCACTCTGCCCGTTGGCTTTACGAACAGCTCAAGGCACGGAGAATCCTGGTCCGCTACATGCGTTACCCGCAGACCGAAGGTTTGCGCATCACTATCGGTACCGATGCCGACATGGAGCGCTTGCTCGATGAGCTGCGCCGGTTAGTATAAAGCTTGCTCACTCGCACACCCAGACCCTGTGGCCAACAGACCAGGCAAAGCAAGGAGCTACCGCCCGAAACCATCAGCCCAGGATACTTGTGCTCTTCGGAGGACCTGAGCTGGGCTTGGCATTTATTGCGATCAGAAGGAGGTGAAAAGCATTCCCAATCCCTGAGCACACTGCTCGGATTAGCCGACAAGATCAGTCTGACCTCCCTGGGTTTGGCGAAACCTTGCAACACAAGATACAGCTATGTCCCGCCAGGCACATATCGAGCGCCGCACTACGGAAACCCGGATTGTCTTGAGTCTGGACTTGGACGGTCACGGCATGGCCGAGGTGCAGAGCGGCGTGGGTTTTTTCGACCACATGCTCCAGTTGTTGGCACGCCATGCGTTGTGGGATTTACAAGTCCACGCTGAGGGGGACCTGCACGTGGATGCTCACCACACAGTCGAGGATGTGGGCATCGCTCTAGGACAGGCACTGGCCCAGGCCTGCGGCGACAAAGCCGGTATTCGCCGTTATGGCCACGCAATTATCCCCATGGATGAAACTCTGGTGACTGCAGCGGTAGATCTGAGCGGACGAGCGTTTCTGGTCTGGCAAGTGCCGCTTCCTCCGGTACGCTTGGGCAATTTCGACGCGGAGCTGGCGCAGGATTTCTGGCAGGCCGTCGTGCAACATGCAGCCATGAATCTGCACGTGCTTGCTCACTATGGCCGAAATGCTCATCATCTGATTGAAGCGGTTTTCAAAGCCACCGCTCGCGCTCTGCGCCAGGCCGTTGAGATAGATCCCCGTCAACCAGGAATCCCATCCACCAAAGGCCGACTTAGCGGCTGATCAAAACGTCGGTATCCTGCTATGGGTTGTTGGAGAGTGCTCCGGCTTGACTGCCGGCTTTCGCGCAAGGGAAGGTGGCTATTAGCGGTAAGAAGTGGGGCTCTTGAGACACTCCGCCACCGGCTTGCCTCCACAAGGGTTCTAATCTAAACTGGAGTGTCCCCAGAATAATCGGCCCGTCCGCAGGGAGTTCCTGGTGTGTCAAGCGAAAGACTGCCACCGCTTGCTTTTCCCGATCCGCTACCCTCCCAGATTGAGGCTGCAGTTTCCAAAAGCGTCTCCGATAGCCAACGGATTTTACAAGACAAGCTGCGCCAATGCAGTCCGCGGCTGACTCTCGAGAAACTCAGGCGACGCGTCGCTTACATGCTTTGGAAAGCGGCCATGCATTGCGATTCTTAGCGATACCCAACAACGGGTTAGCGCCGCGTCGGATGGACTAATCTTTGGGCCCGCTAGAGCGGTATTCTTGAGGCTCAACGTAGCACCCGGGCCGCATCGTGTACTCGCGTTGTGCCGCAACCCTTTGTAGCTACAAACCTCTTTCTCCAGCTGAGCAGGTACACGCGGCGTCTTTTCTGTCAACGGCCGGCAAGGCAACTGATTTCAGATTCTTCACTCCGCTGTGAACATGAGCATCGCCTTACCGATTTGGCTTCAAACCCAGGTTGCATGACGTAACGAGAAACCGTTGCCGATTCGTGTTGTCGCACGCAGCGGTTCACCATCCGCGGTAGGCCCAAGCCTGTGATGCTCAGAAAATGGCATGGTTGCCGGCTGATAACGTCGCACTTCGGTTTATTTGGGATTCTTGCGAGGCAGATACAGCCTTTCTCGACGCGCTATGCATAACTGGCCACAATGACGGTAATGTTATCCGAACCGCCGGCTTGTTCCGCAGCCTGGGCGAGGAGGTCAGCGAGCTGACGAGCTGAGCCACGAAAATTTACTACTACTGACGCGATCTGGGTTTCCTCCAGGTCAGCATGCAGACCATCGGAGGTCAGAATCCACCAGTCCCCTGCCTGAATCGTCTGTTGATAGCACATTGGTTCTACGTTAGGCCGTTTGCCAAGAGCCTGCGAGACCTCATGCCGATTCGGATGAGTCCTGGCTTCCTGTGGACTGAGTTGCCCTAACTCGACCATCCGAGCCACGAGAGTCTGATCTTTGGTGACCTGTTGAAACTTGCCTGCCCGGCATAAGTAGGCACGAGTATCGCCCACATGACAAATCAGGAGTTGGTCGGACCAGATCAGGGCGAGCACCACCGTAGCGCCCATGCCTCTGAGTTCCGGATTCTGTCGGCTGCGCTGATGGAGCTGGCGATTGACGTCTTTCAGGGCGAACTCCAGGGTTTCCGCAATCTGCTGAATGGGGGTGTCGCGAAATCGGCCGACCAGCGCGCCGTCGAAGAGAAAGTCCAGCGCGTGCCCAACAGAGCGGATGGTCATTTGCGCTGCCTGATCACCGGCTTGATAACCCCCCATGCCGTCGGCCACCACCAATAACGCGGCATCGTGCCAAACGTCCCCTTCCGTCCATGACGTAAGCCGAATCAGGAGGGCGTCCTCATTGCGTTCGCGGACGCGGCCTGTGCGCGTGACGCCCGCTACCTCCAGGCGTGGCCTCCCGGGGGGCTGATTCACAGGTGCTATCGCCCCTCCCACGGCGATTCGAAACGCTTTTTGGCAATGCGGACAACGCACGGGGCCAGTTGCGCCAGCCGTGACCTGGCATGCTTGCCGGCAATGCGGACACTTTACCTGGAGCACCATCGCGGTGTAACGCTCGTTCCCAATTCTTCGCTTCAGCAGGAAATAATTTATGCAGGTCTAAGGGGCTCCGGGAAAAGGCGGGGGCAACTTCTCACTGCGCTTCCAGGCGTTATACCATAAATCCAAGGTAAACTGAGCCGCGACACGACAGCGAGCCAGGATGAACGCCCGGCTGGTTTCTGTGGGTTTGTCGAACGCCCCCGCCGCGTCTAACTCATAGCATTTGTCCACTTGCTTGTACGAATCCTGGATGACCTGCATGATGTACAGCCAAAGGTCTGGCTGGACTTTCGCTTCCAGGTTGCGGGCTATTTCTTCCGCTGAAATATTGTGGTTTTCCGGAAAACCATCAATCTTAGCGTGGATACCTTTCTGAATCCATCGGCCATCCGGGGACCGCCGACCGTCATAATCGCGGGTCGTGTGTAACGGCATGGCAGCGTCCTGAGCGTAATGAGCCAGTATTCCCGCAAAGACGATGCATTTTATGCGATTTCCCGGTTCGTCCGGCTGGCGCCGCAGATCGGCAAAGGCACAGACGAGTCGCTCGTAATGTTCCTGAATTGCCCAAGGCAACAAGCCGGCCCTTTCCGGGCGTCGTTTCAGACGCTGCAGCAGGCCTATCGCTTCGTAGCGGTTCGGCGGAAGGTGTTGGTTATCGTAATCTTCCAGGTCAATGTAGTGCTCAGGGGACTCGGTAGTCCGCAAAGCCCGCGTTTCGGGATTTTTCCATCGGTCTGGGTCACCTGCCAAATGAGCTAGCTCCCTCGCGGCCGCGCGGAAAAACATCGGCACCTCCTCCGGCAACGCTGAAACGGCCGCTTGGGTGATTATCCCGTGCCCCTTGATCCACCAACTATAGGCCCGTTCCTCGGAAAACAACCCGATGGAAAGAATCAGACTGACCAGCACGACAGGCCAGGAAGTTCCGAGGGAGAGACCACGTCGTTGGCCAAGCGCCAGGGAATTCAGCATAAGACCTCCCAAAGTGATGGACGGCCACTAAGAAACAGACTGCGACACTGGTTGGCCGGATTCGGTAATTGGAATCCACTGAGTGCGCTGAGGACCGACTTGCAGATAAATGGCCTCACCCGTGCGATACATCTCCCACACGTTCAGTTGGGCCGATCCTTGGGTGTCCAGTTGCGCCGCTATCCCGGCAATACGAACTGGCTGACCAGCTAATTCGCGAGCACGTTCTCCGCTGGCCCGCTGATACACGTTGAGCACTGCACGGCAGCCGCTGAGGATAAGCGCCGCCACGTAATGCTGGTCTGGTGAACCCCATCGCAGCACTTGAGGCGCGCCCGATTCCCCGCTGGCAGCTGCTAAGACTGGTTGCAGCAATTCCCGAGGAAACGTCAGCGCGGGTAACATACGTTTGGTATCGCTCGCGACCAACCGAGTAGTGGTCGCCGCTAGGCCTATAGGCAGTGCTACTTGCCGGACATATTCTTTGAGAACTTGGATTACCCAGTGCGTTGAACGGGGAGCTATGGTCTCTGCCGCGTGCAACATCTGAACGAGGGTCTGAAATTTCCAGGCAGTGATTTCCAAATCTGGCCAATTTTCCAAATCCTCCCGACAACCACTTACGACCATCTGAATAAAGGCCGAGGCCAGCTGGAACGTTTCCGGATGTTCGTTGAGCCAACCGAGGGCCTGATTCAGGCCATTCTCGAGTTCGGCTAATGTTTCGGGGAAGCTGGCCAGAATCGAATCGGTGTCAGACACTTGCCAAGCGGATTGCGGCAAGTGTTCCTGGAGGATTCGACACAAAGCGGCGACGAGTTCTGCTTCGTCCAGTTGCTGCAACGCTTCGCTGACCTCTTGCAAAACACGTTGGATGTCTTCTTTGGTCAGATCCAGGTCGGCCAATTCAGAAGCCTGGTGGAGTCGCTCGGCCTCAGTCAGCCACGAAGTAGGATCGGGAACTTGAACCGCATAGGCCGCCAGGAGTGCCCCATACGTGCGGAAGGTTTGCCCGGCCCAGGTAAGCACGGGATGAAACTCGCGCGCCAGCTCGAGCCAGGAGATTTCCCGGTCAGCCGGGGTGCCCTGGGTGGTGGGGCCCCAGGCCCTTGAGAAAAGGGACAGATCGAACAGACAGGCGATTTCCCGGCCAACCGGCGTGCCCTTGCCATAATTCGTGCGCCATGGGCGTGCTTCGCTCAGCGGTGGTTCACCCCTTCGGTACCACCGGGATCGAACAATCGCTTGCGTTTCAGACAGGGCGTTATCTAACCCATGGCCCAACCGCGAGCGCCATACGATACCATACGCCGCCAGAAAGTCATAACATTCCTCGCTGGTCCACGGCAAGTCTTCCACAGAAGGGGGCGCACCTGTCGGTCCCAGGACGTTCCAGAGTTCCTGCAACTGGTCGAGCCGTTGCAATGCCTCCGCGACCACCAAACTGCTGTCCACACGACCTTGGCGACTTGCCTTCAGTCTTTGAACAATTTTTTGCAATGACTTGATCATCTTCAACTCTCCATTCACCTTTCAATGATTCCAAATATCAGTGCGTTCTCACCTCAAGTGTTCCACCCCTGATACGCCAAGTCCGGAGACCAAGCTCCTAACCAACGTTGCTGACCTCCTTCTCTCCGATAGTGCTGTCGTCTTCTTCCTCGCCCAGAATGAAGCAATCCAGAATTTGCCGCTGTTCTTCTGATAGATGAACAGCCTCACGGTGGTAGTAAGCACGGGCACGTGCCGTCCAAGTGGCCCATCGTGCCCGGTATATCTCGAGGCCGTCATTAATACTGGGTGCCCCAGCTAAACGTGACAGTTCCGCCACCACGTCATTCACCAGCGGTCGCCGGTTGCTGCACCGCCACTGCTTCTCCAGCCCTTCGCAAAGCGCGCCGAAGGCAGGACCCCACGAGACCAGTCGCCGCGACTGCCAAGCGGGCTCTTCAGGCCAGAGGTGCCTCAGCATCTTGACCATTTCCTCTCCGCAATCAGTCTGCCCATCGTTTTCCCTGAGGAACTTGAACAACAGTTTTGCCATTTGTATTCGTGCTACTAACAAGAGTACCACGAAATAATCCACGCCGTTACTTCGCGTGGGCGCCTGGAATGATTTCGTCCTGCTCAGGGCCACCAACCCCGCGTGTAACCCCGCTTTAACAGCGGAGAGCCTGTCGGCGTTATCCGCGGTATCGTTACCTCTGCATGCCCTGTCCACCTTGTCCTCAAAACGTTTGGGATCCGATGGTACGACTCTTGCGTGTTTTTCCCGGCAGTAATCTACGGCTCCGTTGTACAAGCATCTCGACAGCCACCCTGGAAAGGTTCCCCAGGGGTGATTGCAGTTGTAGGTGGGGTTACCCGTCTCGCGGGGTTGAACGACGAGAAGTTCCCACGCAGCACTTAGAGCGTTCTGTTCAAACCATGCCACTAAGCAGGGATTTGAGCGATAGCGTGCCAC
>JANWVZ010000054.1 GCA_025056555.1 Gemmatales bacterium | reverse complement strand
TTGATGTGGGGTGGTATGCCAGGGATGATGAGGATGGGCGGCATGCCGGGGATGATGATGATGGGTGGCTGGCCCGGCATGATGATGATGGGCGGTATGATGTGGGGCGGCATGATGATGGGCGGCATGATGGGGATGATGATGGGCATGATGATGGGCGGGTTCAACTTTGGCGGCATGATGGCCATGGGCGGACCCAACCTGTTTGCCCAAAACAGCTCCTTCATGCTCATTGAATTGATTAAGCAGATCGTCGGCGGGCCCGGCGACTGGTACATCGATCCGATGAACATGATGACGCTCACCATGATGGGCCAGCAACCGCCGGCTGATTACAACCCGCTTTATGCCAACTATATCGGTTACTATGATCCGGCCTTCGCGTTAGTGGTGCGTGCGACGGCGCGATTGCATGAGCGGGAAACCCGCACGATTACCGTTCCTGGTGCGGCAGCCGTCCCGGGTGGCGCGGGGATGGGACTGGCTCCCGGTCGTGAGCGTTTCCTCGCCGCGGCCGACCTGACCCGCGACATCGAAGGCGTCATTGGTGCATTGGCGGGACTGCGGGCACTGCGCGGACGCGGCATGGTGCTCGCCGCCCAATTGGAGCCGCGAAGAGCTTGGCAGCAGGCGTTAGCCCAGAACAATCGTCCCGCCGACCCGGATGTGATCTTCGCCGGTGCCGCGGCACTGGCAGCGGCCGGTCATTGGAATCACGCAGCCGAGTTGCTCAAGGCAGCGCTGCGGCAGGGTGGGGTCGCTCGGGAATGGATGTTCGAGGCCATCGCCTTGGCGATTCGCATCCAACACGGCGATCCGGACGAGGAAGTACGTTGCCTGCTCTCGGTGGCCGACCTGCGCCCCAGCGACGCTCTGGGACTGCTTCAGGGGGCCGATGTCTTAGCCCGCCACGGAAAATATGCCAGCGCGGTGAACCTGGCGCGGCTGGCCGCGGAACAGAATCCCGACCTGCCTCATCCTTACCTCTTTACCCTGCAACTGGCGACACAGGCCAAGGATGCGGCCACGGCTCGCTGGGCCGGCCTGGAGTTGCTCGGTCGTGATTGGCCTGTGCAATGCGCGGAACTGCATGCTCACGCTCGCGGTACTTTGGAAGGCCTGGCGGAGAATCTCCGCAAAGAGGGCCGCGCTGCTGATGCCGATACACTCACTCTCCGCGAAGCCGACTATGCACGCCGTGATCTGGTGATTCGTCTACTCTGGGAGGGCGAAGCAGACCTCGACCTGGAAGTTTCCGAGCCGACGGGCACGCTCGGCTCAGTGACGCAACGGATCACTCCTGGCGGCGGGCTGATTCAGGCCGACCTGGATGCCGCTGAGCAAATGGAAGTGTATAGCGCGGCCCAGGCATATTCCGGTGAATATCGCATCACCGTCAAGCCACGCTGGGGCCGGCCTGTCGGGGGTAGGGCCATTGTCGAAATTATTAGCCATCGGGGGACACCTCAAGAACACATTCGCCGCGAAGCTGTCTCCGTGGTTCGCGAGCCGGTGTCCCTGAGAGTGCAACTTGCCGAGGGTCGTCGTCAGCGCCTGGCCCAGGTAGCGCCTCTCGAAGTTTACCGCCTGGGCATTGACCCATTCTATCGTCCAGCTTTACCCGTGAGCGGAACCGAAATGTTACGCCGCCTGGCCGTGCCCATCACTACGGGCATTCAAACTGGGCGATCGCCGTTCGGACCGACGAGCATGGCGGAACCCTGGCCGCGTCGCCCGCAAGACGAGGATCAGGGGCCCCAACTGGGCGCGGGTGGTGCAGGCGTGATTGTCGTTCCGGTAGGAGCGACTCTGAACGGTCAGGCGCTCGTTCAGAGCGACCGCCGATGGGTGCGCTTTTCCAGCAACGTCACTTTTCGCGGCATCTCGGGGGTAATTCAGGTACCGTTCGTAACCACCACCCCCGCCCCGCCTATTCCGTGACCCGGTAGGAAGCAACCGTCTCGGAGCTGCTCGAACTCGCAGTAAGGCTCAATGGTCGCCGTCAGCTCAGCCAGCTTCCTGAAGCAGGCACTCCTGGCACGGGAGCAGGCCAATCCGACTGGCAAGACTTTTTTCAGGCCGAAAAAGCTGGCGATTACACACAACAGGTTCGGCAGCGAGACAAGTACGCATACCATAGGGTCAGTCTGGCGATTTGGCGGCAAATACTCTATGTAAACTCGACATGCTTCGGAATGCATAAGCCCGGCGAAACAACACCGTATCCAGACCCGGAACGCTTGCTGATCATTGGCACAGCCCCAATCTGATCAGTTGCGAGTGATAAAGCAACAGGCGCTGCGGTGTTAGATTTCGGTGCGGTTGTGATTTCTTTTGCCAACCAGGAGCAGGAAATCCTGACCAGCGAACTGCACGGCCCAGTATTGCGTAAAATGGCTAAGGCTGGTGGTCTCCCGCCCGCGTCGGAAAGACGCTCTGGCACTGGTTCAGGCCTGTAAGCCCTTCATGGAATCCCGCCTTGCCGACGGACAAGCCCTTATCTTTTCGCCTGGAAGAACTCTATCAGCTGTTTGGAGATACTACTTGGCCAAGGTATGAGGTCGTGCCGGCGGAGATAGTGCCGCCTCCGTATGATCGCCTTCTGGTACATCATGAACATATGACCGTAACCATGGAGGCCTACCACGGCGGTCCTGTTAGCCTGCGGGTGTTGGCGCGGCGCAGGCAGGAGTCCTGGTACGGTCGTAAGATTTTGCTGTTGCGCAACGAACGGGTGGTGCAATTCGGGATCATGCGGATTCACTTGGGAATGTGTGCCGCTGAGGTGCAGCAGGCGATTCTGCGAGAAGATACACCGCTGGGGCACATTCTCATCCGTCATAATGTGTTGCGTTACATTGAGCCACTGGCATTTTTGCGACTGACGCCGGATCCCGCCCTATGCACCTGGTTCGGATTGTCCCGACCCTGCGAAACCTATGGGCGACTGGCGGCGATCTATTGCAATCATCTGCCAGCCGTGGAACTTTTCGAAGTTTCGGCACCGGTGTTGGCAGACTCCGAAGCGCGATAGGCCGTTGTCAGGAAGCGGCGTTCAAAGTCCAAGGGTGAAAGCTGCGGTCTCAATACCCGGACCCGGTTGGATGATGGCCAGGGATGGAAACCGACTGCGAAAAACAATATGGCGGGAGTTGGCGGTCTTCTTATAATAATCAGCCCGGTGTCCGGGTGCAGGAAAGTCTTCAACTGACCGAAAAATAACAGAGAACCATGTTGCGACAAAGCCGCAGGCCTGCTAAGAAGGAGGACGAATGCCGCTGAAGATGAAATTGCGTCCTAATGAAAGTATCGAACAGGCGGTCAAACGGTTCAAGAAGCTGCTGGAACGCAGCGGGATTCCTAAGGAGGTGCGCCGCCATGAATACTATGAAAAGCCCAGTGAGCAGCGGCGGCGCCAGCGTTTACGCAAGCTGAAGGCAATCCGCAAGCGGCAGATTCAGATGGCCCAGGGTTAGTCCTGCGGCGTTGTTGTGTTCCCGCTTTTTCTGGAGTTACGTGCAGGGCCCTGGATTTCGTAGCTGCGAGCAGCTTGTCCGCCAGCCCTATCGAGCCGCTGTGCTCATCCGATGGGAAAGGAACGAAGCAGTGCCGCCATCTTCCGATCCGCCGCGGGAATATACTCCGTACCAGCTGGAAGTCATTCGACGATATTACGAGAATCTCCCTAACAATCTCTTACGTCGTTTAGAAGAGTTGGTAGGAGATCTTTACCTGACGACAGGCAAGAAGGGCGAGCGGTTGTGGGAGCGCACTCGGCAAATCCTGGTGCAGCTAGAGATCCCCTCTTCGCGAATTGACTATATTCTGAGTCGCCGTGATCCGGTGCTGGTCGCGGAAATCGTCCAGGAATTATTACGGCAGAAAAAGCCGGTTCAACCAGAACGTCGCTCAGTAGAGCGGGAACCTAAATCAGGCAGCTAAGCGTTGAATCGTAGGCAAGGATTTGAAGGTCCGCCAGGTTTGCAGGGCACAGTTCTCCCAGGAAAAACGTCTGGCCCAGGCGACGGCCAGAGGATTGGGCTCGGAATGTGCGAATTCATCTGTAACCACCAGACGATACAGGACGCGATGCCAGGCATCCACATCGTCGGCAGGTACGCGCAGAGCCAGCGAACCAAGTGTTTCTTGAAACACCGGCAGATCGGCTACGACTACTGTCCCGCCACAAGCAAGCATCTCCAAAGGGGGTAAGCCGAAGCCTTCGTAGTAAGAAGGATATACCAGGGCCCGCGCAGCGTTGTAGAGCCAGGGCAGCCACTTTTCTGGAACATAACCCAAGGGATATATCCCTTCGTCCGGCCCGGTGGCCGCGATCAGTTCCGCTAAGGATGCGGCCCCCCAACCATATTGCCCTGCTAACACGAAAGGCACTGCCCGTCGGCAACTGCGCGGCAAACGGAGAAAAGTTCGCAGGACTCGCTCCAGGTTCTTTCGTGGTTCCAGGGTCCCGACGTAAAGAATGAAATCGGTCGGTAAACCCCACCGGGACAACATCCGCCGAGCGGTGTGGCGCGAGCATGGGCGAAACTGGTTCCGCATTCCCGGATAGGTGACAGTGATACGCTCCGGAGACATCCCGCAGTGCCTCACCAGTTCTTGCCGAGTCCATTCGGACACCGTCAGGACACGCTGGGCGCAGGCCAGGCTCCGCGGAAGATGCTTTTCCAGCCAGCGTACACGATAGTCCGGATGCCAGTGGGGATACAGGATGGGCGACAGGTCGTGCACTGTGATGATCACGGGAACGTCCCAACACAACGGTACAAAATTCGGCTCAAGATACAGCTCAGCCCGAACGGCTCGCAAATAACGGCGTAAGCTCCGCCCTAACGCCCAACGTAGTGCTTCACGCACGGATGTGCTCCACCAGCTCCTCAGAGCGGCTGGCCAACACCGCACCAGTCCTCGCCAGCTACTCAGACTTGAGTACTTTAGCTGCGCCGAAACGCCCGGCACGCGGCGAACACTCATCCACCATTGATACCACTGTGCCCACACACCTCTGGGAAACACGCGCACCGTGTCCCCGTCTGCGGCGGTACGTTGTAATGCCGACGCTAACTGCTGCGCATAATGTCCAATCCCGGCAGGAAGTCCCAAGCCTGTCCAGGTATTGAGTACGATTTGCAAGCGGCCTTTCCTCCCTGCTGTGCCACTACCATCCGCCGACCATCCTGTCAAGAGGAAGCCCACTGCCGAGCAGTATTCGTTCCCACGAGGTCGAAAGACACCGATTCACGGGACAAAACCTGAGAAGGCACGAAACATTGGGTGGCTTGGTTTTCGCGTGGAACAAACTGACGGGCAGGCGCTGACAACGTCGGCATGGCGTAGTTCAGGCAGGAACGACGTTGGGGTGGACTGCGTATGGAGAGTGTCCAGTTCATGAACAACGTCCGCTTCGGTTTAGAGTCGGAAGGAACAACGGCCTATTAGCAGGCAATTCGCATTTGTCGGCAGGTTGTCGCAAGCGGTGATGTACCCGTCTATATGCCATCATCCGCTGACCTGCGGACGCTTCGTCTGGATCGGGATTGCAGAATGTGGTACAGGGTGGGTGCCGGGGTGTATAATCTCTTGATAAAATTCAGCGAGGATTGACCACTGGCCGAAGTGGCGGAATTGGCAGACGCGCCGGACTCAAAATCCGGTGGGGCTTACACCCCGTGTGGGTTCGACTCCCACCTTCGGCACTGGGTTCATGTCAGGAATAAAACACCAAATCAGAGGTTTTCGCCACATCGCGCCCGTGTGTTTCCTGTAGCGTTGCGAGTGTCTGAGAATCCAATGACGGCAGACCCTGGGCCCGAACAAGACCAAGGCGGACGGGAGCGACTGTGTAACGGACATTTCTATGTTACTGGCTCTCCTGCAGAGGTGATGAGCGCGCATACAGGGCCGAGATTGTAGCCGAGAAACGAATGTCCCCCGATTTGCCACAAGCCCTTTTCCTGATTTCCGTCTCCAGTCAGGAGCACCGTGACCGACAGCCGAGTGCACTCGAGTTTGAGCCGCAGGTGGTCGTCGCGGTCAGGAATCCTAGAATGAATCGGTGGAAAGGCCAGCCTTAGACAAGGAGCCTGCCATGCTTCGGTTAGCGACCGGAGCGGTACGACTTTGTGAGGGAGTAACACGGCGGGAGTTTTTGCGTTTAGGAGCCGTTGGCAGTGCCCTGACCTTGGCGGAGGTCTTGCGAGCGGAAGACCGAGCCGGGACCAGAACCGGGCGGGCCCGTGCGTGTATTCTGCTGTTTCTTCAGGGTGGGCAAAGCCAGCTGGACACGTTCGACATGAAGCCCGCAGCGCCGGAAAACGTTCGCGGTGAGTTTCGGCCGATAGCGACAAGTGTACCAGGGTTGCATATTTGTGAGCATTTGCCACGGCTGGCCCGATTGGCACACCTGTACACGATAGTGCGAAGCATGACCCACCGCATGACGAATCACAATCCCGCGGGTTATCTGGCGTTGAGTGGCATGGCCCCGGAACGGGACGTAGTGGCGCTGAAAGCCAGTTCCGAGGATTATCCCCATCCGGGCGCAGTGCTGGCCCAGACTCGGCCGACTTCGGGTGCTTTGCCGCCCTTTGTGCAGATCTCTGCACCAATGGTCGGCGACGGCAACGTGTCTATGCCAGGGCAAAATGCCGGTTTCCTCGGCCCGCAATACGACCCGTTCCGTTTCCCGAACGAGTTGGAAGACGAGCGGTACGATGTGCCGGAACTTACTCTGCCCAACGACGTCAGTTCCACGCGCCTGCAAACCAGACGCAGTCTGCTCCAGCAGTTGGATCGCGCCCTGGGACAGTTTGCGGAATCCGCAGCCGTGGCACGGATGGAGGTGTATTATCGGCGAGCGTATGAACTGCTCGGTTCATCGCAGGCACGGCGAGCATTTCATCTGCATGAAGAACCCCAGGCCCTGCGTGCGCGCTATGGTCGCCATCGCTGGGGACAGGCACTGCTGTTAGCACGGCGGCTGATCGAGGCAGGAGTCCGCATGGTGACGGTGTATTGGGGTGGTGCTCTCAATTCTCCCGACCCTTACTGGGACACCCACAAGCGCAACTTCGCCGAACAAAAAGAAAAGCTTCTGCCCCAGTTTGATCAATGTTTATCCGCGTTGCTGGAAGACCTGAAGGAACGCGGTTTGCTGGAAACGACGCTGGTGATCAGCATGGGCGAGTTCGGGCGGACCCCGCGGCTGGGTCAGGTCACGGCCAATGCGGGAACCGATGCCACAGGGCGAGACCATTGGCCATATTGTTACAGCATTCTGCTGGCAGGCGGCGGGATAGCCGGGGGCGGTATTGTCGGCCAATCCGACAAACTGGCTGCCTGGCCCACCGAGCGCCCCATAACGCCGGCTGACCTTGTGGCCAGCATGTATTACGCGTTGGGAGTACCGCTGGACTCTCACCTTTATGACCGCCTTGGACGACAACTCCTCCTGACTCACGGCCGAGTGGTCCAAGAATTGTTTGCCTGACTGGAGAAATTCGTAGACCGAGTTTCCGTTCCCGGAGCGCCAGCGTATTGCTTCGGATATCGGCAGCGGCATAACGTCGGTCTGCCATGTCAAGCGAATGCCGCGAAATGCTTATCCCCTGGATAGTCCCTTACTATAACGGTAACCGGCTTACGTCTGCCGGGCCAAGCGAATGCCGTGCAATACGTACAATACGTATTCGGCACAGGCCAAGGTGAAGAGATTGGTTCACTAACCAAGCCATTAGTTCCGGCCACGGCCATGTTACAATAATCGCATGAGTTTTGTCATCGTCTATTCGGGGACTGACTATGAAGCGGATTGCCGTGGCCGGATTCCTGCACGAATCCAACACTTTTCAGACCCGCCCGACCGACCGAAGTGCGTTTGCTGCGCAGACCCTGGTATTCGGCGATGCCTGGCTGAACGAATGGCGACAGGCTCATCATGAAGTGGCGGGTTTCTTTGACGTGCTGGAAGAACACGGTGTTCATGCCGCGCCGATTTTTCTGGGCTGGGCCACGCCGGGCGGACCAGTGGCGGATGCTTGGTTTGAAGAAGTAGCCAACTACTTGACCCAGCGACTGGGCAGCGGCGTTTACGATGGGTGCTTGTTGGCGCTGCATGGGGCGATGGTAACGCCGCGCTGGCCTGACGCCGATGCTGAACTATTACGGCGGATCCGACGCGCGGTCGGCAGAGATTTTCCCCTGGCCGTTACGTTCGACCTGCATGGCAATCTGCCCTCCACTCTCCCAGAGCTGTGTAGCATGGTCGTGGCCTATCGCACGAATCCCCATGTGGATCAGCGACAGTGTGGTCAACGCGCCGCACGTTTGTTGCTTCGGCAGCTGCGGGGAGAAGTTCATCCGTTCGCGGCCATATCGAAGCCGCCGGTAATTATTTCCCTGGCACGGCAGGATACCTCGGAGCCGCCGCTTCGACCTTTTTTTGAGGACTTGCACCGGCTGGAACAGCAGCCGACCGTGTTAGCCGTCAGTTTTCTGCTGGGCTTCCCGTATGCCGATGTGCCGCACATGGGGCCAGCGTTCCTGGCTGTCACCGACGGCGACCGTGCCCTGGCCGAAAAGATCGTAGCCGACTTGAGCGCCAGGCTTTGGGAGCACAGGGAAGCCCTCCAAGCCGACTTACCCGATGCTTCCCAGGCAGTGCGTCAAGCCTTGGCCGCGCAACGGACGCCGGTGATTCTGGTGGACTTCGGCGACAACGTGGGCGGCGGATCCGCGGCCGATGGAACGGTTTTACTCGCCGAACTCTTGCGCCAGGGGGCATCCGAGAGTGTCGTTTGTCTGTATGACCCCCAGGCGGTTCAGGAGTGCGAACGAGCGGGATTAGGGGCAACCGTCCACCTGAGGGTCGGCGGGAAAACCGACCAACTCCACGGCGAACCCGTGGCGGTCACCGGGCAAGTGCGACGGCTGCATCACGGAACCTATGAAGAACTGGAGGCCCGCCACGGTGGCCTGCGCGTCCAACGCATGGGACCCACTGCACTCCTGGAACTACCGCAACGCAATTGGCTCGTCCTCACCTCGCTGCGTCATCCCCCGTTCAGTTTGGGACAACTGACGTGTTTGGGTCTGGAACCCCGACGGTTACGTATTATCGTGGTCAAAGGGGCCATTGCCTGGAAAGCGGCTTATTTGCCCATAGCCGGCACCGTGATTGGTGTGGATACGCCAGGTGTAACTCCGGCCCGGGTCACGCGCCTGCATTACCGTCATGTGCCACCCCTGTATCCTCTGCAATCACCCTGACCCCCTTCGCCTGCGCAATCGGAAGCCATGCGAACCAACAGGACCGCAAACGACCGCACAGGCAGATTTCTGACAATGGGGCCTTGGGAGCAGTCGTATCCTCTGGAGGCGGAGCGATTCGTTAGAATGAATACAACACACTTGCCAGAATGAGCCTTGGTAAACTGACGGGCGGAGTAAACGGGTCATGGTACAGGGGCAGGACTGGCTGGAACGGATGGTCGGGCAGCTGGTGATTGTCGACCTGGAAAGTCCTTACGTGTGTCTGGGACGGTTGGAGGATATGAACGAGCGCTACCTGGTGCTGGGCGATGCCGATTTGCATGACATGCGGGATAGCGATACCACGCGCGAAAACTATATCGCCGAGTCCGTGGCCACAGGCATTAAGCGCAATCGCAAACGCGTGGTCCTCCTGCGGAATCAGGTTGTGGCGATTTCGTTATTAGAGGATTTCACCGATCTTTGACCCCGCTGCGCAAGCCTCCACCATCGCAGAGCACCGCCCGTGACTCATCGAAAAGGCCAACTTCAGCCTCTGAAGATTGACAGACAAAAAAAACGCGACGGCCGATTTCGCTCCGCTGGACAGAGGGATGACACTTCCACGGTGAGCACAATGGTGCACCTTGTGGATGTCGGATGTGGAACAGCGCAAGCCTGTCAGTGGGAGTAGCCTGGACAGACGGATCACGAGTGATAAGGGACAAGGTGCTCGATGGCGTCAAGCAAGGCAGACGCCAGCTGATGCCGTGATAGTTTCCGATATTGACCGTTTATCGGGCCTAACCAGGCTGTCGTGGCTACGCTTTCCAGCACATTAGCTACCATAAGGTCGGCCGCCGAACGCAGTCGTGATTGTTCGGCTCGTTGCAGCAGCGTTCCCTCATTGACGCCCGACTCCAGCTTGAATTTCACCAAGACGCCAGGGAAACCCCATTGACTGCGAATAAGGTCGACCAGCTTCGGAGTGGGCACCAGACGGAGCCATAGTTCCGAGTAGGTACTGGGAATTTTGCCAGGCACTTCACACGCCAGCCCACCGGGCTCGTCCCCCATCCCGCACGAGGCTGGCCCTGGGCCGGGGAAAGAACTTCGTCGCGAAAACACCGCGAAGTGCGCCGACTCGTGTTCCGAGTCATGAGGCAAAACTGCCGAACTGGACGGGCCGCAAACATGAATGCTGGCGACACGGTAATCACTTACAGCCGCCGAATGGATAATCGCTTCGTATTCGTGGGTAGGAACCAAGTCGCTCAGCAGGTCGTGAAGTTCGTCGAAAGTGCGGAAGCGTTTCACTTGCCAACGAGCGGCGGAGCGTAACTGTTCGCCAACCAGGTGGGGCGCGGAGGTTAGGAGCGTTACCTCATGGCCGCGGCGGTTGGCTTCCAAAGCGATGCGGGTCCCCGTGCGACCCGTGAAGATGCTGGTAATCACGCGAACCTGGTCAATGGGCACCTGGGTTACGCCCGCGGTGATGAGCAGCCGCATCGTTCTAGTCCATTTCGGGTTCGTCGGCGGAAGTGAGGAAGTCCTCTTCGGATTCCGATTGTACCCCAGCCGACTCTTCGGCATCAAGCAAATGCTCGCCCCGGAACGGAGCGCGGCCCATGACCGTGTAAATCGGTCCGCTGCGTTCCAATTGACTGGCCATGATGCAGATTTCTGAGGCCACCATTTCGCCACAGCGACAGCGGTTCATTTCCTGAACCAGCTCGGCCATTCTCGGTACCGGCCGGTCCCTTTTGAGTCGGCCTAAAGTGACATGGGGAACATAGCGCCGTTCTTCCGCACGATAACCCAGTGCATGCAACGGGCCTTCGATCAGTTTGTGCACCCGTTGCAATTCTTGCGTTCCTTTCGTGATGCCCGCCCAGAGCACACGCGGCCGATTGGTTCCTGGGAAACATCCCAGCCCCTCGACGCTCACCGAGAAGGGAGCGAGGCCGGCTACGGCTTGCTCAACCCGACGGCACACTTCGGGGACTTCCAAGTCCGGAACGTCGCCCAGAAAAAACAAAGTAACGTGCAAATTTTCTGGCGCTACCCATTTCACATCCGGAATTGCGGCCGCAAGCTTCTCCTGTAGCGTGGTGAGCTTCTGCCGAATGTTCTTCGTCAATTCCAGCGCAATGAAAGTGCGGATACGGCGGGCCATGATTCTTTTCCTTACGCGAACATAAGATGATCGGCGGTATTGTATGCGCCGACCCGGCGGTCAGAACGTAATCATGCGGCGATACTCTTCGAGGCGTCGTTCGATTTCCTCGCGCGTTGTTTGCCGTAGCCGGTCCAGGCTAAAACCTTCCACCGTGATGCTGGCGATGACCGTGCCATAGGCGATGGCCCGACGTAAACGACCTGGGGGCGGACTCGTATCCGAGGCCAAATAACCCAGAATGCCCCCTGCGAAACTGTCGCCCGCGCCCGTAGGGTCAACCACATCGGGGGTAGGGTAACCAGGCAGGACAAACACACCATCGCGGCTAAATAAAAACGAGCCGTGCTCCCCTTTCTTGATGATCACGAATTTCGGTCCCAAGTCGCGAATTTTCATGCCCGCGCGTACCAGATTTTCATCCTCGGCCAAGAGGCGTGCTTCGCTGTCGTTGAGCAGCAAGCCGTCTAGACGGGGCAACAGTTCCAGGAGAGCGTCGCGTTGCGTCTCGATCCACAGGTTCATGGTGTCGGCCAAGACCATCTGCGGTCGTACCATTTGGTCTAAGACCCGCATTTGCAGTTGCGGACTGGAATTACCTAAAAAGACGTAAGGTAACTCGCGGTAGTGCCCCGGTAATGTCGGGTTAAAATCCGCCAGCACGTTGAGATGCACTTCCAACGTGTCACGATTGTTCATGTCGGCATGATAACGACCGCGCCAATAGAACGTTCGTCCGCCCCGGCGAACTTCCAAACCGCTCAGATCGATTCCCCGCTGTCGCAACAGGTCAATGTGCTGCATGGGAAAATCATCACCCACCACGGCGACGAGATGGACTTTAGTAAAGAAACTCGCGGCATACGAAAAATACGTTGCCGAGCCGCCCAGGACATGATGAGCGCTGGCCGTTGGGGTTTCGATCGAGTCAATCGCCACCGTGCCCACTGCTACGATCGACATCGCTAGTTTCTCCCCGTTTGCACGGGTGTCTGGACCCGTGCCAGTGCCAGACGAATGCGTCGGATGGATTCTTCCCGACCGAGAATGGCCAGGATATCGAAGAGCCCCGGTCCGACAGTGATACCCGTGGTGCTGACCCGCACCGCGTGAATAAGGTCGGCAGCCTTTACGTTTTCCCGATCGCAAAACTCGCGTAGCACCGTCTCTAGATTCTCAGGGGCAAACGGCTCGGTACGCTCCAGGACGGATATAAATCGCTCCAGCAGCTCAGGTATGCCCTGCTTAGCGACCCGTTTGGCGAAGGCTGATTCGTCATACTCCGGGTCGCGAAAGAAAAACGCTCCGTAGGTCAGGATATCGGAAAACAGTTTCAGACGGTCACCACACGCTTCGACGATTCGACGAATCTTGTGGCGCGTAGCTTCATCCACAGGTTCGGTGATTAGTTTGGCCCGCACCAGATACGGTACCACACCCCAGACTTTCTCCTCCACGCTCAACTGCCGCATGTATTCCCCAGCCATCCAATACAATTTGTCCGGGTCGAAACTGGCCGGGGCGTCGTTGACCCGCTCGAAGCTGAAATGCGCGATCATCGTTTCCAGCGGAATAATTTCGCTGTAGCCGTCGAGGCTCCAACCTAGGCGTCCGAGGTAGTTGACCAGGGCCTGAGGCAGGTAACCCAGTTCCTGATAGTAGGCGACGGTAGCCGGGTTCAAGTCATCGCGGCTGTCAATCTCCGCATCCGTGTAGCCCAAGGCGCGAAGTTTGGCACGCACTTCTGGGGTAACGAACTTTTTCATGTCCCGCTTACTCAGCTTTTTCTTGGAACCAGGTTCATTGACGACTGGAACATGGGCAAATGCAGGCAGCGAGGCCCCCAGCGCCTCGAAAATCAGAATCTGAAGGGGCGTGTTAGACAGGTGCTCGGCGGCGCGGATGACATGGGTAATTTTCATGGCGATGTCGTCCACCACCGTCGCGAAGTTGTACAGCGGTGTCCCGTCGCTACGGAGTATCACCGGGTCGCCGAGCAAATCCGTTTCCCATTCGACACGTTTGCGGATGAGGTCGTCGAGCACAATTTTGCGCCCGAGCGGCACTTTCAGGCGCAGTGGAAGCTGTTTCTCCTGCCAGAGCTGTAGTGCTTCCTCCGGCGACAGATTTCGCCCCTTACCACGATGAATATAAGGTCGTTTGGCCAATTCTGCGGCCCGCCGCTCTGTTTCCAGTTCTTCCTTGGTAGCCAAGCACGGGTACGCCTGGCCGGCGAGCACCAGTTTTCGGGCCGCCTCCTGGTACAAAGGCAAGCGTTGCGACTGGAAATACGGTGCATGAGGTCCCCCCACTTCGGGACCTTCATCCCACATAATGCCCAGCCAACGGAAGCCGTCCAAGATCGGCCGCAAAGCCTCGGGGCGATTTCGCTCGACGTCTGTATCATCAATCCGCAGGATAAACTGTCCGCCATGCCGACGGGTGAAAAGCCAATTGAACAGCGCCGTCCTCACGCCGCCTATGTGCAAGTATCCTGTCGGACTCGGGGCAAAGCGCGTCCGCACCGACATGGTAGCATTTCCTTGAAGTCGCAATTATCCCCCAAAAGAAGTTTCTAGCCGAAGAAGCCTGTTGGAATCGGGCCTAAATGGAAATTATTGGCTAAGAATTATTGGCATTTTATCGAGCGCCCCGCTTTAGGGGAAAACTGAGTGCCTTCTTCCCGCTCGTGTAATACAATAGAGGGTGGTCTGATTGACTTTTTCAGGCAGCACTAGGAGAGTTAAAGCAGGTTGACCAGAGTAGGAGAATGGATATGAATACGCCAACCGGTCGCCAGCCACCTGGTTCTGGGAAACCTTCCCAGGACAAGAAGTCGTCCCCGAGTGTTTCACCTTCGTCGGCGACCAATAAGACTGCCGGGGAAAAGCCAGCCACGATAGAGAATATAGCTGCAGGCGACGGCCAGTTGTTCGGTCAGTATCGCGTGGTGGCGAAGTTGGGCCAAGGGGGCATGGGAGTCGTTTACCGTGCGGTGCACGTTCACCTGAACAGGCCTGTAGCCTTGAAGATTTTGCCGGCGGACCGGCTGCAAAACCCGGACATGCTGGCGCGTTTCCAGCGGGAAATGCGGGCTGCTGGAAGCATCGAACATCCCCATATTGTCCGCGCGCTCGACGCGGGCCAGGTCGGCAAGGTTCATTACCTGGCAATGGAGTTCGTGGATGGGCTGGATACGGCGAAAATTCTCAAAAAGGTCGGGCCTCTCCCAGTTCCCGAAGCCTGTGAAATCATTCGCCAAGCTGCCTTGGGTTTGCAGGCCATCCACGCTCAGGGCATGGTCCACCGCGACATCAAGCCGGGCAACCTGATGCTGGCCAGGCAGCCGGCTGGCCCGCCGATTGTGAAAATCCTTGATCTCGGTCTGGCACGTCTCAACGACTCGGCCGTGGGCGACCAGCAGCTGACCCAAGGCAACGTAATCCTGGGCACCCTGGAATTCATCGCGCCCGAACAGGCGGCTCGCCAAACTGTGGACATCCGCGCTGACATTTACAGTCTCGGCGCGACGTTTTACGCACTCCTGGCAGGCAAACCACCTTTCTCCGGTCCCGAATATGACAGTATCTTGAGTAAACTGCGGGCTTTGGCCGTCGAGGACCCAACTCCCATCGAACACATCCGTACCGACGTACCTCCGGCTTTGGCTGAAATCTTAGCCCGGATGCTGGCCAAAGACCCCAACCAACGTTTCCATACTCCCCAAGAGGTGGCGGACGCTCTCCTACCGTTCTGTGCCGACGCCAACCTGGCGCCGCTCTTGGAAGGCCGTTTGCCCCCGCGTGATAGTACTCAACATGTCAGTACGCCCACCGGTATCTCGTTCTGGGAAGATTCTGGTCAACGGCTGAGGCAACCTCCGCGTCAGGCACTGCCCCCTTGGCTGATACCTGCCAGCGCGGTCGCCATCGCTTTATTCGTGGCTGGCGTAGTCCTTTTAGCGGTTTTCGCGCTGTATCGCTCGCCGAAACCTTCCAACGACAACGCAGTTCAAGAGGCCACCCGACGGCTCAACCAATCAAAGCCCCAGGAAGATCGTTTACTTAACCCTCCAGCAGTCACCAAGCCAACAAGTCCTGCCTCTAAGCCAACTCCTACTTCCGCCAGCCCGGCAAAATCGTCGTCAACGCCGCGCGTATGGGTCATTGGACAAGACGTAGCATCGCTGCCCGAGGCCGTGGCCTGTGCCAGCGATGGGGACACCGTGGCGCTGCCGCCCGGTGCTTACCAGCTGACGGCCACCTTTGTCATCTCTAAGAGGCTTACCTTGTGTGGTGAGAATGCTGAGCAAACGATCCTCAGGTGTTCAGGGGTTCCTGTTGGCCTTAGGATCACGGCGCCTCAGGTGCAATTAGAAAAACTGACCTTGGAGCATCTTGGCCATCAGCCCGCCGACTTAGTTCAGGTAGAGTCAAATCATGTCGTGATCCGCGACTGCCATTTTCGCAAGACAAAAACGCCTCCTCCCTTGGGACCGCATCAATTTCCTCCACCTATCGGATTTGCCATCAAGATTGCGCCGGCAGCTTCCTGCCGCGTCCGTTCTTGTACCTTCACCGATACCGAACGCGGGGCGGCTTTCATACTCCACCCTGCTCAGGCGGAATTTGAGGCAAACCGCGTTTCTGGGACCTGGGATGGGTTCCTGATTCATAGTGCTTCCGAGGTGCACCTTCGCCGCAACCACGTTGAAAACAGCCACACAGCATTTTCTATCAGCGAAGCCAGCTGCGCCACCGTGGAGGACAACGAGGTGGTTTCGTGCAACAACGGAATCAGCATCCGCGGCAACAGCTCTCCGACGATTATCAGCAACCGCATCCGTAACAACAAACTCAACGGGATCATCGTCGTCAGTGGGGGATTTCCTAAGATCGAAAACAACATTTGCGAGTCCAATGCTCAATCAGGGATCCATGTGGTAAGTAAACTCGCCCAGCCGATTCTCGCGGGCAACACGTGTCTGCGCAACCTCGAGCATGGAATCAGCGTCTTGGATGGCGCTCGGCCCCTGTTGCGAAAAAACCGCTGTCAGGAAAACAAGGGTTACGGCATCTATGTCCGTCAGGCAGAACCCCTTCTGGAGGACGAGCAAACTCTGCTTGATAATGGCCAAGGCCCCATCTTTCACGACCCGGGAGATGGTCAATCGAATAAGCCAAATGCTTCTTCTCCAGTTCTGCCGCCAGAGGTTCCCGCTCACATACGCAAGTGGCTCGTGGGCAAGGACGTTCCCAACCTGGAAGCTGCGCTAGCGCAAGCCCGACCAGGAGACTGGATTTACTTACCTGCGGGCGATCATCAGTTGCCGCGAGGTTTAGTCATTGCCAAAGCCATTCATTTGCGGGGCGAAGGCCGCGATAAAACCAGGATTGTTTCTACCGTTCCGGGACAGGTGCTGCGGTTTGTTGGCGCGGGACCGTGGAACGTGCAAGACCTGACCGTGGAATACACCGGCTCTCAACCGGCCGATGTCCTCCGAGTCGAGTCGGGGGTTTTCTCCATGCTCCATTGTAAGGTCACGGGTGGACGACATCAGGAGGGGATAGGGCTCGGCCGCGGTTTGGCTGTTATTGCTGCCGAACGCATCACGCTACGCAAATGCCTTTTTACTAACAACGGAGAGACGGGCCTGACAGTAGAGGGGCCGGAGACCTGCCAAGTCCTTTGTGAGGAATGTACTTTCAGCAACAATCGCGGCAGCGGGGCTTGCTTTATTAATGCAACCGCAGAACTGAAGAAGTGCTCAGCTATTGCCAATCAATGTGATGGTCTCGTAGCAGGTTTTCATTGCAAGATACACATTGCTGACAGTTACGTTTCGGGCAATGGCTGGAGCGGCATCGGATTGTGGGATGGTGTTCAAGCTACTGTAATCAACTGTCGCTCTGAAAAAAATAGCCACGATGGCATTTGCGCCCGCAAGAACAGCCGACTGGTTGCGCACGGCAACCAATGCGTGGACAATCTTTGGCATGGCATCCGGTATCAAGCGGAAGCCACGGGCCGTTGCGTCAAGAATACATGCTCTGGTAACAGGCATGGCATCGGCCTGCTTCACCAATCCAGCCCGGTAGTCGAGGACAACACCTGTACCAGGAACAAAGAATACGGCGTAATTTGCTCCGAACAGACTACTGCCGTCATTCGGAGTAACCTCATCACCCATAATGTCCTCGCCGGTATCGTGGTCCAAGACAGTGCCAAGCCACGCATCTCAGCGAACCAAATTGCGTTTAACGGAACGTTTGGCATTGTCCTCACCAATCAGGCTTCTCCCCAAATTACGAACGATAACCAACTTCTGGGGAACAAGCAGGGGCCTTTGGGCAGGCTATAGGCCGTTAACGGATTTCTTCGGTTTATGAGCCAACGAGGTTCGACGCATGGGCATCAGCAGCTAGCTGCAGGGTTGGAGAATCTTAATCGGAGCCAGTTGGCGGCTGACGGCATCCCAATGGGCGATGCCAACGAGTTGACCCTGTTGGTCAAATACTGCCACTTCTCCCGCGGGCGGGAGTGCCCCGGTTGGTACATCATACTCCGGGGGCAGAATCAGCCGTTGACCCTGACAGAGCCGATGTATCCGATCCGAATCCGCCAGCGTCAAACGGGGCAACTCCATCACCCCATCGCTTAGCGGACGTAACGCCGCTCGCGCTTCCTCGGGCGAAACCGTAAGCGTAATCGCATCTTCAACACGAAACGGCCCGACCCGCAGCCGACGCAACTCCTCGACGTACCCGCCTACACCCAGCTGTTCGCCTAAGTCCCGAGCCAAAGCGCGGATGTAGGTACCGCGACCGCATTCCACCTCAATGTCCAGCTTCGGCCAATCATAGGCAAGCAAATCAATGCGATAGACGACTACCCGCCGCGGCGCCAATTCCACTTCTTGACGTCGGCGTGCGGCCTTCCAGGCACGTCGGCCCTCCACCTTGACTGCGGAAAACGCCGGCGGCACCTGGTGGATTTCGCCTACCAACTTCGCCAGCGATTCCCGTAGCGTTGCTTCAGGCACAGGCCGCGCCTCGGAAGACGGTGTGATCGGGCCTTCCGCGTCATCGGTGGCGCTCCGCGCGCCCAAACATAGGGTGGCGCGGTACACCTTTCGCATATTCTGAACGTATTCCAACAAACGCGTTGCCTTGCCCAAGGCTACCACTAACACTCCCGTGGCCAACGGATCGAGTGTGCCGGCGTGGCCGGGACGACTCTCGGGGAACCAATCCTGGACGCAGTTGACTACCTCCCGGGACGTCATGCCCTTCGGCTTATCAATCACCAGGAAACCATGAAGTTCTTCGTCCTTCATGAGAGCCCTGCCTCCCTTGTCCAGACCGTGCATCAGGGGAGCCTGCCCTGCACTTATTGTAGGCGAGCGCCAGACTTCTCCCGGCAATAAATCATGGCAGAGTCGCGGTAATGTGAACGGCGTTCAAGATGAAACGCAGTATCTTCAACATAGGGTCGCTGTCGCTTTCAGCTACGGTAACTAAGACTAATAATCCTTAAGTCCTCTTCAAATAATATCTTGCAAACGAGGAGGTTAAGTGGACAAGAATTTCAAGAAATGGATGGACGACGTGACCCTTCACTTATAAAATTGTTGCGATTGAATCTCAATACCAAACTGATATCGTCTGGGATGGAGTGCCTGAGATGGAACCGACTAACGAGCGAATACAGTCCCAATCTCTTGGATACTGCCTCAGCTATCCGGTTCGGCGCCGAATCCGCCGCGGTCAATTGCTCGCGTCCCAGTATCCCCGTGTGGCATTTACTCTAATCGAACTGCTGGTAGTCATCGCAGTCATTGGCCTGTTGCTGGCTCTGCTTCTGCCCGCGGTGCAACGGGTGCGGGAAGCGGCCAATCGGATGAGGTGTTTGAATAATCTCAAGCAACTGGGTATCGCCCTTCATAATCATCACTCGCAACTCGACCGCTTCCCCGAAGCCATGATTATCCGCACCGGTTTCACTGATGATTGGTCCGTACAGGCGCGACTTTTGCCCTATATGGAACAGGATAACTTGCATAAACGCATCAACTTCAACCTGCCTTACTCCGACCCCTTTCATTGGCCAGTTACTGAGGTGAAAATCCCCTTTTTCCTGTGTCCCTCGGACGCTAAACAGGTAATTTACCAGGCTTCCTCAGGACAGCGTTACTTTCCGCTGTCGTATGGAGCCAACCTCGGCGTATGGTTCGTTTATGACCCTGTTACCGCGCAGCGGGGCGACGGTGTGTTTTCACACAGCTACGGCACCCCCATCGCTGAGATACTCGATGGCACGAGCAACACCGTAGCCTTCGCCGAGGTCAAAGCCTGGACACCTTACGTGCGCGACAGCGGCAACCCAAACACACCGAATCAGCCGCCTCCTGCGGATATCGCCGCCACTCTGCTTTATGTGAGCGGCTCGCTGGCCAGCAACGGCCACACCGAATGGGTAGATGGTCGGGTTCATCAAACCGCTGTTACCTTCGCCCTGCCCCCTAACACCAGGGTGCCCTTCACCGACCCAAGCGGCAACGCCCTGGACGTAGATTGGAACTCCCGCCGCGAACATCACTCCCAAACCTCCCCTACCTATGCCATTATCACCGCACGCAGCTATCACGTCGGCGGTGTCAATGTCTTGCTGGTGGACGGTTCCACACGACAGGTACGCAACAGTATCAGCTTACATGCCTGGCGTGCACTGGGCTCCCGTGCTGGCGGTGAGGTCGTTCACCCCCAGGACCTACAATGACCCCCCGAGTCTCTGAGGAGATACGAGCCAGACTGCTCGGTGTCTCCAACCTGACTTCGCTGCAAGATTTGGTTGCGTTGAATAGCGACTCATACGCGCCTTGCTCGGCACGATTGACATTACTCTTTCCGAACGAGGTTCTTCAGGGTACATCGGCTCGATAATGTACGGCACCAATTTATGACGGAGGCCTCTCTAAGCCACACATCCTGACGGCCTTCTTTTCATGACGCTGCCTCGCCACACTCAAGGCGACCTGGTTCTGGGGGCTGTCCATGGTCAGTCCCGAACTCCTCTGGCCCTTGTGCTGCCAATGCTTGAATGCAGCGCCATCCACGGCAATAAATGTCCTGACGGCGCCCTCAGAGCAATGGACAGCGGCCCTCAGTTGTCGCAGTGTACTCGAAAACCGCTTTCGCCATAACCCGCTCATTTGACCGGCTATATGCCATCCGTCGGCAACAGGAACGCCAAGATTCTGCACGTTCATCCTGACTAGCGAGCGGTCCACAGCTTTCCCTGCCCATCACTGATGTACGTCCGCGCGGGTAACCGGTATGCGGCAGTTAGTTTGCACCATCCGGTCCTGGTCACCGAACATCGCCCACCTTTTCGACTCCTACCAGTACTCTCGGCAACCGGTTCCGCTATCACCGCGTTAGGTCGCCGATGTACCATACGCGCACGGTCTTGTCGTCATTGCTTCCCGACACCACATACCTGCCGTCGGAACTCACCGCCACGCTCGTGACTGCCCCTTCGTGCCCCGTGAACCGCCGCACTCCCTGCCCGCTGGCTAAATCCCACAGCTGCACCGTTGCGTCCCCGCTTCCCGACACCACATACTTGCCGTCGGGACTTACCGCCACGCTGGTTATTGGGCCTTCGTGGCCCGTGAATATCCAACGTTCGCTAAAGAAAGCTAAGTGCCAAACTTCCTCGGCCCAAGTCAGCAACTCAGTACCGCTGCGGCTGACGTACCGCTGTTCCAAACTCGGCCCCAACTGCAACCACAACTCCAGCGGCAATACTTTCGGCACTTCTCGCATCCGCCCTTGTTCACGCTTCCAAATGTCCAACAAGTCGCGCTTCTCAAGCTCCCGAAGTTGCTGCAAGACCTCCTCACGGCGCTGTCGGAGCATGGCTACCTGTTTGGCCCGCTCCTGTTGATATTGCTCTGCCAGTTGCTTAGCTTGCAAATGGGCCTGAACCACCTGCTGCAACCGCGCCGCCCAGTGCAATAACGCCCAACTTTGCACCTGGGCCTGCGGACAGTAGCGCAGGAAAAAACTCGGCGGTTGTTGCGGATTCTTCACCAACTCCCCCCACAAGGTTTCCCGTATTTCTACCGTTACT
>JANWVZ010000053.1 GCA_025056555.1 Gemmatales bacterium | reverse complement strand
CGGTAACAGCAAATCGAGCAAGCGCTCCTCAACGCGCTCTCGCGCCTGCGCTTCGACCAGTTGACGCTGCTGCTGCCGAACCATGCCCACGGCTACCTCGACGAGATCGCGGATCATACTCTCGACATCGCGGCCTACATAACCGACTTCGGTATATTTCGTGGCTTCCACCTTCAAAAACGGCGCGCCGACGAGCATGGCCAAACGCCGCGCAATTTCCGTTTTCCCCACGCCTGTCGGGCCGATCATGATAATGTTCTTCGGCAGGACATCCTTGCGCACTTCTGCCGGCAGCTGCCAGCGCCGCCAACGGTTGCGAATAGCAATGGCTACGGCTCGCTTGGCCGCTGCTTGACCCACAATGTACTTATCCAGCTCCTCGACGATTTGCCGCGGCGTCAGTTCGGTCACCACGGCTCGCTCCTTTCCCATTAGGTGCCAATTTCCTCAATCTCGATATTGCGATTCGTATAAATGCACAAATCCGCGGCAATCTCCAACGCACTCCGTACCACCTCTTTCGCGGTCAAATTCGTGTGGCGCAATAACGCCCGCGCTGCCGCTACCGCGTATGCCCCACCCGAACCAATCCCTAACACGTTATCCTCTGGCTGGATCACCTCGCCCGTGCCACTCAGCAAGAGCAAACTGTTGCGATCCATCGCGACGAGCATGGCATCGAGCCGCCTCAACACTCTATCCGTCCGCCACTCCTTCGCTAACTCCACTGCCGCACGGGGCACACTTCCCTGGTAATCGTTGAGCTTGGCCTCAAAGCGCTCCAGCAAAGCGAAAGCATCGGCTGCAGCCCCGGCAAAGCCCACTAACACTCGTCCCTGATAAAGCCGACGGATCTTCCGCGCATCCCCTTTGAGTACCACGCTACCCATGGTAACTTGGCCGTCTCCTCCCATCGCTGCCTGACCGCGATGCTGGACGGCCAAAATCGTCGTACCATGAAGTTTCCACCTTGTCATATTCCCCCTCTACTGAAGCCACTCGCTACAATTCTAGCAACTGGCTGTATTCAGCGTTGTGACCTCAATAAGCCAACGATGAGCGAGTTTCTTAACTCGTCTCACGTGCTCTCCGCCGCAGCAAACCAAGCGACCCCGACCACGATGACGCCATTACGGCTTGGAACCCGTGGGAGTGCCCTGGCGCGTTGGCAAGCCGAACACATTGCCAACCTGCTCCGCCCCATAGTGGCGCCACGAACCGTCGAATTGGTAATCATCCGCACCACCGGCGACGTACTCCGCGATGCCCCGCTGGCGCAGATTGGTGGTACGGGCGTTTTCACCCGCGAAATCCAGCAAGCCCTGCTGCGTGGCGATGTAGATTTGGCCGTGCATAGCCTCAAAGACCTGCCCACCATTGCCGTACCAGGATTACTCCTGGCCGCCGTACCTGCGCGTGGCCCCGCTAATGACGTCTTCATCTCCCGCAAACATCCGTCCTTGAAAGCGGTGCCCCCTGCAGGTCGGATTGCCACCGCCAGTTTGCGCCGCCAGGCTCTGCTCAAACGCCTGCGCCCCGACCTGGAAATCGTGCCCATTCGCGGCAATGTCGAAACCCGCCTTCGCAAGCTCGACACGGAAAACCTCGACGGTCTCATTCTCGCCGAAGCGGGTCTGGCCCGGCTGGGACTCACGCAGGCCATCACCGAACGACTCGACGTCCGCAATTGGACTCCCGCCGTGGGTCAAGGGGCGATTGCCGTCGAATGCCGCGCCGACGACATTGCCACCCTCGAAGTCGTTCGACAAATCAACCACCCCGCTACTTGGTTAGCAGTGACCGCCGAACGCGCGTTTCTGCGACGCTTAGGGGGTGGCTGCCAAGTACCCATCGCCGCCCACGCTACCATCGCGGGTCCTCATCTTACTCTACACGGAGTGATCCTCTCGCCCGACGGCTCTCGCTGCCTCGAAGGCACGGAAACTGCCACCGCACCCCAAGCTGCCACCATCGGCGAACAACTGGCTCTCCGCCTCCTCGAACAAGGTGCCCACGAGTTACTCCAAGCGCCTCCTAGCCGAGCTGCACCAGTTCCGCCTGGCGGGTAATTGACACTCCGAAACGAGTAATTTCTAAACTAGATAATGCTGAGCAAGGTCCAAGGGATTATCGAGCGACATATATGTATGCTGATGCTGAATGATAGCCATGACCCATGCTTAGAGCGAACCTAGCTCGCTTAGCTAATATGACCACAACTCGATGCAATCACAATAACTCAAAGGCCCCTGCACAAAGTCTCGTGCTTGGAGGATCTGTGATGCACCGATTGGCGGTTCTTATTTGCTGGCTGGCGCTTTTGGGCGTTGCGACGAACTTCTATTCCCAGGATGACAGTCTGGCTGAACAGCAGCTTACCTCAGATGGCAAATGGAAGGCCGATCCGGTGGTGCACCCCAACGGCCAGGAAATTATCTATACGTTGCAGGAAACACCCACACTTCTAAGTCTATGGCGACTTCACCTGGCCACAGGCAAGACAGAACGCCTCCACCCCGACGCTAACACTAACGAATTCGAGATCGCTTACTCGCCGACGGGCCGCTACGCTGCTTTCGTGCAGAACCGCGCGAATCTAAACCTCATACTGGTAATCCGCGATTACCAGGAAAAACGCGACGCGATTTACGATCCCGGTAGCGGCTTTGCCGGCATGCGCAGCCCAGCGATCAGTCCTGACCTCACTCGCGTGGTGTTCAGCATTCCAACGGCCACCGGACAGCAAATCACTTGCGTCAATATGCAAGGGCAGAACCGCCAGTTTCTCACGAACACCGCAGGCATCAATAATTGGCCGCGCTTTTCGCCGGATGGGAAACAGATCGTGTTTAGTTCCAGTCGGGATGGCGATTATGAAATCTATGTCATGGATGCTCAAGGCGAAAATGTGCGTCGGCTCACGCAGTCCCCTGGTATGGACATCCGTCCAGTTTGGTCTCCCGATGGAAAAATGATTGCCTTTACGAGTAACCGCGACGGAAACTATGAAATTTATGTCATGAACGCCGACGGTTCTCATCCCTGCCGCGTGACTAATCATCCAGGTCGCGATGACTATCCTTGGTGGTTCCCCGACAGCCAACACCTGGTCTACGTTTCCGAACGCGCTGGACGTTTCGACCTCTATAAAGTACGCCTACCCCGTTAGATTGCAAGCTCTACATCCACTAAGAAAGTACTTGTGTTGCAATAGCTCACAAGATTAGACATAAAGTGAGATAGTTACGGAAACACACGTTTTGTATCAAATTAGACCAGCGTTTTTTGAACGCCGATAGTTGGCTAGTGAATCAACTGCCAGTAGGTCTCTAATAATCCGCCTGGCATAGTATTTCAGACCCTGCCACTAGGAATAGTCCTGTGGAGAATTAACCACGAATTACGCAGATTACTGCAGAGAAGATATGATTGACTTAACCTAATGCTCGTTACTCGGGACTATTAGATGCTAAGTGTGATATGACCACATACATTTTCGCCTACGTAGCAAGAGTCATGCATGCGAATAATTTAGAATTGCAGGTGACAAAACTTTAGATTTCGCTTTCCTCTGCGCTAACCTTTGTCATTTGCGTTTACAAGAACTTAGCAACCATACCGAAAGCCATAATGATTTGCAGAAACCCACTCACCCGTCAATCCTTTGGCCGCTATCATCTCGAAGAACGAGATAGTTGCCCAGAAGATTTGATGCCGGTTATGCGCATGAATACAGAGATGATACGATTAAGTTAGCAGCATGCTTGTTATTCGCGATTATGAAACGCGAATGAAGGGTGTTAGTTATTTGGAAGCCGCCATTCGTTAAGCACTAATGATATTAGCTACTCAGGAACTAAGACTATTTTTCCGACTAACGTTCCGGCCTTATGCAAGGTGTTTTCCTCTTGAAAGCGATGAGCCTGTGCCGCTTCCGATAATTTGAATATTCTTCCGATGGGAACTTGCAGCCTTTTCTCTGCTAGCCAGCGATTGATATCCTCTGCACAACGTCGTTGTTCTTCGGGGGTAGCATTGAACATCGCATAACCATAAAGGGTGAGGTCTTTCACATAAAAAGGCCCATGGGGAAATGGGGGCCGAGCTTGGCGGCCTGCTATAACTACCAGGCGGCCACGTAACCGCGTGCCTTCGACCATGCGGTCATAGTCAGGTTCCCGCAGGGTCTCAAACCACACATGCACGCCTTGCCCCTGGGTGAATGACTTAATGCTTGCTACTATATCGTCCGTCTTATAATTGAGAACTAAGTCTGCGCCCCATTGGCGACAGAGTTGCGCTTTTGCCTCAGAGCCGACGGTGGTTATTACAAGCGCTCCAATGGCCTTGGCCATTTGCACTACCATAGAGCCGACGCCTCCCGTGCCACCATTAACGTAAACCACCTCTCCCGGCTGCAAGCGTGCGCAACGGAATAGTCCCAGATGCGCAGTAATTCCTACCAAAGCCACAGCGGCCGCTTCCTGTTCGCTAACGCCGGCGGGGATCGGATAAAGCCAATCTTCCCGTACCGCGGCATATTCCGCGAAAGTGCCTTGCCGACCGAAAAGGCCCTGATTACTTCCCCAGACACGGTCCCCCACCTGAAATCGTTGAACTCCTGGCCCTAACTTAACCACTGTCCCTGCTAAATCGCAGCCAGGAATATAGGGGTTTGGTCTCGGCATAGCCACGGTTCCGGCACGGATATAGGTATCTATCGGATTCAAGGAAGCGGCAGCGATGCGCACTAAGACCTCTCCCTCGCGCGGCTCGGGAGTTGGCAGTTCACCATAACGAATCACCTCAGGCCCGCCAGTTTCCGTGTAGTAGGCCGCTTTCATAGTCGTCTCCTGACATTTAATTGTTGGACGGACTCTATCAATCAGTGGATCAGGTCCGCAAGAGCACGATAGTTTGTCATATATGCTGAATGTAAGCTGGGCGGCGTGTTGGTTTAGCAGTGACTCGATGGTCGAGCGGTTCGACTCAATCTTGTGTGAGTTGTGTACTTATTTGATCTGAATTGTGCAAAGAAAGGAAATTGATTGAATCGAGTCAGTGAGCAATAGCCGATTCTGGCTAAGAAGCAGGGAAAAGTGAATTGGTTTCAGGAGGGCGGCAGGGCAGGAAGCTCAATGAGGCGTGAGGCGGGAGCGGTCAAGCTGGCATCGAGAAAACGAAGGAAGCCGGCGACATCATTGATCTTGCCTTCGTTGTAAACGGCTATCAGGCGAGCCTGGCGCTCACTAACCGGTTCGAGGATGACATAAAGCGGCAGCTGAGCATCGCCGAAGGCCTGCCATTGGAAATCGCGGTTCCATTCTGGCGGTGTGGAGGGTTGAAATACTGCGGGCACGACGTCGGTGTAGAGATAGACCTGGACGTATTGGTGAAGACGTTTTTGCACTTCGGGCAGCGAGAACACACTGTTCTCGTTGATCTTGCAATTCGTTCAGGTATCGCCGGTGAAATTGAGGAAAAGCCGTTGCTTACGTTTGAGAGCCAGCTCCAGCCCGCGGTGGATACTGCCCAGGGCTTGTTCCGGCACCGCGTCAGGCAACAGAAAGGACTCGAGCCAGGCATAGACGGCACCTTTCGGTCGAACGCGCATCGAGGAGGCATAGTTCTCCTGTCCTTCTCGAGCGGGCAACGGTGCCTGATAGAGGCCCGGAAGCAGGTAGGCGGCTAACGTCAGGAAGGCCAGTCCGAACAGCAGACGGGGCACGCCGATGTGAGCGTTTTGCGGTTCGTCATGGGGCAGGCGGAACAATCCGAGTAAGTAAAAACCGCAGGCGGCGGCGATGGCGACATAGCTGCCTAAGACGAAGTCGAAAGTCAATACCACGGCATCGCCAAGAAGCAGCTTTTCCCCCGCGCGCAGGAATTTCAGAGCGGCCGCCAACTCGAGGAAACCCATCACCACTTTCACCGTATTCATCCAGTTCCCGCTCTTGGGAAGGGCCTTGAGCAAGGTCGGGAACAGGGCCAGCAGGAAGAAGGGGGAGGCGAAAGTCAGAGAAAAGGCTAGACCGCCAGCGAGCAAAATCAGTAACACCAGGAGCAGCTGGCCGAACTCACCCTGTCGCAACATGGTCAGGATGTTGCCGAGCGAAGGGGTCAGTCCGGCAAATCCGCCGAGAAATGGCGCTACGCAGGCAAAACTGATAATCGTAAACGTCAGGGCCATGAATACCACCCCAAGGACACCGCCCTGAGCTTCGCGGGTCGAGGTGAATCGTGCCAGGCTCGCAGGGAGTTGGATCTCATACCAGCCAAACAGACTCAGGGCAAAGTAAATAAACAATCCGCCAATGAAGACGTTGGTCAACCAATGCTGAATCGCAGCTTGAAAGAAGCCCAGCAGCAGCAGAGCGCCGAGCGTCAACACAATGACAATGGTGCCGCTGTACACCAGCGCGAAAAATACGGGGCGATGGTGTTCTTTTTCTGCTTGCTTGAGGAAGTAGCTCACGGTGATGGGAATCATGGGAAAGACGCAAGGGGTGGCCAGCGAAACTAAACCCCAGAACATCCCGCTGAGAATGAAAGCCAGCAGGCCGCGCTGCAGCAGATTATCTTTTGCCGAGGGGGCTTGCGCGCTGGCCTCCGAGGAAGTGCGCTCTTGCTGACGTGGCTCGGTCGAGGGTTGGGGGCCCGTGGAAAATTTTTCCAGGATCGCTCGCACTTCTTGAGGAACGTCCACACTCTTTGGAAGCACGAGTAACGGTACCTGGACGGCAAACTTCTCCGGCGGCAAACAGCGCTCCTGATTTCCCTGCTTGACGCAAACCAGAATACGCCCTTGTACCGAGAAAGAGTGCTGGCCGGGTTTGGCCTCGGGACGCACCACCAGGTTTCGAGAGAAGGTGACCGAGTCGCGGTAGTAATGTTTACGATAAGGTCCCTCCTGGACAGTAAGTGGTGCAGGGGCCTGCCAATCGTCTAACGGTACCAGCACAGTGGTGTCCGGTAAATCGAACTGGTTGACGACGTTAGCCAGCTCCTTATCGTCCTGCTTCAGCGGATAGGTCATCCAGCCGGGCTTCAGCCGAATTACAACTTCCAGCCGCACCAGGTCGCCGCGACGGGGATGATCGGGGAAGAGTTGAACGCGCAGTTCGTCCACGGCTTGAGCGAATGCTCCGCGCAGCGGTGCTGTCACGGTGGCGGTTTGCGGTTCGCGGAAAAACTCAAAAATTTCGTCAATAGCTTCCTGTGCCTGGCCACCTGTCCACCAGAGGAAAATACTCAACAAGGCAAGCACGATGCGTAGACGATACCCCTGGGAGATGCACCGAAGCCAGTAGCTCCTGGCGCCAGTGGACGTCATGAAGCACAGCCCGTTGCGGCCGCGGATGGTGTGGCATAACGGAAAACGGCCAGTTTTTCGTATAAGCAGGTCAATAGGCGGCATGGCAGGTTGAAAATCCAGTCGCTCTAGAGCCACGCGGCAATTGAGAGCGCAAGAGTCTTGCCAGGCTGGGGTCTGGGATGCGTCAGGAATCGTATGACTGTGTGACGGCATCTCCAGAGAACTGGGAAGACTCAAGGTTTCTTTCCAGAGTCCTTGGGTGGCTCCAAAGTGAGTGCCCGCTGTGGTGAGTCGGGCTTAGGCTGAATTGGGATCTCCCAGCGCACGGCGTGCAACAGGCAGACCCCCGTGCTGCGCTCAGGACAGGTGGAGTAGCCGACAGTAATCCGCAAGGAATCGGCCGAAGCGAGTTTGTCCGCAGGAATCGTAAAACGGAATTGGGGACTGGCAACGTCCGCGGACAAGCGGTAAGTTTGCTCCCAGAGGCTGTGATTGCCTCGCAGGGCTTCGACGAGACATGGCCACGGGGAATCGGCCACCAGTTTCTGCCCAGCGAGGACAGGAAGGGATCCCTGCACGGTGAGTTCCCCGGTGGTAGGTATCTGCTGAGGAGTAGCCCGAACGACCGCAGGCTCGGGGAAAGAAGGACGGCTGGGAGGAGATGGCGGCGCTGGCGGGGTTAAACCTTGCAGGGCTAAGGTGCGCACCCGTTTGGTCTGAAGATGGATCACACGAATGGCATGGTTGTTGGTGTCTGCCACGAAAAGGAAGTTTCCGGCGACGCAAATACCCGCCGGTTCATCAAAGCGTGGAGGCTCGTCGGAGTGGCCTGCCTGGCGGTCACCGAGAAAAGTTTGGCAGGTTCGTTTTGCGGGATCGAGGACTTTGATTTTGTTGTTATAGGTATCCGCGATATAGAGTTGGCCGTTATGGTAAGCGATGCCCAGGGGATGTTGCAAACGGACTGCGCGACCCTGACCATCGCGGTCGCCGAACTCAAACAGTCCCATACCGACGAGGGTGCGTACTTCGTTGCGTTGGGGATCGAGCGAAACGGCGCGAATGCTGCTGGTCTCGCTGTCGGCCACGTAGAGCCATTGGCCATCCGTAGCCAGCCCGCTGGGTTGCGCAAAGGCACTGAAACTGAGCGTGCCATCTATGATTTCCTCCAGACCGCTGCCGGCGTATGCGGATAAGTGCTCTTGCTGCAGATCCAATTTCCAGATCTGATGATGCCCGGCCATGGCGATGTATAGAGTGCTTCCCACCAGCAGCAAGTCCCAGGGGCTGTTGAGACCGATCTCCCGCGGTTTACCTGCAGCGCGACGATCCTGGCTCTGTTGTCCGGTGCCGGCCAGGGTGGCAACCTGCCGCGTACGTAAGTCGAGAATACGAATCAGGTGATTCTTACGGTCAGCTACATAGAGTTTTTCACCGTCCAGAGCCAAGCCCTGAGGGTCGTTGAATTGTGCCTTATCAAAAGGCCCATCGCGCCAACCGGGCTCACCGGTGCCGGCGACGGCAAGCACTTTTCCTTCCCAATCCGTAACCACCAGGCGGTGATGGGAACTGTCTGCGATAAACAGGCGCCGGCTGGTGGCGTCGGCCAGCACTTTGCCGGGAAAGTAAAGGGGCGTTTTTTCCCGCTGGCGGAATTTTTCCAAATCAAAACGGATGGGCTGTTCGTTGAGCGTCTTGCGGGCGCGATGTTCTTCGATGAGCTGGGCAATGGCCGCATCCAGCACCTCTCCCAGTCCCTCGCCGGAAGCACGACCTACAATATAGCCTTCCGGGTCGATCAGGAAAAAGGTGGGCCAGGCAATTACCCGGTAGCTGTTCCAGATGCGGCGGTGCGCATCGTTGACCACAGGATGTTCGATGCCATAACGCAGAATCGCTTCGCGAATGTTCTTGGAATCCTTTTCAGTGTCAAACTTGGGTGAATGAACGCCGATGACTACCAGTTGCTGGGGATACTTTTTCTCCAGTCTGGCCAGGTCCGGTAGGACGTGAATGCAGTTGATGCAGCAATAGGTCCAGAAATCCAGGAGCACAATTTTGCCGCGTAGATCGCGCAAACGGATGGGGCCCGACGTGTTCAGCCATTCCACACCCCCTTCCAGTTCCGGAGCTGCGACGCGCGGTTTCTGCCCGGGGACAGGTTTTGGCCCTGCTTGACCTCGCACCTCCCACATCGGGAGCACCAAAAGAAATCCCGCCCACAATCCACAACACCCCAAAATAAGTTTACCTTGCTTGCTGAGCAGTTTGCCCTGCATCATCTACCCTCCACCAGAGTGCCTTCAGGATGGGAGGATGGTGGTTGGTTCTGCGGTAAGGACTGGGTGGACTTCGGTTTGTTCGTGCTAGTGCGGACGATGAGGTCAGGCGGGTTTGTTTCATTCTATGAAAACCACGCCCGTGCGCGCAGTGGGATTTTCAGAGGGCGGCTCGACAACTTGAATCCTGGGACCTTCACCTCCATCCAACAGAATTGAGAGTTGGACAAGTCAGTTCCGTGATAACTGAGAGCGTTTCGCCACCGGGGCCTTACGACTGAGCCGGCGGACCGATAGGGGGAGACAACAGACCATATTTTTTCATTTTCTTATAAAGAGTAACGCGGCTGATACCGAGTTCGTGGGCAGCGCGGGTACGGCTGAAACCATGCTGGGATAATGCCCGCAGGATAATCGTGCGTTCCAACAGTTCCCGGTTATAACTAAGGCCCTCTCGAGCAACTGCCTCGTGCTTCCCGTTGGCCTTTTGCATCTCCACGTGCTGGCGCACGGTTTCAGGCAGGTGTTCTGGTAAGAGCACTGCACCGCGACTGACGAGCACCGCATGTTGAATGGCATTTTCCAATTCGCGGACGTTGCCCGGCCAATGGTAGGTTTCCAGCAGGGAAAGTGCTTCGGAACTGATGTCGAATAACTCCTTATGAAAACGCGCGCAAAAGCGGGCCGCCATGTTTCGCACCAGAGGCTCAATATCTTCCAGGCGTTCGCGCAACGGCGGCAGATGGAAAGACATGACGTTCAGTCGGTAATACAAATCCTCGCGAAACTTGCCTCGTTCCACTTCCTCGCGTAAGTTGCGGTTGCTGGCAACAATTAGGCGACACTGGCTCTTGAAAGTTTCATTGCTGCCCACTGGCTCATATTCGCCGGTTTCAACCACGCGCAGGAGATTGGCTTGTTGTTCCAAGGGGAGGGCATCAATTTCATCCAACAGAAGGGTGCCCTGGCCTGCGGCAGCAAATTTGCCTTGACGATTGCGGTCGGCTCCAGTGAAGGCCCCTTTTACGTGCCCGAAGAGCTCGCTCTCGATCAGATTGGGCGACAAGGCACCGCAAGGTACGATGAGAAAACGCTCTTTGCGTCGAGGCGAAAAATCATGAATCAGACGCGCCAGATAAGTCTTGCCCGTGCCGGTTTCGCCTGTCAGGAGAACGGTGACGTCGTGGCGTGCGGCTAAGGCGAGTTTTTCCACCATGGGCAAGAGCGAAGGTGTATAAGGCGCCAGGCGCAGGGCGATTTCCTGTTCCAGGCTGTTGTGGGCGTATTGAGCCAAGTCCGCGGTGCGGGGATGTTCCAGTGGGAGCCGCAGCGCCGGCGTCAGCCCGGCCAGGTCACGGGGCCATTCTAAGACCCGTACTCCAAAGCGATGCCACGGCTGCACTTCTTGGAGACACTCCGCACTGGCGAGAACGACCAAGGTAAAGGGCAGCCGCCGTAAACTCACCTCCTGAACGATGCGCCGGGCTAGCGCTACTTCAGTCGGACGCGTGATGCCGAGAATAACGCTGGCTTGCCAAAACTGCAGCACCTGCCCCGCACTCTCCCAATCCTTAACTTTCCAGGACTCTGCTGCCGACATACCCGCGTGATCTCTGGTCTGTCCTGGGGCGTAGCGTGCCAGTTCCCGGAGCACAGAATCTGTCAGGTGTGGGTCATCAGCAATCAGCGCGAAGTGATGCGTGAGCATACCACGACCTCAAGGCCGCCAGAGCGGGGAGGGAAAAGCCGATTCCTCATGGTCCCACGGCCAGCCAACCTTGTGCTAACCAGCGACACCGTGCCCGGCGAAGGGGTGAGGGGCAACCCCCAGGACAAGAGGACTGAAAGTGCGCCGGGACTCAGCGCTGACAGGCAATCCCATGGTGCCGGCCGCGCCTGGAGGCGCAGCAAGCCACTGCTCGCCGGCAGGCCAGACATAGCTTCCCCCACGTTCGCCCTGAAACCGCTTCCAGGCGGTATTACTTCTGGGGAGTCGCCGCGCAGAACGTTCGGGGTCTGCTCGGCCAACTCCACAACCAGGGCCTAGGGTTTTTTTACCAGGCACCAGCGGAGTATCGCAGATACTCGATGCAAAGCAGACGGGGCTTTGCCGCTAATGCTGTTCTTAGTTTAGAGTAGTGAAGTTTGCCTGTCAAGCAAAATCTTCGGGAATTGACTAATTTTCCTTTGAGCCGACAACTCCTGGGGCTCACCGCAACTCTTCCCAATCGTCTGGTTCGGTCAAGGCGCGAATGTAGCGGGCCACAAGAACATGTAAATCCAGGAGATCGTGCCAGGCATGTTGCGGAATGAGGATGTGGTTTTTCGCCTCGATGTGGTAAAACGCCTCTCGGGAACACCGGGCCAGGCGCTCGTGAATAAGTTCCAGAAAGCCCACCAGCCGCGCTGCCTGCTGAGGAGAAAGGCCACTGGGCACAGGGGGCGGAGAATCGGTGCGCTTCAGTAACAGGGCCACGTGGGATACTGTGTCTGCCGGGCTCAATTGGACGGGCACAGGCTCGTCCCCAATTAGATCGGCAGGCACCTGGGGCGTGCGTTCGCCTGGTTCGTCCACAGGAGAAACCAGCTGAGACGATTGCAGTTCACCCCGCGCTCGAGCAATCAGCTGAGCGATTTCCTGCGGTGACCCAAACAGCAGCGACGTCCGCCCCAGACGAATGCAGTCCCCAATTTCCAGCCGACATATGGTCACGGACTTACCATTTACTATCGTACCGTTGGTACTGTCTAAGTCGAGAATCACTATGTCTTCCTGGTCGCTGATGACTTTCAGGTGGCAGCGACTGACACGCTCGTCATTCAGACAAATCAGGTTTCCCTCCTCACGGCCGATGGTAAATGGGGTCGGCAAATCGCGGAAAATTCGCCCTTTATCTATTCCGTCTATGACTTGGAACGTAACTCGTGCCATGGGGCCCCCACTTGATGACATTCCATTTTTCGGCAAATTTTTCGGGTAACGTGCTTACGCGTTTCAGGTCGCACCATTGCTGCCGCCTCGGTATCTGTTGTTTATATTGTAACCAATTGCCGCGGCTACCGAAAGCAGGCACCACGGTCTGAGCTGGAAGGTCTGTTCTTGAGCAATTGGGAACCGAGCTACCCCTGAGGAAAACGCCGATGCTGCGACGTCGTCCCATGCCCACCTTGATCGCATTCATTACCGTGGCCATAGACCTACTAGGTTTTGGCCTGGTGTTGCCCCTGTTGCCGGTGTACGCCGATCATCTCATGCCCCATTTTTCGACCTTGACGCGTAACGTGTTGATCGGCTTACTGATGGCCTCGTTCTCTGCGATGCAATTTCTGTTCGCCCCTTTGTGGGGGCGTGCCTCGGACCGCTTTGGACGGCGCCCCATTCTCCTGATAGGCTTGTTCGGCTCAGTCCTGTTTTATTTGCTCTTGGCGCTGGCCTCGGGTTGGAAGAGCGTGGCACTTCTGTTCGTCGCGCGGATCGGGGCGGGGATTTGCGGGGCGACCATTGGCACTGCTCAGGCGGTCATCGCCGACTGCACGCCTCCGGAGCGTCGCGCGGCCGGAATGGCGCTGATCGGCATGGCCTTCGGTATCGGTTTTACCATCGGCCCGGTCATTGGAGCCTTCTCCCTGGCGCGAGAAGGGGATGAGCCCAGCGTAATCCCGGGATTGGCGGCTGCCGCTTTGTCCCTGGCTGCCTTCATGTTGGCCTGGTTGGTTATGCCGGAAACCCGAAAGACCGACGTCGCCGCTGCACGCCCCTGGTGGCCTGGCGCCGCCTGGCGTCTGGCCCTCTCCCAGCGCGCCACTGCCGTGCCCATTCTGACATTTTTCCTCACCACCTTAGCCTTTGCGAGTTTTGAGTCTATTCTGGCCCGCTATGCCCGCGACGAAATCTTCTCTCAATGGGATGCGCAGATTTCTGCTCACTGGTCGGGATTGCATCAGCTGTCCCAGCAGACCCGTATCTGCCTGTTGTTCGCCTATGTTGGAGTAATTCTGATGATTATGCAAGGCTTAGTGGTACGCAAACTTGTTCTGTTCGTCGGCGAGGCCCATATGGTTCGATTAGGGATCGGTCTGATGCTTAGCGCTTTGATCCTGATGGCGCTCTGGTCGGCGGGAGGCGCGTTGGGCATCACTTTGCTGGCGTTGGCCTTGGCAGTGGCGGGCTTCGCTTTTTGCACCCCTGCTCTACAAGCCCTGGTCTCCCGAGGCACGGACCCCGCCCAACAAGGACAGATTCTGGGCGTCAACCAATCGGCGGCTTCTTTGAGTCGCATCCTCGGGCCGCTCTTGGGTAACGCTCTCTACGGGCCCAAACATGGGACACATCAGTTGCCTTACTACGCGGCTGCGGTATTGTTGTTGCTGGCATTCAGCCTGACGCTGACTCTGCGTCCTGCAGAATCTCTCCCCGTCAGCGACACTTTGCCCTCTGTGTCGCCCTGAGCTATCGAACTCACTCGTCTCTGCCTGGGCTGTCTTACTGCTACGATGACAACCTCGCTATCCATGCCGAGATCGCTGGCCAAGCTTCCTGGAACAGTTTCCAGGCCTGATAAGCCGCTGGGAAAACCACCAGAAAATTGAGCCAGCGCAGTTGCCGCGCCTGAAGCTGACTGTGCAACTCACCGATGTGGGAATGTAACTGGCTCAGGTGCTGATGCAGGTCCTGCACCAATAGGCCGATACGATATCGTTCCAGCAGAGTCTCGAACGCGGTCTGTTCGTGACCGACCTGTCGTGTCATCCGCAAATGAAGTTCATCCAGTTGCCGCAGAATCTCCGCCGCGCTGCGGGCGTGATGCATCAGTTCCTTAAGCAAGGCTCTGCTGGGCCCAGAACCTACTCGCCTTTGCATCCAGGTCTGCATGCGGCGGTCTGTTTCGCTACGATACCGCATGATGTACGCCCGCATCGCTCGCACAAGGGCGTTGGCATCTACTAAGGCCCTCCTTACGTACGCCAGACCATCTCGCTTCGAGAGGCGCGATTTGGCTACATAGATGAAACCTGTATTTGGACTCATCAATTGCAACTCTTCGGTGGTAAACGCCAGATTGCTTTCCAGAATATTGCGCATCGCGCGCTCGGTGTAGCAATGGGCATCCTGGGAACGAACGCGCACCAGCATCGTCAACGCCTGCTGATGTTTCTCCAGGTTCTCCTGGGTCCAGCTTACCGCGGGCTGCGTATCCAACGCGATAGTCCAATAAAACGGCTTTTCATCCAGCAACACCCCCGAGACGTTGGTCGAAACACGAAATGCTTCCAAGACCTGGTCCGTCCAAACGCGAGCAAAGCGCTTGTACTCTTCCGTCTTCCACCAGCAACCCTCTTGAGCATCCTCCGCACGCAGCAGGACGTGGAATACTCCGCACCACCCTGAGGTCATGGCCGGCAATTGCAGTTCCCAATCCAGCCACTCGACTGTGGGGGGCGCAAAGTTGCCCTGCTCCGGTTGCGGAAACCCATGGACTTGCGCCAACGCGGCCACCAACCGCTGCAGGCACTCTTCCACCACACGCTTGCTCACCTCTTTATCGGGACCCATCACGTAAGAGCTCAGAATCACCTCCCCTACCGCCAAATGCGTCAAGGAAGGCGACGAACTTGGTTCGCCGGGAGGACGCAAGTCCATCGCTTCTTCAAGCCAGGATGCTGTGCTCATAGCGGTTCTCCTTGCTGATTTGCTTTGGGCACCTTTATTCGCAAACCTTGATCGTCTCATGCGACAGGTAGCCAATAGCCCGATACACCCCGTTGAAATAATGGTGAACTACCACCTCCGGGCCGTTGTCCAGGATTGCCCCCAGGAATATGCCCAAGGCCACCGGCACATTGGTAAACAGTAGAATTCGCGCTGGGGAACTTTCCCGCCGAATGTTGGCGATCTCCCGCTTGACCCGTTCCAGGAAAGCGACCCATTCCTTTTCTTCAGTGGGGAACGACTCGGCCCGATGAATCTGGTAAATATGCAGATGGCCGAGCCCTGTCTTTTCCAGATGCGTTTGCACAACGGGACGAATGTCCTCCCTATTGGAAATGATCAGGACCACTTCCGCACCACGCTCCCGACGTATCTGCGCCAGTTGTCCGCGAATCTTGCGAATGCGATATTCCTGAACCGCCCAACTGAGCAATGTTCCCACCAGAAAAGCGCCAACCGCGCTCAGGCCGCCACTTAGTAAGGCTCGCAAAAGCCAATCCCACATGTCTACACGCTCCGAAATCAGGAATCACCTGCCAACATTTCAATAACGCTTTGCGACCTTGCTGAGTGACAAATTTCCTTTGCGGCACTGGTCAGTCCTCGCACCTCCCCGCACAGTTTGACATCTCGGACCTCTGCATTATCACCAAAGCCTCTCCCCCGTTCTCGCTGGAGTTGGCAACTTCCTACAAGGACATACTGTGCTCCCGAGTTCCCTATGTATTTTGCCCCACTGAGATTACTCTGCTTCCGACGTTATTGAGACTTTGTCGGTGCGGTTTCATAGAAAACTATCAGTCGTGAGGATTACGATCTATTATTGCTGAGTCATCGGCACGATAGGCGATTCGTTGACTAGCGCTGTAGAAGTAGCGCCAGCGGGGGTGATTCCGCATTAGGTCGGGGCAGATCGTGCCAGGAATTGGGCCTTGGCGCCGAAACTCCTTTGCGGCATGAGCCGGCGCACGGTCGGTGTCGTAGAACCTGATGCTTGCCTCCAAGGTCAAGTGCCCGGCCATCCGACGGCGCGTACTTCCTGGTTGGGCGGTTCTGCGGTCGAGGGGCGGGTTAACATGTTACTGTTTCGTTTTTCTCGCCAACCCCAACCCAGAACGCGAGACGGCGCGACCGTCCGAACTTACTCCTCACTGAGGTCGTTTTTCGCAAACCCCAATCTTGATCACGAGGATTGGTCAGGTAATTCGCGCCGACTATGATGCTTCGTAAGCGGTGGATCACCACGTGCTCCAGTGAGGAAGTAAAGCAACGTAACCCCCCTGAATCTGCGCTAATAGCCCTGGGAGTAAACAGACACCCAGTCCTTGGAGGATGCGACATGACACAACTCGAGACTTCGGCGACCTTGGCGACTGTAGCGGTGCTGAGCGTGGCGTTGTGGCTGGGGATGAGCGCGCCGGGCCTGGGTCAGGGAAAACCGAAACTCGGGGACGTAGGGCTGCCCATGGGCTTGGTTCCATCTGACGCGCAGGTTAGCGTAGCGGCCAGCGTGTGCTTCCTGGAGGGCCCAGCGTTTGACGGCGAAGGAAATCTCTTTTTCAGCGACATCGCGGGCAATCGCATTCTCAAGATGGATCCGCAGGGGCGAATCAGCGTCTTCCGCGAAGACAGCGGACGCACCAACGGCAACACGTTCGACGCGCAGGGCCGCTTACTTAGCTGTGAGGGAGCCGAGTTCGGCTCGGCGCAAGGACGGCGCCGCGTCGTTCGCACCGATCTGAAAACCGGCCAGGTCGAAGTCTTGACCGAGCGCTACGAAGGCAAACGGTATAACTCCCCTAATGACATTTGCGTGGACATTCATGGCCGCATCTGGTTTACCGATCCGTACTATGGCCCGGATCGCCACATCCTGGAAATGGAGTATGAGGCGGTATATCGGATTGACCCGAATGGAAAAGTAACACGAGTGCTGACGCAGCCGGCCATTCAGCGGCCCAACGGCATTGCCATCACGCCCGATGCAAAAACGCTTTACGTAGTGGACAGTCACCCGCAACCCGGCGGTAACCGCAAAATCTGGGCCTTCCAGGTAGAGGCCGACGGTTCGTTGAGGGGACAGCGGCTGGTATATGATTTCGGTCGCGGGCGCGGCGGCGATGGGCTGCGGCTCGATATGCAAGGTAATCTCTGGGTGTGTGCCGGTGTGTTACGGCCTCGCGGTCCCGGCGAGACCGATGAGGTGCCTCCAGGTGTTTATGTCATTTCTCCACACGGGCAACTCCTCGGACGCATCCCTATCCCCGAAGACCTCATTACCAACCTGGCCTTTGGTGGACCCGAACGGAAAACTCTTTACGTTACCGCAGGCAAATCCATCTACCGTATTCCCGTGAACATCTCGGGCTATGCACTTTACCCACCGCTGAAGTAGAGCAGTCTTCCCGAAAGTGCTTGCGAACATAGGTGACCATTACCACCATTATTGATGCTACGCCTAAAGAACAATTTGCCTTCATGAACGACGTGGCCATCACGAGTTGGGCGATCTGTTGCTTTTTTCCTTGCGATTGGACAGTATCGCGGCTAGACTGAATGTTGGGTTACTGTGTATCTTTGGAGATCTTCGGGATTCGGGATAAGGAAGAGTGCTTATGGATTGTCAAAAAGGGCGCTCTCGAGGGTTCACGCTCATCGAATTGCTCGTGGTCATCGCGATTATCGGTTTACTGATGGCGTTACTATTGCCCGCGATCCAGCGCGTACGCGAGGCGATGAATCGTGTGCGGTGCCAAAACAACCTCCGTCAACTCGGTTTAGCCTTGCACCAATGGCATGAAACCTACGGCCGATTTCCTCCCTCTCATCGCGGTGCGAATTACGGTATCGCCCCTCCTTCCTATACCGAAGACCAGTATCACTACTTTTACAGCTGGATGGCACGCATTACGCCTTTCATCGAACTAGACAACATCCACCGTTTCCTGGAACAGGGCAATTACTTGAGATGGCCGTGGTGGGATGGTTGGTATTCCGGCGGCAGTGCTGGAGTAGGTCAAGCTTTAGGTGCTATCCCGCTGAAACTCATGCAGTGCCCTTCCGACCAACGTTCACAATTAGTTACGACTTACGATGGCCATCCAGTGGCCTTGACAGCGTATCTCGGTGTCAATGGGACCAACCAATTAGCCTTCGACGGGATTCTGCATGTCAACGCCCGGGTCAACATGGCCGAGATCGTTTCCGGCGACGGGAGCAGTAATACCCTGCTGGTTGGGGAACGTCCGCCCTCTGCCGATTTGGTCTATGGCTGGTGGTTTGCTGGCAGTGGGGACTATCCGTATTTCGGCGCCACCGACGTCTGCTTGGGCGTCAATGAGCAGGATCCTGCAACGGGTCAAACTCACACCTACCGCCCAGGCGCCCTTCAAGACCCGCAGAACATTCACCGCTGGCATTTCTGGTCGCTTCATGTGGTCGGCTCAAATTTCGTTTTTGCTGATTTGCATACTCGCGCCGTTCGGTATTCCGTCAACAACTCCGTGCTGCGGGCCTTGGCGACCTATCGCGGAGCGGAAGTCGTCAATCACGGCGATTTCTGACCAGGCCAGTATCTGTCCCCACGATAAGACTACTATCGGACCTCAAGAAGGGAATGGCTGTAAAAGCCAGACAGACGCTTGCGGAAAGCGTCAATCAGGTCAGTAGGTACCTGACGCGGAACCTTTTGGAGAAACGGCCTATGCGTCGGAAGCTGATGGCCTGCATGATCTTGTTCATGCTTGCCGTGGCTTGGTGTTTGGGGTGTAGCTCACAAACAGGCGGCCCAACGGCCAGTTCGCCTACGCGCGCAGGTCGGCTGCCGCCGGGGGAACCACCGCCCCAATAGTCAGATTCTTCAGGCAGCGAGCGCACCGGCGCACCAAGGGAAAAGCGCCTGCGCGGAGTTAAGAAACTCTGGAAATCAGTATCGGTGGTGGGGGTAAGCGTGTGCCGGTGCGAGGTCCAGTTGCTCGGCACCGATCAGAGAGGTTTACCCTTCGGTCTTACGCTTGCTGCCTGGGCGATTCGCGTTGACATAGGCCAGACAGTGCGGTAAGTTGGCGAAGCTGAGATAGGCGTACTGGCGCTGATGGAACTGCCTCACGACCAGCAGGTCCGCCCACCGACCACGGAGCCGAAACCATGCAAGTACCGCTTTTCGATATGCGGGTGCAGTATCGCGGCTTGCAAAAGAGCATCGAGGACGCCGTGCATCGTGTATTGGCCTCCGGGCAGGTGATCTTAGGACCGGAGGTAGAGGCGTTCGAGAAAGAAGTGGCCCAATATCTCGGGGTGGGATACGCAGTGGGTTGTGCTTCCGGTAGCGATGCGTTGCTCCTGGCTCTGAAGGCTCTCGACATCGGGCCGGGGGATGAGGTCATAGTGCCAACGTTTACCTTTTTTGCCACTGCAGCCTCCGTAGTGCGGGCCGGAGCCACGCCGGTGTTTGCTGACGTCGAACCCGATACGGCTAACATCCATCCGCGCGAGATTGCTGAACGCGTCACTGCACGTACCAAAGCCGTGATCGTCGTGCATCTGTTCGGTCAATGCGCCGATATGGAACCGATTTGGCGTTTGGCCGAGCGTCATGGCTTCTACATCCTTGAAGATGCTGCTCAGGCCTTCGGTGCCGAATATCAGGGGAAAAAGGCAGGTACGTTGGGGCACCTGGCCTGTTTCAGCTTTTATCCCACGAAGAACCTGGGCGCTTGCGGCGACGCGGGGATGGTGACCACCAACGACCCCGATTGGGCGGCGCGAGTGGCACGCCTGCGCGTCCATGGCATGGAACCGAAGTATTATCACCCTGATCTCGGTTGGAACAGCCGACTCGATGCCCTGCAAGCCGCGATTCTGCGGGTCAAGCTGGCCTGGGTGGAACGGTTCCTTGATGCCCGACGGGCCGCGGCGCGGCGGTATCAGGAATTATTGGAGCATGAAAAGCTCGGTTACGATCTCTATCCGTTGGCAGTACGCAGCTACGGAAAGCATACGTTCAATCAGTACGTGGTGCGCGTCGCGCACGGCCAGCGCGATGCCCTGATGCGCCATCTGCAATTACATGGCATCGGCGCGGAGATTTACTATCCGTTACCTCTGCACTTGCAGCCCTGTTTTCGCCAACTCGGGTACCGCGGCGGCGACTTCCCGACCAGTGAGCAGTTGTGTCAGGAAGTCTTAGCGTTGCCTATGTACCCGGAGCTGACCTATCCGCAGCAGAAACACGTCATCCATACTTGTGCCGCCTATTTCCGCCAAGAAGTCCGTCTGGCTGCATGAGCTTGACCGCTAGCTTTGATTGGCGAAGCGAAAGGGGCGATACAGTAAATCGCCAGGAGAAGCGACGAACGGATTTAATCGGCCAGCCGAAGGACCGTTTATCGCCGGCTAATCGTGCTGTTTTTCTCAGCGCAGGAAACGAACAATTTTTGCTTGGCGTAGCTGCTCGACAGTATATCGTCGGTCCATTGTGCTCTGTTATCAGCACTAGAAACGGCCAACTCTCGCGTAGGGTAGCCGAGGCAGCGGAGCAGTACTGCTGCATTGGCAAATGATAGGCCGACGCGTCAGTTAGCACGGACAGTAGTAACTCGCAAGCGACGAGACTGAGCCCCCTTCATGGCATTCTCCTCATCAGCGCATCCGTTGGCACGGATGGTAGTTAATTGGAAGGGTCAGCAACCGACCTTGCAGCCTGGGACCAAAGGCGGGGTTTGTAAGTCCTGGCGGTCAGCGACAAGCCTCAGAGTCAGGGAGAAAAAGCGGAAGAACTAAATCCTCAGGGTCGGCAACAAACTTCAGAGGCAGAAAGAAAAAAATAGGATTAGGAAATCCTAACGGCCAGCTACAGGCGTCAGAGCCAGGCAATAGGACGCTGCCTATTGCTAAAACGGGCTGCCAGTTGCTAATGACGGCATGAGTCATTACCATGAACCACAGATGTCGTCCGGCGGTGGACGACCAAAAGCGGTAGCGTCTGTGCCGAACCAGGCGCTGTAGCGGACCGGCGGCATGACGGTTTTTCGAGACGTGACGCCAAACCAGCGGCCGCGGCTGAACTGAGTCGTTTGCCGGTCTTGAAGACCTTGCCCCAGAGGGCTTAGCGTCATGCCGACTTCACAACTTCCTGGTCCAATCGCCGTGGTTGACGTCGAAACCACTGGTCTGTTTCCTCATCGGCACGACCGTGTGGTGGAGGTGGCGGCGGTCGTAGTAGATGGTGAGGGACGCATTGCCAGGGAGGTTCGCTTCCCTTGTGAACCCTGGGCGAGATATCGGACCGAGCAGAATTCATGGTCTCACCGCCAAAGACGTCCTTCACGCGCCAAAGTTTGGCGAAATTGCCGGCCTACTA
>JANWVZ010000052.1 GCA_025056555.1 Gemmatales bacterium | reverse complement strand
GCTGGTCGCTTTGCATGTGCATAGCTGGTATTCGCTCCTGGAGGGCGTGGACGCGCCACAGCGGTTACTCGAGCGGGCCGCACAATGCGGTTATAGTGCTTTAGCCTTCACCGATACGAACAACCTCTACGGCGCCGTGACGATTCAGGATTTGGCTTGGCAGTACGGGGTGCGCCCGATCTTGGGCGCCTGTTTACGCCCAATCCCCTCGGCTCTCGAATCGGCTGGCACCGCTTCCTCGGACGAGCGGAAGCGAAACACCAATAGTGAACATAAGTCCACTTATCAAGCGGCCCCGTTCCGCTGCACGGTGTTGATTGCCGAGCCGAAGGGGTACGCCAATCTCTGCACTATCTTGAGCCGTCTGCATCTGCAAGCAGCGCCGTTGGAGCAATTACTCCAGGAACATCATGAAGGCCTGCACGTGTTGGTGGACGAGCCGTATTGGTTGGGGGTTTTGCAACCGACGTTTCGCGCGCGTTTGTGGGCCGAGTTAATTCGGCCCGGGCGTTCGTCTCGCCGGGAGAAAGCGTTATTAGAATCGGCCGCGCGGCAGGGTGTGCGTGTGGTGGCTAGTAGTGCGGTGCATTTCGCGGAACCTGAGGGCTACGCACTTTTCCGCTGGTTGACGGCCATCCGCCAGCGCACCTTGTTAGTCCGAGTGCCCGCTCGCCTGACCATTACTCCTGCGCATCATCTGGCCCGTGCGGAGGAAATTTGGTCTCGCTTTGCCGATGTTCCGGAAGCGTTGGTTCACGCTGAGCAGTTAGCCGAGCAGTGTCGCTCCGACGTGCTGCCACGACAGTTGATTTTGCCGGCGCCTCCCGAATACTGGCGTCAAGCGCCCGACGCGGACAACGCTGTCGAGCTACTCCGACAACTGCGAAGCCGATGTGAACAGGCCTTAGCGAGCCGATGTGGCGACACGCCGTTAGCGCGTGCGCGGCTGGAGCAGGAACTGGCTATCATCGCCCAACGGGGGCTCGCGGGATATTTTCTTGTGGTACAAGAAATTGCTCAGGAAGCTCGCCGACGTGGTTACCCGCTGGCGCTGCGTGGCTCGGCAGGCAACTGCTTAGTATGTTATCTGCTGGGCATTACCGACGTGGATCCCCTGCGGTATCAGTTACCGCTGGAGCGTTTTCTCCATGCGGGCCGAGCGGATTTGCCCGACATCGATCTGGATTTCGACTGGCGTATCCGCGACGCGATGATTCAGTGGGTCTGTCAGCGTTTCGGCGAAGCCCATACGGCCCAGATCAGTTCGCACCTGTTTTTTCAGCCGCGCTCAGCATTTCGCGAAGCGGCTAAGGTGTGTGGCCTTTCCGGGCCGCAGATCACGCAGTTATTGCTGAGGCTGGAAGCGCGGTTGGAAGAGTGCCTGATGGGCGAAAGCTCCGAAGCGGCCCTTCAGAAATGGTCGGGGCAACTGGCGCGTGCAGGCGCAGGAATTTTAGCGCCAGAACTGTGGCGCCAACTCCTGTCGGCAGCGCGACAACTTCTGGGCCGACCCCATCATTTATCGCTCCATCCGGGAGGGCTTGTGCTGACCCCTGATCCACTGTGTCGGCATGTGCCCCTGCAGCGGGCGCCGAAAGGCGTGCTCATGACGCAGTTCGATAAAGACGGCGTGGAGCGTATCGGTCTGGTGAAGATTGATTTGCTGGGCAATCGTGCCCTGGCCACGGTTGCGGAAGTGCGACAGTTGGTCGGCACTCGGCCCACCATTCCCGAAACCGACGAGGCGACCGTACGGTTGCTGCAACGGGGCGATACTCTGGGCGTCAACCAGTTAGAGTCGCCAGCAATGCGGCATTTGCTGGTGCAGTATCAGCCTCGCGAGCGGGATGAGGTGATTCATGTGTTAGCGCTGATTCGTCCCGCAGCGGCTTCCGTGGGTAATAAGGAACTGTTTCTGCGGCGTCGGCGGGGCTTGGAACCGTTGCCAGCTTTACCGCCCCAACTGGATGCCATTTTGCGCGAGACCTGCGGTCTGATGATTTTCGAGGATCAGGCCCTGCTGGCCATCCGGGCAGCCACTGGTTGGCCTGCCGCGGAAGCCGATCATTTGCGCAAGGCCATCAGTGAAGGATTACCTGCGGAGTCCGCAGCGGCGTGGTGGCAGCGTTTTGCGCAAGCCTGCCAGCAACGAGGTATCGCTGGCGAAACCGCCGAGTTTCTATGGAAGCAATTGGCCCGCTTCAACGCATATTCGTTCTGCAAAAGTCATGCGGTCAGTTACGGCTGGCTGGCCTGGGAAGCCGCATGGTATAAGGCCCATTATCCTGTGCATTTCTGGACGGCTGCGCTCAACAACAATCTCGGTATGTATCCGCAATGGGTGTATATAGAAGGTGTGAAATGGTCGGGAATACGGATCTTACCGCCTTGTGTCAATCGCTCGGCCCTGGAGTTTCACGTCGAAGGTGATGCCCTTCGTGTCGGTCTGGGCAGCGTTCGGGGCGTGCCACGACCGGTGTTGATGCGTCTTCTGGAAGAGCGACAACGCCGCGGGCCTTTCGCCGATGTTCGCGATCTGTGTCGGCGTGTGGCTATGGGACCGGAGGTGCTGGCTCGGCTGATCCAGGCGGGTGCGTGTGATTTCATGGCGTTGCCGCGCGAAGAGATTTTCCTGGAGGCCGTCCTGGAACGACGCCAATGCGACGATCCTGCGATGTTTCGCAGCCATCTGGAGGCGACGCTACCTGCTTTGCTTCCCCGAGCCCACGCAGCCCACGCACAGCCGAATCGCCGTCCATTGATGTTGGCTGCATGCCAATGGGAAACACTGGGCTTTGTGTTGGACGTGCCCCTGATGCAGTTGTTCCGTCCGTGGGTGCCCGCGGACCTCGACGATAGCCGCGCTTTACAACGTCCACCAGGCAGTGCTGTGACTCTAGCGGGTCTAGTGGCCGCCAGCCGACTTACCCCCACCGCTCAGGGCAAAACCATGCAGTTCCTCACCCTCGCCGACGAATGGGGATTAGTAGAAGTAACGATTTTCCCCGATGCCTGTCCATTAGTACCGAATCCTGCGCTCGGGCCGTATGTGGTAACCGGTCGCATTGAAGATCACTTCGGGGCACGCACACTATCGGCAACACAACCGCTTATCCCTGCCATCCCAGCTAACCATTCACCGACTGAACCCGAATAGCGGCGGGTGGATTCGAACCACCGACCCACGGCTTATGAAGCCGCTGCTCTGACCACTGAGCTACGCCGCCTTGACTAATTAATCCTGAGCCATACTCCGATTCCACCGGACCCGTCGCGTAGCAATCTTCTTAGCTCTTCAGCCAATCGAATTATACTGCCAAGTCGCATAGGATGTCCAGCGTTGCCAAGACCCGTGCACCGAACTTGGAGGCGGAGGCATTCCTTCATGTTCACTTAATAGTTCGCAGCATACACTGGAGCCGAGAGAGGAAATGAACATGTACAATACTTTTGAACGGGGACGGGCCAAGTTACGGTAAGCGACCATGCGGCTTCTTATTGTCGAGGATAACAAGACGCTGGCGGGCGCGCTGAAGCAAGGCTTGGAAGAAGAGCGGTTCGCGGTGGACTTAGCCTACGATGGCGAAGAGGCCGACTATAAAGCCCGCGTCAACCAGTACGACGTGATCGTCCTCGACCTGATGTTGCCGAAAATTGACGGCTGGACGTTGCTCAAACGTTGGCGCGAACGGGGCATGACTACCCATGTCCTGGTATTGACTGCCCGCGGCAGCACTGAAGAAAAAGTGCAAGGCCTCAACCTCGGCGCGGATGACTACCTGGCCAAGCCGTTTCAATTTGAGGAACTGCTGGCGCGGATTCGCGCCCTGATTCGACGCGAGCATGCCATTAAGAATCCCGTCATTCGCGTGTACGACTTGGAAATAGATACGGCAGCCCGGCGGGTCAAACGTGGGGGAAAAGTTATTCACCTGACGCCACGGGAGTATGCGCTGCTTGAGTTTCTGGCGTTCCATCGCGGCAAGGTCGTCACCCGTCCCATGATCTGGGAACATTTGTACGACGAGTACGACGAAAACACTTCCAACGTGGTGGACGTTTACATACGCTACTTGCGGCAAAAGATTGACAAAGGTTTCGATCCGCCCCTCATCCTGACCCGCTGGGGCGAAGGTTACATGCTGCGCGGGGAGGAAGATAAGGAAGCACCTTCGGAGTGATAAGCCATGGGTTCGATTCGCCTGCGGCTCCTTGTCAGCTTGCTCGCGGTGTTATGTGTCGTGTTGGGTTGGGTATCCTGGTCGGCGTATGCGATTGCCCGTTATTCGCTGGAGTTGCGTCAGAAGGGAGTGCGGGAGATGCTGCAGGCGCGGTACGAATCGGCCGAGCAGCGAGTTCGCGAACAATTCGACGAAAAGCTGCTCCGCGATGCCCACACGCTGGCGGGTTTAGCCCGTTTTCAATGGCGCTGGCCCCGTTTGCGTCTCTTCTCGTTAGGCGCCCTGACCGCGATACTCAACCAGGGCGCCTATGCCAGCATCCCGCTGCATCTGGGCGCCGAGGCTCACACGCCGTTGGCCTTTCGCGTGCAGTGGATGTTAGCCCCCGAAGTGGAACTTCCAGAGGAATTGCTTCCCGGGGACGAAAGCGAATGGTATTTCCAGTTCGCGCTGATCAACGGCGACGTGCTGCAAACCTCGCCCAATTTGGTGGAACCCTGGCGTTTACCGTCGCAAGTGCGCGACAATTTGCGGTTACTCGAAGCTTATTTCGACACGGTGGAAGGATCGGGTCAGGAACCATTGCGCCGCGTGACCGTGCGTGTGCCCGCCAGCCGATGGCGCTTATTCTGGCGGGAACGCTGGAGCAGCGAACGCGCTGGGCTCGTCAATCCGCCGCGTGGTCGTCCCGGTCAGGTTCCGCCCCGAGGCGAGCGTCCCGCTGACGGTGCGAAACCTCCACGGCCACTGGGTACGCCAGCCACCCCGCCGTCGCCTCCCCCGTTTGTAGACCAAGCGGCGCCGCAATTGCTCGTGAGCGTGGCCCGGAGCCTGGCCCCGTTGCAAGCGGAAATGGAACAACTCGCCCAGCAACGCGATCAGCATTTGCAGCAAGGCGAAGAGGAAAGCCGCGCTGCCCTACGCGCCTTCGGCTGGATTCTGCTCCTGACCAATCTCGGCACTTTTGTGGTCGCGGGACTGGTAGGCTGGCTGGTGTTACGTCGGCAAATGAAACCGCTCGAGGCCATTGCCGAAGCTGTCAGCCGTGTCTCCGAAAAGTCGTTCGCCTTACCCATTCAAGACGATAAGGTACCCGCGGAACTGGTTCCTGTGGTAGAAAAACTGCGGCAAACGTTAGGGTCGCTTCAGCAGGCCTTTGAGCGGGAAAAACGTGCCGTGGCCGACATCTCGCATGACCTACGCACGCCGATTACGGCATTACTCACCACCCTGGAAGTCGCGTTGCGCCGACCCCGCAGCCCTGAGGAATACCGCCAGATTCTGCAAAACTGCCAACACTTAGCCGAGCAATTGCGACATTTGGCAGAGCGGGTATTAGCCCTGGCCCGTTTGGATGCGGGCGTGGATCAGATCCGCAAAGAATGGTTCAGCTTGCCCGCCCTGGTGGAAGACTGTTTACGCACAGTCGAACCGTTAGCCCAACCGCGGGAGGTTCAGCTCCACAGCCAAGTGGACGTCAACTTTTGTTACACCGATGCCGCTAAGCTCCGCGACATCCTGCTCAACCTGCTGGATAACGCCGTTTACTATAACCATGCTGGGGGTTCGGTCTGGGTACGGGCGACACAGGAGAATGGTCAAGTCTGCCTCGAAGTCAGCGATACAGGCGTAGGCATGACCCCCGAAGTCCAGGCACGTATTTTCCAGCGTTTTTATCGGGCCGATCCCTCCCGGGAGCCCGCCAACGGTCGCGCTGGCCTCGGTTTGGCCATCGTGCACGGCTACGTAACCATGCTTGGCGGGGCGATTGAGGTCGAAAGTCAACCCGGTCACGGCAGCACCTTCCGCGTCAAGTTGCCCCAGCCCGCACCGTGTCCCACGGAAGCGTTCGCGGCGTCATAAGATGGTGTAGAGCGCGACGGCTTCGCCCGACCGCAGGCCCACTTGCAAAGCCATCTTAGGCGCTGAGGATGTACGGTTATCACGGCCGATATTTGCGCGTGGATTTAACCCGAAAAACCACCGAAGCAATACCATTGCCCGAGGACGTGCTGCGGCACTACCTGGGCGGTGTCGGCCTGGGAACGTGGCTACTGCTTCAGCATTGGCCTGACAATTTTCCCGAGGACGAGTGGTGTCTGGGAAACTACCGCCCTCCGAAGGCGACATGCCGTTGGCCAAGCACGCAACTCGCCCTGCACCCGCGGGCACCTTTCGTCTGCGCTTTCAGTCCGCTCATCGGTTCCCCACTTACCACGTCAGCGCGATGTGCCTTGGTGGCATGTTCGCCGCTCACTGGTCGGCTCAACGATGCGCTTTGCGGCTCTCAATGGGCGCTGACAGGTAAACGCACCGGCTTCGATGCGTTGGTTTTCCAAGGGGCGTGTGCTGAGCCTACGGTGGTCTTGCTTGACACGGATCGGCTGGAACTTCTCCCAGCGCAGCGCTGGTGGGGACTGAGCGGGCCCGAAACGGAAGCCGCGCTGCAGGCCGAACTCGGTTCTGATTGGGCATTTCTGGTCATCGGGCCAGCAGGCGAACATCTCGTTCGCTTCGCCACCGTCAGCCATGCACGCCGCCATGCGGGTCGGGGCGGTCTGGGCGCAGTACTCGGCGCGAAACACATCAAAGCCATTGGCGTGCGCGGTCAACGCCGCGTGCGGTTCGCCCAGCCCCAAGGCTTAGCCGAGTACGCCCGCCGACTGTCGCAAATTTCCCTAGGCCCTGCGACTGCCAAATACCGCGAACTCGGTACGGTCAGTAACCTCGAAGTCTTCGCGCGTCTCGGAGTCCTGCCGCAACGGAATTTCCACAGTGGCACGGCCGCGTCCCCGGCTACCTCGTCGGAGTCAGCCACGGTCGAAGTAGCGCCGCTTGTCGAACGATTGGCCCGGCAACATCTGCCCGTCCGTCAGGGCTGCGTCGCCTGCACCATCGGTTGCGAACATCTGTACCAATCGGACGAACCGGTGCGTTTGGAATACGAGTCTCTCTTCGCCCTGGGACCGATGTGCGGCGTGCATGACGCCGAGGCCGTGCTGCAAGCGGCCAAACTGTGCGACGAGTTAGGACTCGACACCATTTCCACTGGTGGCACGTTGGCCTGGGCGATGGCCTGCGTCGAGCACGGTCTGCTCGACGCCGAGCTCCATTTCGGCGACGCCCAGGCCTTGACGACCTGGATTCGTCGCATTGCCTGCCGAGAGGGTCTAGGCAATCTGCTCGCTGAAGGGACCCGTTTAGCCGCCGCCGAGCTCGGCCCTGCGGCTGAACGACTGGCCCTGCATGTTAAGGGTTTGGAGCTACCCGGTTACGACATTCGGCGACTCCCTCACCTAGCGCTAGGTTTAGCGGTCAATGCCCGAGGTGCCGACCATAACCGCTCCAGCGCTTACGACGCCGACTTCGCCCCGCGTTCCCCCGACGGCGCTACCCCCCGAACCTGGGCCGCCCAAGTGGTCGCCTGCGAAGACCGTGCGGCTCTTTTCGACTCGCTGATCCTGTGTAAATTTCTCCGCCATGCACTGAGCGACTGGTACGCGGAGTCGGCCATCATGTTGCAACTGATCACTGGTTGGAACATAACGGCCGACGAACTGCGCGCCACCGCACAACGTATCGTGGACGCCAAAAAACGTTTCAACCTTCGCGTCGGCTGGACCTGCGCGGAAGACGTCCTGCCTGAAGCACTGTGGCAACAAAAGCAGAGTGACGCTGCGATGGGCTCAGGGCCAGTGGCCCTACTCAAGCCAGGGAAGTGGGATCGCGCTGTATTTTTCCAGACCCGCGAAGAATACTATCGCCTGCGGGGTTGGGATGAACGGGGTCGGCCATTTGCGGTTTCCTGAATAGCACGCAAGGGATCGATCCTGAGACGGTGGCTGTAGGGCGCAAACTAGCCGTCCTTACTCGACCTTCTCGGCCCAGACGCCTGCCAGCCCCTCGCTTCCGACCCGCACCAGTTGCTCATTGACTTGCAGTTCATACACATCGTCCAAAGTGTGGCGCGCAAGCATTCTCACCCGTGCTCCGGGTTTCAAGCCATGCTTCTCCCATTGCCGCAATCGCTGCGGGTCGTCGTCGCGCACTTCGCGGATTATTCCCTGTTCGCCCTCCTGCAACGCCACGATGGGCCACAGCGCCCGCTGCTCGATTTCGCCTTCCGGCGTTGGAATCGGATGACCATGAGGGTCTTCTTCGGGTTCACACAAATATTGAGCAATAGCTTGCTCCAAGCGCGGACTGATGACGTGTTCAAGGCGCTCCGCCTCGGCGTCTACCTCACTCCAATCCAGGCCCAAAACGCGGTGCAGGAACAATTCCACCAGACGATGCCTGCGGACCACTCGCCGCGCTTCGCGAAGTCCCTGCGGGGTCAACCGCGCACCGCGACCGACTTCGTAACTAATCCAACCGGCCTCGGCCAGTTGTCGCAGCATGCCGGTCACCGAGGGTGAGCGCACCTGCAGCCGCTGCGCGATTTCGTTCGGCGAAACCAGGCGTTCCGCCCCGCCCAGATGATGCAGCGCCTTCAGGTAATCTTCTTCCGCTTTGCTCGGTATGCGACCAGACATGCTTCGCGGCACAGATATTCTCTCACGGGCGCCAGGTTATTTCCCCTCAGCTGAGGATAAAATTGCCGCTGGCCTGTCCCGAGCCGCCGGGTAGCACGACCTCACCTTCCCGTCCTTTCGTCAGCATGTTGTGCGTGACGAAAACCGCGCGGCATTTGTCATCCGCCCAGACCGCGGACATGTAATTTTCTCCTCCCTGTCCCGGTCCGATGTGACATCCGCTGATCAGGACGCGGTCGCAATCCTCCAGATAAATACCACGCCTGCGCGGGGCGATTACCTGGCACCCCTGCACCATAACCTCCCGACAATGCCGGAATACCCAACTCGCCGGCACGTCTAGCTTCCCCGGCAGGGTATGCACCTGGACATTTCCCTGCAGGCTGATTTGGCTGCACCGTTCCCATAAAACTGCGTCCGTCGAATTTCCTTTATAGTCCGAATTATAGTCCAAGGAGTTGCCACTAAACACTATGTTGACACAGTCCTGAGCCCGCAATGCATAACCATAGCCACTATAGATCGCGTTCCCGGTAATCGTGATGCCGCGCGAGGCCACCAGGTGCAATACCGTCTCCTGACTGCCCAGTAAATTGCCGCTTATGGTAAGAACTCCGACGGCATTGGCCTGTCCCTGTCCGACTCCGACTAATCGAAGGTTAGCCCCGGCCGGACTTTCGCGCGCCTGAATCGTATTGCCGACTATCGTCCCTTCCCGGATGGTACCTTCTCGAGCATCGAATAATACATCCGCCGATGTGTCTGCTTTTTCATCATGATTATACTCAATGTCATTGCCGCAGATCTGGAGGTTGCGTACCTCGCCCCCCTGAATCACAATTCCCCCCTGGGGGTTATAACTGATATGGCAGCCATAGATATTAGTCTGATGCAGATTCACGCGGTCGAAATAAACGCCGATCCGCCGGCAATGATAGATATGACATCCATCCAGGATGACATTGCGAGCTCGCTTCACCAGATGCACGCCATAGCGACATCGGCGGATCAGTACGTGGGTGATCGTGCTTTGCATGGTGCCCTCAATGCGCACGCCATCTGCCTCGGCATGATCGCCCACAATTTCGATATGGGCGATGGTGGGAAAGCGCTCCAGTTGCCAGACCGCCTCGCGGAACTCGCTCGGGCCGGAAGTGCGATGGTGCGTCCCCACTAAGTGCAAGGCCGGCCCGGCTCCTTTCATCGTCAACCGCGCCTGGCCCCCCGAACCGTAAATGCTGAATCGGCCCACGCGATCTAACGGCACCACCAGCGGTCGGCTGAGGATATAATCCCCACGCGGTACCTCCAGCAGACCATCGCCCATTTTCAGCGCATGCTCAAAGGCTGCAGTGTCATCCGTCTTGCCGTCTCCCACCGCGCCGAAATTCTTGACATTGGCCATACTTCCCCTCCTTGCACCTGCCACTAAGTATAGTGGTTACTTACATCCGCGTGGCATTTCGAGATAAGTGGTCGCCCTCTAATATTCCGGGTATCTGAGTTCCTGACTTAGAAGGCTTCCCTGGTTAGTTTCCAGTCTTGCCCTTACGGTGGATGGTCGCGAATTTCATCTAAGGTCATAGGAACGCCCTGGTTTAGCTCAGCGTCCTTGACCAGCTTATGGTGGATGGTCGCGAATTTCATCTAAGGTCACAGGAACGCCCTGGTTTAGCTCGGCGTCCTTGACCAGCTTACGGTGGATGGTCGCGAATTTCATCTAAGGTCACAGCCCGATGTTGCTGAGCACTTAGTAAAACCGCCTCGCATAAGGCGAGTGTATCTAAGTTATCCCGGCCGCTGATTTCTGGCGTGCTGCCGCATTCGATGGCGCACAATAGCTGCGCCATAGTCCCGATAAAGGCGTCCGGAAACCATACGTCCGGCCAGCGGGGACTGAACCAGTAACCGGGCCATTGCCGAGTCGTGAAGTCCAGGGTACTGGGACAGCGGGCCGGATAGGCGGGCCAACCAATGGTACCACGGGCCAGACCTTCGGTTCCTTCAACCCGCCAGCGGATATAGATATCCCCTTCACTGCCTTCCTTACACGGGCCAGTCCATACGTCATCCCAGGCACATGCGCGGCAACCGTGAGCGTATTCCAATATATAGAGGTTAATACCGTCGGAATGGGCAAACCGAGTGCGCGGATCCGGTCGGGTACTGGCCAAAACCCGCTCAGGGTTTCCCAGCCAGAAACGAAAGGTGTCGAGATGGTGAATGCTCATGATAAAGGTGCTCAGCGAACGTAAACCTTGGGCCCAGGGCATCCAATGCGGAATGGCTCGCATTTCGATAGTGGCCAGCACCGGTTCGCCTAACCAGCCGCGATTCAGAAGGTCCTTCAAAGCACGCACCGACTGGTCGTAGCGCATGTTCTGATTGACCGCCAACGTGATGCCAGCCTGCTCACAAAGTTCGACTAATTCCCGACCGGCGCGATAACTCATGGCCAAAGGTTTTTGCGCCAGGATACCTCGAATCTTACCGCCCCAGCGAACCGCTTCCTGAATAATGGCCGGTTGCTGATCGGGTGGCACAGCAATATCGAGAATTTCTACCTCCGGATCAGCAAACAGTTCCTCAAGGCGCTGATAACAGCGAGGAATGCTGAATCGCTGAGCTAATGCGTTGGCGCGATCATAGGTTCGGGAATATATAGCCACTGGCCTGAAGCCTGCCTGGCGATAGGCGACCAAATGGCAATCCCGCATGATAAAACCAGCCCCTATACACCCGATTCCCCAGTCCCTGCGTTGGGGCAACCGGGGTTGATAGTGTAAGCTGAGCATGCGGGCAATCGGGTGGAGTTCGGTCTGCTGTTGCATAGCAATCAATCCTGATGGGAGCCACCCTGCCAACGTTGCAACACCGCTTCGAGGATCGCCCCTGCTAACAAGAAAGCCCCGACTACGGTTGGTAACAGCTCGCTGCGAATACCAAGCATCAGCGTGAGGCGATCTAACAACCAGATAATCGCGGTGCCGAGCACCATTCCTACTATCGTTCCTTCTCCGCCCCTTAAGCTGCATCCTCCTAAGACCGCGGCAGCAATGGCGTAGAGTTCATAAAAACTTCCAGTGTTCGAGGGTAGCGCCGAATTATGCTGCATGATAAACAAAATTCCAGCGAAAGCGGCTAAAGTGGAGCAGATTATATAGGCCAGGATTTTATACCGATCGACAGAAATGCCCGCATAACGGGCGGCGCGCTCATTGCCGCCGATGGCATATAAATAGCGCCCATAGACCGTGCCGTGCAGAAACATCCCCAGCAGCACTACCAGGGTCAGAAAAATGACCAGGAACTTAGGCAAGGGACCCAAGGGTTGGGTGTAAAGCAAGTCCTTGAGCGAGCTGAACTGATTGCCCAGTCCCTGAACCTGTTCGCCACTGATCCACCGGGCCAGGCCGCGATAGATAAATAATCCGCATAAAGTTACTACAAACGGTTGCAGTTTCAGTTTAGTAATAAGAATACCGTGCGTCCAACCGATCGCGGCACCAAGCAGGAGAATCAGCCCGATGGCCCATACTGGATTGAGCGGGTGTGATTCACCATAAGCTAACAAGAGCATAGGAAACAGCGTGGCTGCTAATCCCACCACAGAGCCGATGGATAAATCAATCCCCCCACTAATAATCAGAATCCCCGCCCCCAGGGTCAGGATGCCATAATATCCGATATCCCGACCCAGGTTATAATGAAACGCTAAGTTCGGGGTGGTTTCCGGAGCTAAGTATAAAGTCAGATAGAGCGCTAGAAAGAACAAAAATAAGCCCAGGAGTTTCTTCATGGGGCCAGAGTCCCTCCGGTAGCCAGTTGCATGATGGCTTCCTCACTCATGGCGTCGCGGCTTAATTCGCCGGCCACTTCCCCCTGATACATTACCAGAACCCGATCACATAAACCAAGAATTTCCTCTAACTCACTGGAAACCAGCAAAATGGCGACGCCTTGCTGGGCCAAGGTGTCTATCAAGGCGTAGATTTCCGACTTGGCGTGCACGTCAATGCCGCGGGTGGGCTCGTCTAACAATAACCATCGGGGCCGACGGGCCAGCCACTTGGCCAGCACAGTTTTCTGCTGATTGCCCCCGCTGAGTAACCCCACGGCTTGATGCAGGTAAGGGGTGCGAATGTTCAGCTGCGTAACCAGTTGGCGGGCTAACGCTTTCTCTTGGGCCGAACGAACCAGCCAGTATCGGCTCAACTCCCGCAACGAGGGTAAACTGATGTTATGACAGACACTGTCATTCAGGATAAGCCCGTATTGTTTGCGGTCTTCAGGCACCAGATAAATGCCTGCCTGGATGGCCTCGGCGGGACAGGAGACGGGGGTTTCCTGCTCATGGAGGTAAATAGTTCCTGAAAACTTGGGACGCAGACCAAACAGGGTTTGCACCAGGCGTGTGCGTCCCGAGCCCATCAGACCAGCTAATCCCAGAATCTCGCCGTGGCGAATAACGAAGGAGATGGGGTGGCGTTGGGCTGCCTGCAGGCGGAGCGCGGCAACCCGCACCAGCACTTTATGCTCGGCCGAGGTGGCGAAGTGCCGATGATAAAACTGTTTCAATTCCCGCCCTACCATGAGTCGCACCATCGCCTCATGGCGGATTTGGCTGCGATCCAAATCCCCGGCGTTGCGGCCATCTCGCAGGACGGTCACACGGTCGGCGATGAATTCCACTTCCCGCAAGCGGTGGGAAATATAGATAATGCTGACTCCCTGCTGGCGCAGACGGTGGATAATCTCAAAAAGGCGTTGCGCTTCCCGCTGGGTCAGGCTGGAGGTAGGTTCGTCCATGATCAGGATGCGCGAAGCAGAAGACAGGGCCTTGGCAATTTCCACGAGTTGTTGCTGACCCACGGAGAGTTGCCGCACAGGTGTCGTCAGGGGAGCCTGAATCCCCAGGGTTTCCGCATACTGGGCCGCCTGGGTGTAGATAGCGCGGCTCAGCCACCGCAATGGTCCAAACCGGGTTGGTTCACGACCCAAAAAAATGTTGCCGGCAATATCCAGATGCGGAACTAAATTCAGTTCCTGGTGAATCAGAGCAATGCCCTGCCGTTGTGCATCCTGAACGTCGCGGAATTGCACTGGCCTGCCTGCCAGAAAGAGCTGTCCCTGATCAGGCTGGAAAACACCGGCTAATATCTTCATCAGCGTGGACTTGCCCGCGCCATTCTCGCCCACGACCGCCAACACTTCGCCGGGATACAATCGCAGCGACACTCCAGACAGCGCCTGAACACCGGGGAAGGATTTCGTAATTCCCACAGCTTCCAGAAGCGGAACACGGGGTTGTGCATAAGACGAACCAGGGGCTGGGATCATGGCTCGCTCAGGGCCTCCAGCACGCCGCGGCGCCGCTCGACTGCGTTCTGGACATCTAACCGCCCGACGAAAATGGCCACCTTGCCTCCGTCAGGTAATACTTGACGCACTAGCCGACCGGCGGCGCGTCCCGCCTCGACGTTATTCGTTCCAACGTAACACAGACGTTTGCTGCCCGGCGGTAGATCGCTGTCGGCGGCGATGAAGGGAATCTTCGAGGCGATTTCGTCGAAAAATTGAGCCTGGTTCGCCGCATCTACCGGACTGATAGCTACTCCCTGAACTCCGCGTGTCACCAAGGTTTCCAGGATGGCACGTTGTTCTTCCGGGGTACCGCGGGCCGGGCGGTGAAACTCATACTGGATGTTGAAATCGCCCGCCGCCTTTTGCACGCCCCGCTCGCAGATAGTCCAGAATTCATGGGGATTGTTACTGATAAACGCCAGGAATAGTCGCTCCTTCGGATCACCGGCAGGCGGGTCAGAAGTTTTTTCCTTAAGTTCGCGGAGCTGTTTATGAAACTCTTCGACGTTGTTTTGAGTGATTATGCGATGGGGAATATACAGGATGCGATTCTCGGGCAACTTGGGGTCCTGCTTGCGCAACGTAGCAGCCAGGATGCGCATAGATTCATAACCGAAGTTATAAGGGTCCTGGACAATCGTGCCGACGATGTGGCCGTCTTTGATTCCTTGCAGGGTTTCCTCGTTTTCGTCGAAAGCGACGATGTGGACTTGGCCGAGTTTTCCAGCCTCTTTGACGGCCTGGAGCAGCGCGGGAGGGTTATAGGCCCAGAGCCCGACTAAGCAGCGAATGTCCGGATGGCGGGCCAGGACAGCTTCCGCGTTGGCCTTGCATTTGTCCTGCTGGGCGTCGTCCGTAAAGGTACCGACGACGAGGTATTGGCCTACTTGCTCGCCTTGCGGGCGCAGACAGCCCATCATAAAGTGCACAAGCAGCAAAGCCGACACACCGAGCCACCGCGTGCCAAGCGCCATGGTTCTCCCCTCAAGCCCAATCGCCCCGAGCTGGCGCAGCAGCCTGGGGCAGAGTCAACGCCGTTGTTCAATATGGTAGCGGTTGAAACCTGCCAACACAATCGGCTTGCTCGAGTTACCAGCGCCAGCGACGCTGGCCCCGTTGTCGCAGAATGATGGCCGCCGCGTTTAGCATCAGGAGCAGCGTCAGGAGCATCAGGCCGGTCATGGCCGCACAATAATGCCAGGCCGGCTGGGGGCGGGACGCCCAGTTATAGATTTGCATGGGCAGGACAGTGAAACGGCTAAACAAGTGAGGCGTAAAGTCAAGGTACAGGAACGCCCCGAAGAGCACTAACGGAGCTGCTTCCCCTAATACGCGTGATATGGCCAGGATGACCCCAGTGAGAATATTCGGGAAGGCGTAAGGCAGGACGTGATGGGAAATCACCTGCCAGCGAGTGGCTCCCAAGGCCAGTGCGGCGTGGCGAACCGAGACAGGCACGGCGCGAATCGCCTCCTGAGAGGTGATGATAATAACGGGCAAGCTGAGCAAGGCTAAAGTCAGTCCGCCTCCGAGGGTGTTGCGATGCGCTACTTTGGCTTGTCCACCGAAGAGCCATTCCGTCCATTGCTGCAACCATTGCACTCGAAACCGACCCTCGGGGGTTACCATCGGTTGAAAGACCAGTTCAACGAAAATAAAGGCGCCAAGAATGCCATATACGACCGAGGGTACGCCCGCCAGGTTGGCCAGGTTGATCTCGACTAGGCGGGCCAGAAAAGAACGTCGGCCATATTCTTCCAGGTAAACCGCGGCACCGACACCGATGGGCACGGCGACGACCAGGACGATCATGGCCATGTAAAAGCTGCCGACAATGGCTGGAAAAATCCCGGCGTTGGCCGGTTCGTCTTTGGAGCTGCCGGACAGGAATTGCCGCAAGGCACCCAGGGCACTGGTATCGTGACGCCACTCGGCTTGGATCTGGATTTCGATTTCGCGGCGCGTGAGGTGGTGGTCCTCGAGCAGTCGTTGACGTGCTCGATCAAGGCGTTGCTTGAGCCGCTCGCGGAGTGCTTCCGCTTGTTTCTGCAACATGGCGACTTCTTCGGGCGACTGCCCCTCCTGTACTAAAGCGCGGATTTCTTCTTCGAGGGCCTCTCGTGCCTGCCTGGCTTCCTGATCGAAACGTTCCAACTCCTCCAGACATTCGCGTTCATGCTCCAGCACACGGCGGAGCAAGGCTTCATTGTTGTTCCGCAGGGCCACCTGAGTTGCCCGGAGCCAACGCCAGCCGTCGATCAATAAACTGCAAATAAACCAGATAAGCACAAGGAGCGAGAGCGATGTCACTCCCAAGGTAACGACCACAAACATGCTGGCGCGCACAGTGCGCGACCAGTAGAGCAGGTATCCCAGGAAAATACCAGCGGCGAGAAAAACGGTCAGCAGGCCCCAACGAATTAAGCGAACATCCCAGGCTAAATCATTCGTCCAGCCGAGCGACCAATCCAGCCCTGCTAATAACACCACCAATAGCGGCGCCAGGGATGACCACAGCAAGGCGCTCAGCCAGAGTTCGCCGAAAGTCCAAGGGGGATCACGCAGCGGATTGCCCGTGCGGGTTGGCCGGTGAGTCATAGGCTGGTCTCAGCAAGGCTCCTTTTTCAGGGGGGTTAGCCATAGACATGGCGATATTTCCGCAAGATAAACACTCCCAGAAGGTTGATAAGAAGCGTAGTCAGGAACAATACCAAGGCCAGGGCAAACAGTCCCAGGAACTGCGTCCCGGAGTGCATGACATCGCCAACTGCGACGTTGGCAATGTAGCTGGTGATGGTGGCGGCGCCGACCCGGGGATCGAAACTCAGTCGCGGAAGACCGCCACAGGCCAGACTGACGGCCATCGTTTCTCCCATGGCACGGGCTATTGCCAACAGGAACGACGCCGTCACCCCTGATAAGGCTGCCGGTAACACCACGCGCGTGGCGGTTTCAAAGCGATTCGCCCCCAGAGCATATGAGGCATCCCGTAGAGCCCGAGGGACGGCACGCAAACTATCCTCACTGAGGCTGGTTACCATGGGCAAGATCATAATTGCCACCACGATCCCACCGCTAAGCTGATTATTGGGCTGCACCCCCGGAACCCATTGCTGTAACAGCGGAGTAATGGTAGTCAACGCAAAATATCCATATACGACCGTGGGGATACCGGCCAGGATTTCCAGCACCGGTTTGAGCAAGGCACGCACCCGTGGTCCCGCATACTCGCTCAAGAAAATGGCGGTCAATACCCCTGTGGGTAACGCCAAGACGGCGGCAATAATCGTCACCATGAGAGTCCCGGTCAGCAGGGGTAGGACGCCATACTTTTCCCCGCGGAAACCTCCCGACCATTCGGTTCCTGTCAGAAAGTAGTGAAGCGTCACCGGTGGGCGTTCGAGGGCAGGCAGATCGCGCAATTGCCAAGGGGCCATCACGCCAACCATACTCCACGGATAGCTCATGTCCGGCACCGCCAGGAATGCCGCGGCTGCCTGTTGCAGGGCGATCTGACGTTGTTCGCGGTATTCCGAATCTTCGAAAAACAGCCCCGTGCGATACACCAGCAACGCCAGAATCGCGAGGGTGATGAACAACGACAGACTGGCGCAGGAGGCTAAGCTGATGCGGATTAGCGTTTCCCAGGCCCATCGCCAACCGGAGACGGGGCGCCTTAGCCGTTCACGCAATTCGGGTGCTAAGCCACTGTCTTGAGGAATTGAAGCCATTGCTCCACACCCTCATGACTCTCAGGGAGATCATCCTGAGCTACCAGCCGCTGCACCAGTTGGCTGGGCTTGGTACTGGCTCATCCTTTCTTAGCGGACTCTTTGCCGAGATACTTATGCGTTTCTGTATCTACGCGCACCATATCCCCGATGCGGATGAATTGCGGCACCTTGATCTCAAGCCCGCAAGCCAGCTTAGCGTCTTTCAGCACGTTACTGGCGTGGCCGGAAGCTGAGCCTTCGCCCGTTTCAACGACTTCGTCCACGAAATTTGGCGGAAAGACCACCTGGACAGGATGGCCCTCCACCAGTCGGATGGCAAATTCCGCTCCTTCCCTCAGCAGCCACTTTCCCTTGCCAATAATCTCAGCAGGGACTGTGATCTGATCGAATGTCTCGACATCCATAAAGACGTAGCCGTTGTGGTCCTCGTACAGATACTGAAACGGACGGGTGGCGACTTCGGGCACTTCGACGCGATCCGTTTCGCTGAAGCTGCGTTCCACCACGTGGCCCGTGCGCATGTTGCGGAGCCGCACTTGCAACACCGGTTTGCGTTGCGCGGTTTTCTGGATGTGATAATCTTCCACAATCCAGTGAGCGCCGTCGAGGGTAATCACAGTTCCCTTTTTCAACTCGGATGCACTGATCATGGCAAATCCTCCATCAGCGAACTCTCGTAGTTATTGTAGCAAGCTGGCCGAGCGCCGCACCACACCCGCGTGAAGAATTGATGATGCTGTGGCGAATTTGTATCTGGCACCAGCCGCAGGGCTCCCGTGTGCTGGAAAGTAAGTGGGGCGCAATTCTGATAGCCGATGTGGCAGCGTCGTGGATAGGAACGGGTTCGGCGCGGTGGTGATTCGCCTTGCCAACTGTTCAGGAAAGTGTTAGCACAATGGCTAGTGACCCAAGGCGGGCGAGCAAAGCTAGCTGATAATCGAAAGGGAAGGCTATGGTGCCCATTGATTTGAGCGGTAAAATCGCATTGGTTACGGGCGTAGGCGATAACGAAGGCTTTGCCTGGTTCATAGCGAAGACTTTGCAAGCGGCTGGTTGCCGGCTGATTTTTGCCTGTCATCCGCGGGTGTACACGATTGTAGAGAGTATTCTGACGCGCGAACAGGACGCTGAGTCGCGCATATTACCGTATGGCGCGGGGATGTTACACGTGGAAAAGCTGGTAGCCTGCGACGTCCGCTTCGACACCATGCAGGATGTGGACGAGCAGACGCGCAACGATCGGCGTTACCAACGCTTTGGCGATTATTCCATTCAAGGCCTGATAGACCTGATCAGCCGCGAATACGGGGCCTTGGATATTCTCATCCACTCCGTTGCGTTCAGTCCTGAGATCAGGAAGATTCAATTGGAGACGAGTCGGCAGGCGTATTTGACGGCCCTGTCGGTGAGTGCCTACTCGCTGACGGGCCTGTTGCAGCGAGCCTGGCCGCTGATGAAAGATCGCCCCGACGGGGCGTCAGCCGTGGCGTTGACCTATCTGGGAGGCGAACGGGTCGTGCCGCATTACGGGGGCGGAATGTCGGCCGCTAAGGCTGCCTTACAAATTGACGCACGGCAATTAGCACAGAATCTGGGCAAGTACAACATCCGCGTCAATCTCATTTCCGCGGGGCCTTACGCCTCCCGCGCCGCTCGAGCCATCGGGGATATCAACCAGATGATCGAATACGCGGCCCAACGGAGTCCGTTACCCCGTGCTATTCGGCCTGAAGAAGTTGCCCATGCGGTGTTATTCCTTTGCAGTCCTTTGGCCTCGGCTATCACGGGACAGATTCTTTATGTGGACTGTGGCTACAACGTCATGGGCGTGTGACTTTCCTGTCGAAGTAACTTCGGGAAAACCTTGCCAAGATGTGCAAGACGTAATGGAAAGTGTCGTGACAGCCTCGTCAGTCTAGCCGAAATCCATCAGAGGGCGTTGGTTTCCCAATGGGAGGAGAACCTGCCGAGCTTGGGTGTGCCACGAACTCAAGCCCATGCACGCAAGGGGGGACAACCATGCTGAGGCGCTGCGGGATAGTGAGCTGTGTCGTATTGAGCTGGGCGATGACCGCTTTCGGACAGGGGCCAAAGCCCACCCCTGTCGAAGGCAAGATTCGCTGGGTTTATGACTATGAAGAGGGCAAGCGGTTGGCGCGTCAGAGCGGTAAGCCGATGTTTGTTGTCCTGCGGTGCGAAAGGTGACCAGCTTGCTCTCCTTTCGACGGACAGGTCGTCCGTCAGGATGATGAGGTGGCTCGGCTGGCGGAACAGTTTGTCTGCGTGCGGATTCAGGCCATGAACGGCGTGAACATCAATGTGTTCCGTTTTGATTACGACCTGACCTGGATGGCGTTTTTCATGAATGCCGACGAGTACATTTACGCCCGCTACGGCGGCCGCGAAGATCACGATGCCGAATCGCACCTGAACAAAGAATCGCTGCTGCGCACCATGAAGGAAGTCCTGGAATTGCATCGGCAAGGCGGTGTTCGCCAACCCGATGATAAAGCGGCCCCAGCGAAACGTGTGCCCGAAGACTTGCCAGTCATGCGGGAAATCATACCGCGTCGGCCCCAGGGCTGCATCCATTGCCATGATGTCAAGGGCGCAGAACTGATCCAGGCGCGCCGGGAAAAACGGCTGCGGAAAGAAATGGTGTTCATTTATCCGCCGCCTTCGACTCTCGGCGTGGAACTGGATGCCGTGGACCAACGACTGATTCGGCGTGTGCTGGCGCGTTCTCCCGCGGAGCGTGCAGGGCTGCGGGCAGGCGATGCAGTGCTGGTAGTCAACGGTCAGGCCGTCCTCACCTTCGGCGACATCACACACCAATTGTCCCTAGTGCCCGACCCAGGCCAAGTAAAGTTGACTATCCAACGGGAAAAAAAGACCATCGAAATTGTGCTTACTCTGCCAGCAGGCTGGAAACGCAGCCGCGATCCCAGCTGGCGGGAAACATTGCACCTGGTCGGCCCCGGCGCGGGATTCTGGGGCAGTACACTTTCGCCGCAACAGAAACGTCAACTGGGTCTGGCCGAGAACGCCTTGGCGATTAGCGTCCAGGCAGTGTATGGCCCGCATGCGCAACAGGCAGGGATTCGTAACGGCGATGTCGTCATCGAACTGGATGGGCTGCGGGAAGATATGACGATCCGCCAACTTCACGCGCATCTGCACCTGAACCGTCAATGGGGCGACACGGTTACTGTCACGGTGTTGCGGCAGCATCAGCGGATACCACTCAGACTTCCTCTGCCCGCTTCCCCGCCCCCAGTAGAGTGACCTTTGGATGTAAGGCTGATGCCTGGTTTATCTGCACAGCCCGCCGCGGTTGTCCAGGCTTGTATTCGCGATTGTGCACCTGGTATGTGGTTTTTACAATAAACCCCGAATCCGGCTAATAAAAGAAGAGTTGTGCAACCTGGCGGAAAGGCAAAGGGAGGGTGGCTCATGGCCGCGGCGACGGCGGAATCGGTGATGATTGAAAGTGTGCTCCGCGAAAAGCGGGTGTTTGTCCCATCGGCCGAGTTTTCTCAACGGGCGCATATCAAGAGCATGGATGAATATCGTGCCCTCTGGCAACGGGCCTATGACGACCCCGAAGGTTTCTGGGCCGAGCAGGCGGCCATTCTCGATTGGTTTCGACGTTGGGATAGGGTGTTGGAGTGGAATGAGCCGTTTGCCAAATGGTTTCTCGGAGGCCAGCTCAATGCTTGTTATAATTGCGTGGATCGGCACCTGGCGACGTGGCGGCGCAATAAGGTGGCGATCCTGTGGGAAGGTGAGCCCGGCGACACGCGGACGCTGCGTTATCTCGACTTGCATCGGGAGGTGTGCCGATTTGCCAACGTGTTGAAACAGCTCGGCCTGACCAAAGGCGACCGCGTTACTATTTACATGCCGTTGATTCCCGAGGCGGTAGTGGCCATGCTGGCTTGCGCACGGATCGGCGTTACGCATAGCGTGGTGTTCGGCGGGTTTT
>JANWVZ010000051.1 GCA_025056555.1 Gemmatales bacterium | reverse complement strand
TTCAAAATATCAACCAGGGGGTCAGCACCAACGTCAACGTCGAGGTGGTTGTCGGATTACTGATGACTAACTCGCGGCTAAGCGGGCGCGGCATTCGTCGAGGATGGCTTTGGTGGCGGTGGCGCCGATGCGGGTGACGCCGAGGGCGCGGACGGCTAACACGCGGTCGAGCGTGCGGATGCCACCTGCGGCTTTGACTTGCACATGGGGCGGGCTGTGTTGGCGCATCAGTCGAAGGTCTTCGTCTGTAGCGCCACCGTCGCCGTGGCCCGTGGCTGTCTTCACGAAGTCTGCGCCGACTTCGCCGCAGATTTCGCACAGGCGGATCTTGTGTTCGTCGTGCAGATAGGAGTTTTCGAAGATGACCTTGACGATGGCGCCACGGGCGTGAGCGGCTTCCACGACAGCGGCGATGTCGCGGCGGACGTAGTCCCAATCGCGGCTCAGGACTTTGCCGATATTCACGACCATATCGAGTTCGCGAGCGCCCAGGCGGATTGCGTCCTCAGTTTCGTACACTTTGCTCGCGGTGGTGTGGCCGCCATGAGGAAAACCCACCGTGGTGCCCACGGCGACGGTCGAACCGTCCAGAATCCGCACGGCCAGGGGAACCGCATAGGGCTTGATACACACCGAGGCGACGCCGTAGTCCCGAGCTAATCGGCAGCCGGCTTCCAATTCCGCGTCGGTCAATTTCGGTTGCAGAAGCGAGTGGTCAATCATGCGGGCAATTTGTTCGTAGCTATACCCAAGCATGAACCGGACCTCCGTGGAGCATAGCCCGACCGAAGTTGGCGTCGTCTCCGGGGAGCGTGTGACTGAGGCGCTGACGCCCAGCCGGGCCGAAAAAGCGGGGTTGCAGGGCTTCCTGGGCCGATTATATGAGGCTCTGAGGCTGGTTGCCGTTAATTTATCCCCGCGAACTACCGAATTCTTGGTATGGTCGCTCGCACCTCCTTGAGAGAAAACCGGAGCATCATGGTATCAGGGACGACGCGTTCGTGTTCTCGAGGGCTTGCTGGAGGGGCCCATCGGGGGTGGGACGTATCCATCAGGAACCGCTGGCTCAGAGCGTTACCAGGCTGCGTGGTGGCAGCGGTGCTGATCGCGGTCAGTCCCACGGAAGGATGGGGCCATCACGTTGGGGTTGTTCAGCGAAGTGTTCTGGTGCAAAGCGGACCGGGCACGATTCCCCCGTATTATGCCACGGCGCGTCTTGACCCAGGGCAGACCGTGATGATTGTGGCCGAGGTGGGCGAGTTTTATGCGATTCAGCCTCCGGCGGGCAGTTTCAGTTACGTGCCCATGCGAGGGGTGCGGATGGTTCCCGGTCAGACCCAGGCGGGGCTGGTGCAGGAACCTGTGACCACTTTGATAGGCAGCCTGCTTTGCCGGGAAGCTACGATAGAAGGTACCCGCCTGGCACCGGGGACGTTGGTACGTATCCTGGGCCAAGACCGCATTCAGGTGGGCGAGCAGACGTTAGACGTTTATCGCATCGAACCAATCGGGGAGAGGCGCTATGTGCCGAAATCCGCGGTGGCGGTGCACCCGGCGACGGCGTCCAGTCCAGCGCCGTCGTCCGTGGGCCTGACGGTCGGCGGGTCCGAAGCAGTAACTGCGTTGCAGCAACAGGCTCAAATGGCGTATGAGCGGGGTTGTGTGAGCGGCGATTTCACGGAAGCCAAACGACTTTATCAGGAATTGGCCCAAAGCAGCGAGGAACAATTACGCTGGGAGGCGCTGAATCGCCTGGAGTTCATTCGGCTGCGGGAGCGCGATTGGGCCAATCGTCCACGAACTGCCACCGAAGCTCGTCCCGCTGGTTACGCTCCTTCCGCAGGTCAGGGGCGTCAATCGGGGTGGCCGCCGTCATCGCCACCCGCTGCTTCCGCGCCGGAGGCCGCAGGAGTGTCCAGCCCTTCGTGGGCAAATTATCGGATGGTTGGTGTGTTACGGCGTTCGAGTTATTCGGAACACGGCCAGCCACTGTATTTTCTCGAAGATCATCGGGGGCAGTTGCGCAGTTATATCCGAGTGCGGGACGTATCCAGCGCTGACCGCCTACTGAACCGCGCGGTGGAAATTGTGGGCCACAATCTCGGTTTTCGCGGTGAGCTTCGCGCGGAGTTGATATTCGCTACCTCGCTCCGTGCCCTCGAGTAAACCAACCGCGGGGCACCGAGACCCGTGAGTCCAACGTGCAGGCAGTAAAGTCGAACCACCGCTGTTCGCCTTCGGGTAAATCCAGAGCACCAATCCATTCCAGGACACACGGATTGTCGTGAACTGTGTCGAAACAAACTTCTGTCGGACTGCCGTTGAAGAAGTAAACCCGCACCAAATGGTTTTCGCGCATCAGGTAAAATCGGCGTGAGCGTACCCCGGGCGGGGTTGGGGTCAGGGGGGAATCCAGCCCTTCTGGTAATGGATACACTCCCATTTCTACCAGTTGCTCCTCCCGGCCCTGCATGCGTTTGCCCAGGCCGAGTAAACGGCAGCCCAGCTGACAGAAACGTTCCAGGCTGACACCCGCCGGTTCGCCGTCCGGCCAGAAGATCTGATAACCTTCGAAGACGCGTTTTTCGGTGTAGGTGTCGCGGCTGGGATCGCGGCGAAACAGCGCGACCAGGAACCGCGGCGCAAAAGCTCCCAGCTCCTGCCGCAGGCGCACGCCGGCACCCTCGGGCTTATGAGGCCCAGGCACCATGCCCTTGCGATATGGCAGTGAAGTCGCCGTTTGGCCATCGCGGATGCTCAGCATAGTTGTCGCCCCATTCCTTCCCAGGAAAACAAAAAACCCTGTTCCGACCCAAATTCGGGACAGGGCTCAAGTCTTACCGCGGTGATGCAAGGAGCCCTTGCTTAGCCGTTCATCAATACGGACAACAACGGAAATTGTCAAGGCAAAATTTTCTGACGGCGTGAATCGCCAATCCCTCGCTTCTTTTCCCTGCCTAGGCCATCCGCCCAGGCCATCCGAAGCGACTCCCATGCCATCTGTCCATCCTACGCTGACCTGACATTTTTCCGGCTACCCAGGACAGAACGATGAGACAGGACGTCCAGCCTTTCGGAAGAAATAATAGCTGGCTACTCCATAGACTTACGTTTATAGTCGAGGCCGTGCTATCCGTTCAGCCTTTCGGAAGAAACAATAGCTGGTTATTCAGCAATGACGCGAGCAACGGAAGCTCGGCACCTGAAGGTTAAGTCGTCTGAACATCGTGAAGTCATCTGAACATGGTGAAGTCGTCTGAACATCGCCGTAACCGATTGGTCTGTTCGTAGTCACTGGCGAACCGACGCACAGTAGAAGCAGGAGGGGGCTGAACTACGAGCCAAGACAATGGAGGCGGCGGGAATCGAACCCGCGTCCCGAGGTGGCTCCACGCCAGCATCTACGTGTGTAGCCTGTCTTCTGGCCAGCTGCGATTGAACGTGGGCGTCAATCCGCTGCGCCGTTTCGCTCCGGGCGACCTGACAGGCGAGGCCGACCCGTCGCTAACCAGCCGTGAGTACCGCCGACAGCTCCGCTGGTAGCCACTGCCGGGGGCCTGATTTGCCCTGCCGAATGCCGCTCCCCCTCAGGCTGGGTTCGCGGTTCGGAGCTGCGGTGTAATTAGGCAGCTAAGGCGTAGTGCGCTTCGGCACTTTGGGTACGGTCGGCTTTTTACGTGGCCCACCGACCAACCACGACACGCCACTGACGCTTCCGCTCACCCGGTCGAATCCAATTCGCCCCCGAGTTTGCTGTTGCGTCGTTCCTATATACTATACGACCGAAGGGTGGGAAAAGTTAACCTTTTCTCGGAGCAAATCGTTGGACTCGGCGTAACTTCTTTTGTCCACTGAGACACGGCAAGGGGCCTCCGCCAGGCACCGTGCCAGGGTCACTTCGTTGCCCGTCCGCCAGGCTGGACCGAGCATGGCATGACCGACTTTGGCCTGCCCTGGAAGTGTAGGGCGATGGCCGGGCGTTATCGAGACCTATACCAGAGAATACCCGGCTGATGACCAGAGTTGGCGATTCCCACTGAGACGCCCTAAAGGGCAGGAAATGGTTTGGCAGACTTTGGGGATGGTAAGTGGCGAAGACGGAAGACGTATAATGGAGTGCCTATGAAAAACTTGGCCGAAATGATATTGCAGTACGTCCAGCGTCCGAATTACCAGCCGGTCAAGGTGAAAGTGTTAGCGCGTCGGTTGGGAATCGCTGCCGAGGACTACGCGGAGTTTCGCCGCACCGTCAAGACCCTGATGCGGCAGGGTCAACTGAGCTGGGGACGGAATCACGTGGTGCGCCTGGCGAGTGCAGAACCTCAAGAAGGCGCCACGGTGGTAGGAATATTTCACAAGACCGCGGCGGGATTCGGTTTCGTGCGGCCGCACGGTGTGGAAAAATACAGCCCCCGCGAGATTTTCGTAGCGCCGGGCGATGTGGGGGACGCCGCCACAGGCGATGAAGTGCTCGTACGTTTGACGCGTCGGCCCAAGGGGACAGACCGTGGGCCCGCGGGGCGGATTGTGCGGGTCATTGAACGAGCAACGCATCACTTCGTGGGCACCTATGTGGAACGTGGCGGCGAGGGATGGGTGATTGTGGACGGCACGCAGTTCAGCGACCCCATCTGGGTAGGCGATGCGGGCGCCAAGAACGTTCGCCCTCAGGATAAGGTCGTGGTCGAGATTATCCGCTTTCCCGCACCTGGTCTGGCGGGGGAGGGCGTGATTAGCGAAGTGCTTGGGCCACGCGGTGCGCCTGGGGTGGATACTCTCTCAGTGCTGCGCGCCTTCAACCTGCCGGTGGCGTTTTCTGCGGCGGCCTTGACGGAAGCACGGGAACAAGCGGCTCGCTTCCGCGAAAGCGATCTGCGGGGTCGGGAGGACTTCACCAGCTGGCTCACTGTTACCATTGACCCCGAAGATGCTCGGGATTTCGATGATGCGATATCGCTGACCTATGACAGCCATCGCCGCCATTGGCATCTGGGCGTGCACATTGCCGACGTGGCGTACTTCGTACCGCCCGGCAGTGCCCTGGATCGGGAAGCGCGCGATCGGGGCAATAGTGTGTACCTGCCGCAGCGCGTTCTGCCCATGTTACCGGAAGTCATCTCCAACCACCTGGCCAGCCTGCAGCAGGGTCGAGTGCGGTATGTCAAGAGCGTGCTCATGGAGTTTACCCAGCATGGTCAGCGCGTCCACACGCGTTTTGCAGAAGCAGCGATCCGTGTAGCGCGCCGGCTCACCTACACGCAGGTGCAGCAATTCCTGGACGGTGATGCCCATGCAGCTTCGACCGATTTACCTGAAGAAATCCGCACGCTGTTGCTGCGGATGAGAGATTTCGCTCTGATTCTGCGGGAACGGCGCAAAAAACGCGGCGCCCTGGAACTGTACATTCCGGAGGTCGAGCTGGAGTATGATGCCGACGGGCGGGTGTGCGGCGCCCATTATGTGCCCCACGATGTCAGTCATCAGATCATCGAAGAGTTTATGCTGGCGGCCAACGAAGCGGTAGCGGAACACTTGCACACTCTGGGCGTGCCATTTTTGCGGCGCATCCATCCGCCACCAGCGCCTCACAAGCTCCGCGAGTTTGCCGAGTTCGCTCGGGAACTGGGTTACGACGTAAATCCGCGTTATGCCACCGACCGCTTCCAGTTGCAACGGGTTCTGGAGCAAGCCCGTCAGCGCCCCGAAGTCCACGCCGTCCACTACGCCCTGCTTCGCAGCCTGAAACAGGCCGAATACAGCCCTGTGCAAGAAGGGCATTACGCCCTGGCCAGTGAGCACTACTGCCACTTCACCTCCCCGATTCGCCGCTACCCCGATCTGACCATTCACCGCCTGCTCGGTCGCTGGTTGCATACGGGGAAAGTCAGTGCCGATGAACAGGAGTTACTCGCCCTGGGCGCCCATTGCAGCTATACCGAACGCCGCGCCGATGAAGCAGAACGCGAGCTGATTCGCATGAAACTCCTCGATTTCCTGAGCCAGCGGCTGGGTTTAGAATTGGAGGCGATCATTACTGGCGTGGAACCCTTCGGGTTTTTTGCACAATCCCCGCTGTTACCCGTAGATGGTCTGGTGCATATCAGCAGCCTCACGGACGATTATTATTATCACGACGAAGCAACGCACAGCCTTATTGGTCGCCGTACACAACGGCGTTTTCGTCTCGGTGACCGCGTTCGCGTTCAGGTCGTTCACGTGGACCTATATCGCCACGAACTCGATTTCCGCCTCGCGGATTCCCAAGAGCGAACTCGCACGGCCAAACGTTAGCACCGTCCGCTTGCCCCCGATGTCAACAACTGAAGGTGGTGGTCGCCACAGAAGCAGCTTGGACAATGAACCTCGGCGACTCCCTGATGCGCTGGGCCACAGCATCAAAAACTTTCTTTCCAGGCAATCCTGGGCGGGAAAAGTGATTGTGCAACAAGTTCTTTGATGTACACTCGGCTCATAGGCATAGTGGTGGGCCCACCCGCCACGGGCCGACCGAAGTAGTTCCAGCCTTCGCTTCTCAGACTGGCGGGAGGTGTGACTGAAAATGCGAATTTCTGGAGCCCCAACCGGGCTCATCGAACTTTCAGCCCGTGGCCCATACATTCCGCGCACTAAAGGCATGAAATCCGCCGAGCGGCCAGGCATATCGTGTCGGGCACGGTGCCAATAACGGTGTCCGTGCTTATCGGCTCCGCACATCCAGGCAGTAGATATGCTTACGGTCTCGGAGAAACATCTTACCATCGGCGATCGTGGGTACGGTACGGTTATCTCCCAGCAGGCCCCTGACGCGCGCTTTCTCCCGATAACCTGCGGGATTTGCCTCTGCCAATACCAGGTCGCCGGTTTTCGTGACGATGAACAAATGTCCCTCGGCCAGGGTAAGCGCAGCCTTGCCAAAACGAGGTTCCGACCACAGCAGCTTGCCGGTTTTCAGTTCCACACAGTTCAGGTTGAGTACGCCACTGAACTCCCCGGAGATACCGTATAAATAGCCGTCCTTATGAACGGCATTCGCCCAGTAAGTCTTGAGTACGCTGCGTGGCCCCCTGCTTTCCCAGACCAGCCGTGGTTGATGGGCAGTGACCTGGAAAACCGCACAACCCATTTGTTCTCCAGAGCCGATGAATACCAGGTCTCCCACCACCAACGGGGTGCAGATATTGCACCCGTAGTCGGTCTTCCACGGGATTTGCCATAATGGCTTACCTGTGCGGAAGTCCACGGCCTGCAGACCGCTGGCGGTAAAAAACAAGGCAATTTTTCTTCCGTCGCTGAAAAGCAGGCTCGGAGAAGCATAAGCGGCCTGATCGTCGCCGGTTTTCCAAACCGTGGAACCGTCGCGTTTGTTCAGAGCCGCGACGCTGGCCCCCGGCGCACCCGGAATAACCAGAACGAGATCCTCCTCCACCACCGGCGAGGCCGACATGCCCCAGGTGATCCGCTTGCCGCCAAAGTCCTGTAACAGGTCGCGTTTCCAGACCAGTTGTCCGGTGTCGGCTGCTAAACACAAGACCGGGCCGTTGACGGAGGTTACGTAAACCCGGTTGCCGTCAATCGCGGGAGTGCTGCGTGGGCCGCTGCCGTACTCGTTATGAAAGCCGGGGCCGATTTCATAGGTCCAAAGGGTTCGTCCGCGGTCGGCATCTAAACACAGAACAAGTTCGCGGTCGTTACGCTGCACCAGCGTATAAGCTCGGCCGCGGGCTACTGCCACGGAAGAATAACCTTCGCCGCCCTCCACTTTCCAGAGCAAGGGCGGGCCACCTGCCGGCCAAGTCGTTAGCAAACCGGTCTCCGGAGAAGAACCATTGCGAGCGGGACCGAGCCAATGAGGCCAATCCGCGGACCAGAGCAGACCGACGCTGGCCAATCCCACCACTAGGAGCATACCTTGCCTCATGAGACTCTCTCCTGTCGCTTGACGGGCTCTCGAAGTGTTATACGATGACCTGCCTGAACCTGCCAGGCAGTTTGATTCGGGAGTCGGCTGCGATGCCAGTACGCACGGAAAAAGAACTCCTTGCTCTTTTGCAGATGCGGTGTGAGGATGATCCCGAGGCCAACGTGGCGCGGGCCGAACGCATGATTGTGCAAGCACGCGAGCAAGGGGCCAGACTCGTGGTGCTGCCCGAGTTATTCAAGACACGGTATTTCTGCCAATGGGAAGACCCGCGTTTTTTCGATCTGGCGGAACCGATTCCCGGCCCGACCACGGTGCGGATGCAGGCGCTGGCCAAAAAACTGGGCGTTGTTCTGGTGGTGCCTCTCTTTGAAGTGCGAGCGGCCGGGCTGTATCACAATAGCGCAGCGATTCTAGATGCCGACGGTACGTTATTGGGCGTCTATCGGAAGATGCACATCCCCCACGATCCGCTTTATTACGAAAAATATTATTTCACCCCCGGCGACACCGGCTTTCGGACGTGGGCAACACAGTTTGGAAAGATCAGCGTACTGATTTGCTGGGACCAGTGGTTTCCCGAAGCTGCGCGGCTGAGCGCTTTGCAGGGCGCGGAGATTCTGATCTATCCGACCGCCATCGGCTGGCATCCTCAGGAAAAGGCGCAATGGGGTTTGGTACAACAGCAGGCCTGGGAAACGGTGCAGCGGGCCCACGCGATCACGAATGGCCTGTTTGTCGCGGCGGTGAACCGGGTCGGCCACGAGGGCCCCGCGGAGGGTGGACTGGACTTCTGGGGGAACTCTTTCGTCTGCGACCCTTATGGACGTATCCTGGCCCAAGGCAGCTCGGACCGCGAAGAAATTGTCCTGGCACCGATGGATAGAACATTGATCGAAACCATGAGGCGCCACTGGCCATTTCTCCGAGATCGCCGCATTGATGCTTACCAGGACCTCGTCCGCAGATTCCTGGATTAACTTGCGTGACCCGAGCATGAGTAGCGGCTCGCAGCAGTATCGCTGGCCGGCCGAGTGGGAAGCGCATGCGGCCACCTGGCTCGCCTGGCCTCACCATGAGGAGGACTGGCCAGGGAAGTTTGCGCCGGTACCGTGGGTCTACGCTGAGATCATCCGCTGGCTGAGCCAATCAGAAACGGTACACTTGTTGGTGCCCTCGGAGGCACATGCTCACCAGGCCAGACACATCCTCGAACAATCGGGCGTAGCTGAGCATCAGGTGGTGTTGCACCAGGTGCCGACCAATCGCTGCTGGACGCGGGATTATGCTCCCCTGTTCGTCCAGGAGGCTTCGGGGAAAAAGGTCGCTCTCAAGTGGCGCTTCAACGGCTGGGCCAAGTATCCGGATTGGCAGCAGGATGACGCCGCTGGTTGCGCTATCGCCCGACTGAGCGGTGTGCCGATGAGAGAAGTCACTTATCAGGGTCGGGCGGTGGTTCTGGAAGGCGGGGCGGTGGACAGTAACGGCCAGGGGGTCCTCCTGACCACGGAACAGTGTCTCTTGAGCGAGGAACAGCAGCGCAATCCCGGCTTTAGTCGCCGCGATTATGAACATCTTTTCTCTCAGTGGTTGGGCGCGACCAGCATCGTGTGGTTGGCCGGAGGAATTTCGGGAGACGATACTCATGGCCACGTGGATGACGTGGCTCGCTTCGTTCGGGCGGATACCGTGGCGTTGGTTCGGCCAGCCGGTCGTCATCATCCGGACTTTGAAGTCTACCAGGAGAATCTGCGCCGCCTGAAAAGTGCCTCGCAGGCCGGGCGACCGCTGGAGTTGGTGGAACTGCCCGCACCGCAGCCGCGAATCTTCCGCGGCCAGGTCTTGCCCGCCAGTTACGCGAACTTTTACCTGGCGAATCGAGTTGTGCTGGTACCCCTTTACAATGATCCAGCCGACCGCATCGCCTTGAACCTCCTGGCAGAACTCTATCCGGAGCGTCAAGTTGTAGGTATTTATTGTGGGGACTTCATTCTCGGACTCGGGGCTGTTCATTGTGCGACGATGCAGGAACCGACGTGACCAGCCCGAGCTCAGCAGACATCCGAGCCATCATGCAGCCATCGGTACCGATCGGTGTCCTGTTACTGCAACTCGGCTCGCCGGACGATCCCAGTGTGGCCGCGGTGCGGCGTTATCTGCGACAGTTTCTTTCCGACCGCCGGGTTATCGAACTGCCTCGCTGGCAATGGTATCCTGTTCTATACGGCCTCGTGTTAGTGCGCCGACCGGCACAATCTGCGGCGAAGTATCAACGCATTTGGGATCAGGACAAAGGTTTCCCCCTGAAGTATTACACGCAACAGCAAGCGGAGAATCTGCAGGAGAAGCTGGGCGAACGCTTTCGAGTCACCTATGCCATGCGTTACGGTTCGCCCGCAACTGCGCCAGTGGTGCGAGAACTGGTCAGCGCTGGGGTGGATAGGCTTCTGGTAGTTCCCCTATATCCGCAATACTCAGCAACAACCACGGCATCCGCTTTAGACGCCTTGTATCAGGCGCTGATGCACGAGCGAGTGGTGCCCGCGGTGCGGGTGGTGCCGCCTTTTTATGCCCATCCCCGTTATATTGATGCGGTTACTCAAATCCTCCGCGAAACCTTGGCCCAGTTGGGCGCCGCCCCTGAACGATGGATATTCAGCTTTCACGGGATTCCTCAACGGTATGCCGACGCTGGCGATCCTTATCCGCGGCATGTGGAAACTACGGTGCGTCTGCTGGCGGAGCGTTTGGGTCTGGCGTCGGAACAATATCTTCTGACGTATCAGTCGCGCTTTGGCCGGGAGGTATGGCTGAAGCCCTATACGGAGGAGGTGCTGGTGAGCCTGGCCCGTCAGGGGGTGCGCTCGGTGCTGGTGGCGACCCCCGGTTTTGTTGCCGATTGCCTGGAGACGATAGACGAAATTGGCCGCGAGGCCCGCGACCTCTTCCGCGAGGCCGGTGGCGGGGAATTGTATCGCTGTCCTTGCCTCAACGATCACCCGCTCTGGATGGAAGCGCTGGCCACGATAGTTTTGGAGCAGGCCGCCGGTTGGCTGTAACGAAGTCAGCCGCACGGCCGTTACACGCCCCGAGGAACGGCCCAATGCCCTTCGCGATAGCGACGGCGCACCAGAGAATCGGCCTCCGTGTCGTTGACAAACTGCTCTTTGTCCGGCTGGAAATGAAGCAGGCGACCGAGACGCAGCGCTATGTTGGCCAGATGGCAAATCGTAGCGGCGAGGTGTCCGCTGTGCACGTCGGCATGGAGGCTTTTCTGATTACCGCGAATGCACTCCAGAAAATTCGTGTGGTGAGCCGGTAAATCTACCGAACCGCTGCGTTCGGCAATCAGCCGATTGCGCGGCCCGAAGAGTTTCCAGCCCACCGTATGACCAATGAGCAACATGCCCTGGGTGCCATAGAACGCGGCTCCGTTTTCGTAGCCCTCCTGAACATAAGGGGACCAGATCCGCTGCTCGTAAATCAATTGCTTGGTGCGTCCCGATCGTCCCGCGGAGCGATATTCAAAAACGGCATATTGCGTGTCGGGCCACTGCTGGTCGTCGTCAAAGAAATACTTGCCTCCCAGGCAGGTGACCGTATGAGGATGGGTTTCGACGCCGAGTCCCCAGAGCGCCAGGTCAATATCGTGGACCCCGTCATTGCCGATGTCGCCGCAACCGAAATCCCACCACCAGCGCCAGACTCCGTGGAGCAAATTAGGCCGATAGGGCACCATCGGTGCCGGGCCGACCCACAAATCAAAATCCAGGTGGGGCGGAGGCGAAGTCGGCTGGCTCTTTCCAATGGAGCGCCGCAGCTGACTATTCCAGGCTTTGGCCACCAGCACCTCGCCGATTTCCCCCTGGCGAACGCGCTCGATCGCCTCCCGAACCATGGCAGTGCTGCGGCTTTGTGTACCAACTTGAAGGCATTTTCCCGACTGCCGCACCGCCTCGATGAGCAGTCGGCCTTCGCGGATGTTATGAGTCATGGGTTTTTCGACATAGACGTGTTTCCCGGCCTGCAAAGCTAACAAAGCGGCGGGAGCATGCCAATGGTCGGGGGTGGCGAGAAAGACGGCATCTACCTGGCGGTCGTCGAGGATGTGGCGGAGGTCTTTGACCGCTTTCGGCGCCGAGCCGGTCAATTTGGCCGCCTCGCGAGCTGCCTGGGCCAGGCGATTCGCGTCCACGTCGCACACGTAGGCCAGGGAAACATCGTTGCGGCGCGCCAGGGAACGTAAATGGGCCAGACCCATGCCGCCGGTGCCGATGATACCGACTACTATGCGTTGACTCGGAGCCGCCCAGCCGCGACTGCTCAGTGCTGTGCCCAGGGCGAGCGCCCCGCAGCTCTCTAAGAATGTTCGTCGGGTGCTGCTGGCCATGAAAGCCTCCTCGCTTGATGGTGGTTTACCCGCATGAAGACATATTGTTGCGATTACAATTCCATGAGTCCAGAGAGGGGGTGCCGGGATGAGCGGCATACAGAATAACCGGCCCTGTTTGAGGGGAGCAACCCATGCCTGATGCGGGCTTGTACAGTGAGTCGGCGCGCGAGCGGCTGCGGAAACTGGAACCCTTGGCCGTGCGCATGCGACCTCGCCATTTGGCGGAGTTTGTCGGGCAGGAACATTTCCTCGGGCCGGGCAAACTCTTGCGGCGCATGTTGGAAGCAGACCGTCTCGGTTCGATGATTTTCTACGGGCCGCCGGGAACCGGCAAGACCACCCTGGCCTACCTACTCGCCCGTGTTACTCGAAGCCGATTCCGCGAACTGCATGCGGCAGCGGTCGGCCTGAAGGAGGTGCGTCAGGAACTGCTGGAGGCGCGCCATCATGCCGAGGCCACAGGCACCCGAACCATCCTGTTCATTGATGAACTGCACCATTTCAATCGCACCCAGCAGGATGTTCTGTTAGCCGATATCGAGGCCGGTACCATCTCGTTGATCGGTGCCACAACTCAGAACCCCTTCTTTGCTCTCAACGCACCGCTGATTAGTCGCAGCCAGATTTTTACTTTCGAGCCGCTCAGCGTGCCGCAGATCGAAATGATTCTGTCCCGAGCACTGCACGACGCGGAACGGGGATTGGGCAAGATTCCCGTGGACGCGGACCCACAGGCGTTGCGCTACTTGGCCGAGGTCAGTGACGGCGATGCCCGTCGCGCCCTGAACGCTTTGGAAGTAGCCGTGTTATCCAGTCCCACCAGACCGGTCAGGTTGACTGTGGAAGTAGCGCGGGAATCCGTCCAGCGAAAAGCCTTCGAGTTTGATAAGAGTGGCGATACCCATTACGACCTGGCCAGCGCCTTGATCAAGAGCATGCGCGGCAGCGATCCGGATGCGACGATTTACTGGTTAGCCCGCATGTTGGAATCCGGAGAGGACGTGCGGTTTATCGCGCGGCGTATCGTGATCTGTGCCTCGGAAGATGTCGGCAATGCCGATCCGCGGGCCTTGGCCGTGGCTATGGCTGCTCAGCAGGCGGTCGAGTTTCTTGGTCTGCCGGAGTGCATGTTCGCTCTAGCTCAAGCAGCGTTGTACGTGGCTACCGCCCCGAAATCCAACGCCGTAACCCGAGCCTTGCAGGCCGCTCGTCGGGACGTTCAACAGGGGCGAACACTTCCCGTGCCAAAACCTCTCCAGGATGCCAGTTACCCTGGAGCCAAGCAACTCGGCCGGGGCGAAGGGTATCTCTATAGCCACGATTTCCCCGCAGGCTTTGTGCCCCAGCGGTACTTGCCGGAACCCCGCATTTATTACGAACCGACCGACCGCGGTTATGAAGCCGAAATTCGGCAACGCCTGGAGACCTGGCGGCAGCTGATCGAGCAAGTCCAGCGCGAAGCTAATCCTTCGGACTGACTGTCGCAGCGCCGGCTCCCCCCAGCACGATTGCGCACCCACCCGCTCCACGAGCAACAAGGAAGCCTGTCTCCGAAAAATCGCCGCCTCCAAAAACGATGCGTTTCGGAGGTACCAAGATCGCTCAGTCGAGGAAGCTCTTGTCGGCGAGGCGAATCTTCTGGGCCTGCTTCAGATTGCCGAGCTGCACGCTGAGTTCAAATTCGCCCAGTTGATCGGGAGCCTCAACCCGCCAGCTGACGGGGATGTAACGTCCGACTGCGGCCGGCACTGGCCGCGGCGATTCGCCTTGCACGATGCGGAATCCCGGAGGCAGGTTCAGGCTGATGGGTTGGCCCCGCTCCGGGTTGGCCACGTAAGCGGTAACGGTAAAGAGGCCGCGGCGACGCAGCCCGCCACTGACCGTAACTGCCAGCTGGGTCTTGCCGCCGACGGCCGACGAAGCCGCCAGATGCCCCAACCCGTAGGCGAAGCCCATTTCGCGTTTTTCATCAGGAGCGACTACCTTCTCGGCCCAATAGATGAAGACGGCCGAATCGCCTTGCCCGAGGCGCTTGTCATTCATGGCATGAAACTCGGGTTCCCATTCGGTACTCGGGCCCTTACAACGACCCCCCAGCTTGGAATCTGGCCAGGCAGCGATCACGACCCGCTCGGGAGGTTCATATCGTTCTTCCGGCAGACGCAACAGCAGGTGCGCTACCGTGCCCGGATTATTCAAGTCGGGCCTCTCCAGGGCCTGAACGAATTGTGGAATGTCCTGGCCTCGAAATTCCGCCTTGTCCTGGATCAATCTGTCCTGGCCTGGGATGAGGAAAGGCACTCCGTCGTTGCTGCCGATGAACGTATCCAGCATATAACGCAGCCCCACTTTGCGAGGCTTGGAACCCGTATTCTCCACCAGAAACCGTACCAGGACCACTTCGTACTTGCGCGACACATCGGAGCGGCGCAAACTCACTTCCTGAGTGACCCGAATTCCCAGAGGATCGCCTTGAGGATCGCGTTCTTTTTCCTCCGAGTAGATGAAGATACTCTGATATGCCGGATGTTTTTCGCCTGGGACGATAACCTGAATGGGCATATAACCATCTTCCACTGCCTGAGCCTTGCGACCGCTATGAGCACGCACATGAGCGACGCTGGGTTGACCGTCGCCGCGACGCCCGAAGATAAAATCCTTGCCTTCATAACGAACGACGAGATTGCTGGTGCGGCCAGGATTGCTCGGCACACCAGTTTTCTCATCGCGATCCATGAAGGTCAGAGCTTTGTCATCCTTTCGGCTCTGAGCGGGTATGGCGATGCCGAAGCGCTGGCGATAGCCCTGGTTCGGGTTGAAGGAAATCCGCAGATAGGGCGTATCGTCTAACTGTTCCTGCACTTCCCAATCCGGGGGTAGGGGAGGCTTGTCTGCCGAGGCACGCGAGGTACTCGGACGGCGAAACACATCGAAGATGACCAGTCCGGCCAGAACCAGTAACAGCAGTGTCAGGGGCATGAGGTGAAGCCAATCGGTATCGCTGCGGCGACGGCGGACTGGCACGCTGGCGAGTTGTTCTTCATCGAGAACCTGTACGCCGTCGCTACCAGCTCGGGCTCGAGTACCGGATAATTCCGTCAGGCTGGCCGCACCGAAATCGAAAGGCGACGACGGGGCCGGGACCGGCTCGCTGGGCGCTGGGGTGGCAGGCGGCGACACACCACTTTGCTGAGCGACTCCAGCGGTAAACACCACCGGGGTCGGTGCCGTCTCCCGCGGCGTTACCGGCGGTGCCACGCTTCCTCGCACTCGCACCGTGACCGGTACCGTAAACTTCGTCCGGCCATTGCTCGTGACCAGAAGCTCCGCAGTCAGTGTGTCGCCATTCTGGGGTGGCGGAATCTGGGGCACCGAGACCGGTATGGTGGCGGTTCTGCCCGAACAATTGGCTTTGCCCGGCACCAGCCAAGGCTGATTACTGACGCCCCAGGCGAACACAGGCTTGGCATCTAACCCGCGGACGCGCACGGTGAACTCCAACTTGCCGTTGACCGGCCCCTCCAGCTCTACTTTCTCCGTTTCGCAAACCACCCTCGGAGGAGTCGTCCAGCCACAGGCTTCGAGAAACTGCTGTACCGCCGCCAAGCCGTTCGCGGCCGGCCCTTGCACACCATAGGACCAGCCGTTGGCCTCATACCATTCCTTGACCTTACCCGACTCGAAGTAAATAGCCGCCTCCTTGGGCTGCTTCATCGTCAGTTCAGCCAGTTGCCTCGGCGTCTGGGCTCCTTTCAGGATCCCTTCCGGAAACGGTTTGACCGGCACCTGAACTTGCACGGTAACCTCCGCCTTGCCCACATTCGAACTGACCACGATTTTCCCCGTAAGCGGCTTGAGGCTGGCGCGGAGTTTGTTGCCCACCACGCGGACCGGAATCACAATCTCGCGCTCACACTTGAACGCTTTTTCCTGAACTCCCGGAGCCTCGCCCAAAAGTAACCAGGGGGTGTTTTCGACGAATACATCCCCGTAAAGCAGCCGCATTCCCTGATTGGAAATATGCAGCTCGAACTGACTGTCTTCGCCCAGAGAAAGCGTCCCCAGATTAATTTGCAGCGGTTCGACGGCCAGTTTCGCCGGCTTGACTACTTCCTTGTCGCAAGGCAGGCGACTCAGTAACTGATCCAGTCCGCGGTCGGGGTCAGGAAACTGGGCAGCCTGTCGGGCGGCCGTGGCTAAGTCCAGCCGTCCAATGCCGCCCAGGAACGATTCCAGATACCCGCCTGTGAGCAACTCCTTGGCCGCCTGCCATTCCTGGATACAGCCTATGACCAATTCGTTAAAAGTGCGGCACATGCGGCCTGAAGCGAACACGAAAGGGCGCGGAAACGGCAAATTCGCCACGTTGAGCGGGCCATAGCCCATAGTCGCCATGCTTACCAACACGGCGCCGTCGAAATAGCAGTAGGTGGCCTCGCTGGGATTGACTCGCTGGCACTTCGGACAAACATGCGTGGACTCAGCCATGGCTCGCTTCTCCGTAAGAGACAGTCCCCTAAGAGAACGTTACTCTGACGACTGACCTCTGGCAAGCGCCCCGGCGTTATCAGGCATGAGAGACAGGCATTGCGTGGTGGCGGTCGGCGGACGAAACTTCCTGGTCACCGGCGCAAGATTGAACCAGAAGAGCGGCCACACGCACCGCCTCCACAAGACTGGTCGCATCGGCACAACCGCGTCCCGCAATGTCGTAGGCCGTGCCGTGGGCTACGCTGGTACGCACCATAGGCAGGCCGAGCGTCACATTCACCGCGTGAAAACCGGCCAGCAGCTTGAAGGGAATGTGCCCCTGATCGTGGTACATCGCGACCACGCCGTCCACTTCGCCCCGAGCCGCGCGACCGAACAAAGTATCGGCGGGCCAGGGGCCGCTTACGTGCCAACCGTAGGCCTGGGCCTGTTGTACCGCCGGGGCAATCAGCCGCAGCTCTTCATCTCCGAACAATCCACCGTCGCTGGCATGGGGGTTGAGGCCGCAGACGGCCAAGCGAGGCTCGCGCCCGAGCAAGCGCCGCAACAGTTCACCGAGAAGCGCGATTTTTTCCACCACTGCCGACGTAGTTATGTGCTCAAAGATGTCGCGCAGTCGCAGGTGCAGCGTCACGTGGACTACACCCCAGCCGTTTAGCCGCCCCGGTGCCGGGTCAGGCGGATTGTCGCGGAAATCGTTGCTCGGCGCCGTAACACCACTCGTGCGTCGGGCAAATAACATCATGGCGTAGTGAGTAACCTGACAGAGCTCGGCCAGCATTTCGGTGTGCCCCGGATATTTCAGCCCGGCCCGCGCCAGGGCTTCCTTATGCAACGGGGCTGTAACGATCCCCTCCGCTCGACCTGCTGAGACTTCCTGGACTGCGCGGCGAACAAAATCGAAAGCCGCCCGACCAGCCGCGGCATGGACCTGAGCTAAGCCGACGCTGCGCAAGTCGAGATCGGTGGCCTGTAAACACGGAATCCCTGTCGCGTCGGTCTCTTGCGTAACCGGGCGTTCCACGGGGTAGATCTCGCGCGCCAGGGCCAAGTGGGCCGCGTGACGACGAAGACTGGTTACGTCTCCAACTACAGTGGGTACGCAGAACTGCGTCAGTTGCGGCCAGCCGCGCAGCACTATCTCGGGGCCGATCCCAGCTACGTCGCCCAGCGTGATCAGGATTCGGGGCAATCCTGTGCGTTTCATGGCGGTGGTTGCTTCGTCACTATTCATTGGATAGTCTGCCTGTAACGATTTTATCGTCCTTGACGGTGGCACGGAACGTGCCGAGGCAGAAACAGAAGATGTCCCTGCACACTTTGCGGATGCTGCTGCCGAGATGGGCTAGACTGTAGCTGACGAGCTTGCCGCCTGCTAAGATATGTCAACGGGGTGAGAAGGAGACTGACGATGCGTCCTGCAATTTTCGTAGTTTTCTTAGCGACTTTACTGATTCTTTCGCTCGACGCTTTAGGACAAAAGCCCGCGGAATCTGCCAAACCAGGCAGCAAGCCGGCGGTGTCTGCCGCCGAGTTGGAAGCGTGGATTGAGCGCTTGGCCCATAGCGATTTTCATGTGCGTCAGGAGGCCATCCACAAACTCCGCAACGCAGGAGTGGATGCTATCCCTATTCTGGAGCAGGCCCTGACCAAGCACCAGGACGTGAACATTCAGCGCCACCTTAAAGAAATTCTAGCCAGCTATCAGACCGTGCCTCAACTACTGCCGACGCGAGTGCAACTGAAGCTGGACAAGGTGACGGTTCAGGAAGCCGTCCAGGCGCTGGCCAAGGCGACCGGCTATCGCTTTGAGTTTGTCCCCGTGGGTGATCCGGCCGATGGCCAGGTGGTCTATGACTGGAATTGGCAGAACGTAACTTTCTGGGAGGCGCTGCAGGATTTATGCGATCGAGCCGGCATCAGCTACGTCGAGGGTTGGTATAGCCATGACGGCAAGACCGTGCGTTTGGAGTCCGGGGAAGCGCATCCGAGCTATACCAGCCTGAGCGGACCGTTTCGCGTGACCGTGGTGGGGTTCTCATATAACCGCAATGTTTCGTTCCTGACCGGTCCGAAACGCTGGAATGCTGGCTCCACGATCCAGCGCCATGAATCGCTGCAGCTGAACTTGCGAGTGGCCATTGAACCCCGCTATGCCTTTGTGGCCGTCCATCGCGTGAACGTAGAGGAAGCGGAAGATGAGAACGGCGTTTCCCGTGCCCCGCCACGCCAGAACGACAACGAACCGTTTGCCAGTTTCTATTACGGGGGCGGGCGGATGTATCAGCAACAAGTCGCACTGGCTCTGCTGCCTGGCAACCTGGGCGGGAAACTGAAAAAACTGCGAGGTACGGTCAGCGCTTTGGTAATTGCCAATGAGCGCCCCTGGATCACCGTGGAAAACGCGTACGCGGCCAGGGGTAAACGCCTGGACAAGGGAGAGATTTCTTTCCAGGTGGACGACATCAAGGACGACGGACAAATGGTGCAGGTGAAGGTTCAGATCTGGCGTCGCGGCGGGGGGCAGCGCCACGATGGTGCCTACATCCACACCGCCCATCAACGCATCAAAGCCTATGACGCTCAAGGACGCGAATTACGCCCCGCCGGTGCCATGTCCTGGTCCAATGACCAGGATAGCGCCCACGGCACATTAGGTTTTCATCGGGAGCAAGCTGTTGCCGCCGGCCCGGCTGTGGGCATCGGCAGAATCTTAGGCGGGAAACCCAAGCCGGAAGAAACCATCCGCGTTGTGTACCACGAGTGGGACATTGTGCCGGTGCAGGTGCCGTTTGATTTCCGAGACGTCCCCTTGCCCTAATACGTCCTCTTGCCCCGGTCCGCAGACTGCAGCAGCAGACCATCTGCTAACGCTGTGCCTATCGGAGCCAACGCGGTCGAGGTGGGAGGGTTATCCGCAGAGCGAAAGTTGTTATTTGTGGCGACGAACAATTCGGCCGCGCGTCAGGTCGTAGGGTGACAACTCCACGGTAACCCGGTCGCCGGGCACGATGCGGATGAAGTTCTTGCGCATTTTGCCCGAAACGTGGGCAGTGACCACGTGGCCACTGTCCAATTCCACGCGGAATTGGGTGTTGGCCAAGGCCTCTTTAACTCGGCCATCCACTTGAATCCCTTGTTCTTTTGCCATGAGCCTTGTTCACCTCCTTTCTCTCAGTGCTGGCGGCAACGTGCACGGTTATTATAAGCCGCTACAGTGAAGCGCAGCTAACCCGGCGGTTTGATTGCGTATCATAGATCAATCCCCCGACCTGGGCGAGGTCACCGCCTCGGCTTAATCCGGCGCAGGAGGTCAGGCGATGGCGCATCCGCTTTTCACTCCAGAAGCGCGACAGATGCTGGCGGAAAACGATGTTTCGGCCATGAAAGCTTTTTGCGAAGAAGTCCACCCGGCTACGGTCGCGGAAACGCTGTGCGACGGTTTTGAGGTGGAAGAGGTTTGGCGTTTCCTGCAAACCACGGACATTCGCACTCAGGCTCAGATTTTCGAGTATTTCCCTCCCGAATGGCAGATTCGCATGGTGGAGGGGACGGGCCGGCAACACATGGCCCGCCTGATTGAGCAAATGTCTCACGACGACCGTGTGGATTTGTTACAACGGCTCACGCCCGCGGTGCGCGAAAGTTTACTCCGCCTGGTGGACGAAGCCGACCGCAGAGACATCGCCTTATTGCAAAGCTATGCCGAAAACACCGCGGGCGCCATCATGACCACGGACTACGCCTGGGTGCCCGCGCGGATCACCGTGGTCGAAGCCCTCGAACGCTTGCGCCTCCAGGCGCCGGACAGCGAAACGATTTATTACGTTTATGTCCTCGACGAGCACCATCGCCTCCAGGGCGTAGTTTCCCTGAGAGACCTTATCCTGGCGCCGCGCCACCGCCTGGTGGAAGAGGTCATGGAACGGGATCTGATCACCGTTCACGCCAATGAAGATCGCGAATCCGTGGCTCAGAAACTTGCTCACTATGATTTGCTGGCCATTCCCGTGGTTGACGACCAGAAACGCATGCTGGGCATCGTCACTTACGACGACGTCCTGGATGTAGTCGTTTCCGAAGCCACCGAAGACGTGCAGAAAGGGGCGGGTTTGCTCCCGATTGAAAACTATCTGGAAGCGCCGTTCTTTTACGTCTGGCGCCGCCGCGTCGGTTGGCTCGCCTGTCTTTTCGTTGCAGAAATGTTCACCTTCACGGCCCTGGCCTATTTCGAGGACGCGATCTCCCAAATCGTTGTGCTGGCGATGTTCGTGCCCCTGTGCATTGCGACAGGAGGCAACTCCGGTTCTCAGGCAGCAACACTCATCACCCGCGCTATAGCCTTGCAGCAGGTGACCGTGGCCCAATGGTGGAAAGTCCTGCGTCATGAACTGGCGATGGGCGTGGCGTTGGGGCTGGCACTGGGGGTGATCGGTTTTGCCCGCAGTTACGTGGTAGAATGGCTCGATCCGAAGCTTCTGACGGTGCGTACCGCCCAGAACGCCGAGCCATCTCCTCAGAGTTTTTCTGACTCCGACGTGCCATCACCTGACCCGCAGCATTCGCCTCGGGCCGCGGAATCTACCCTTCATGTGCTGGAAGGCTGGCGCATCGGCATGGTCGTGGGCATGGCCGTTGCCGCTATCTGTTTGTGGGGAACGCTGGTCGGTTCTATGCTGCCAGTCGTTTTTCGCGCCCTGGGCCTGGACCCGGCATTCGCTTCCAGTCCCTTCGTCGCTACCTTTGTGGACGTAACGGGAATCGTCATCTATTTCAACATCGCCCGACTGTGGATTCCCATTCTATAAGCTGTGTTATCGGGTCAGCTCGCGGAGCTGTATGTTCCGGAAGTCCACGCGGTAGTTGTAACTTTGTAAGCCGATGTGTCCCTTTTCGTTGAGCAAGCCAGGATGAGCTGGCTTTTTTCCTTTTGCGTCCGGTTGCACGCGGTCTTTATAGTCGTCCAAATTCGCATCCACGATAGTCTGACCGTTCAGGACGATGGTGATTTTTCTGCCGAGGGCGCGGATGTGCATAGTGTTCCACTCCCCGGCAGGTTTTACCGCACCGCGCTTAGGCGCGACGACATCGTATATCGCCCCGCAATACTGCTCAGGGCGCAGACCTTTCC
>JANWVZ010000050.1 GCA_025056555.1 Gemmatales bacterium | reverse complement strand
AACTGGTGGTGCAGTATATGCTCGAGCGGGTGCAGACGCCGGAGTCGGCTCAGAAGCAAGCAGATGAAGTCATTCGCTGGCTCCGACACCTGGGTCATCTGCAATTTCACTTCACGTCGGAAGCCAAAAGCTCCCGTCTCGAAATTCACATGAAACTAACCCGCTAATGCAACCGGAGGTCTCGGTATGGTACTGCAACAGCGAGCGGCCCTGGATCCGCGCTGGGCTTGGCAAACCTATCGGCCCGACCTGAAGCGACCGTGGAATCTCAAATGGGCAGGCCACTTGTATCGGCGGGCCGCCTTTGCCGCGAATTGGCAGGAGTTACAACAGGCCGTTCGCGATGGTCCCGAGGCCACCGTGCAACGGCTGCTCCAGCCCAGTCCCGATCAGGCTGCCTTCGATCGCCAGATGGATGAGTTAGCCGAGAGTATCGCCAAGGCCAATAATCAGCTGCATATGCGGGCCTGGTGGTTAGCCCGAATGTTGCGAACGCCGTTTCCGTTGCTGGAGAAGATGACGCTATTTTGGCACAATCACTTTGCGACGAGTAACACGAAGGTCAATAATGTTGGCTACATGTTGCAGCAGAACCGTACACTGCGGCGCTACGCCCTCGGTTCGTTTGCCGATATGCTGCAAGCCATTTCTAAAGACCCGGCCATGATGGTTTGGCTCGACACCAACCTCAGCAAAAAAGGCAGGCCCAACGAAAACTATGCCCGCGAACTGATGGAGTTGTTCAGCCTGGGTATCGGCAACTATACCGAACAAGACATTCGCGAAGCGGCCCGCGCCTTCACCGGTTGGGAAATCCGTAACGGACAGTTTCATTTCAACCGCAACGAGCACGACGATGGGGAAAAGACGGTCTTCGGTCGCACGGGACGTTGGCAAGGCGAGGACATTGTACGACTCTGTCTGGAACATCCCGCCTGTCCGCGGTTCCTGGCTCGGAAACTGTTCCGCTATTTCGTCAGCGAAACCCTAGAGCCTTCCCCGGAACTGCTCGAACCCCTCGCTCAACGCATCCGTGAAACGAACTATCACATTGGGGAAGCGGTACGGATGATTCTGACTTCAAATATCTTCTACTCGGAACACGCTTATCGTTGTCGGGTCAAATCGCCGGTCGAGTTTGCAGTGGGGCTGATCCGTGCCTTGCAAGGACAGCCCAGTGCCATTGCGTTGGCTAACGCCCTGGAAAACGTCGGGCAGCGACTCTTCTATCCGCCCTCCGTCAAAGGTTGGGATGGCGGCCCTGCCTGGCTCAATTCGACGACGCTTCTGGCACGAAACAACCTCGCTCAGGCGCTGACCTCGTGCGAAGACCCACAATTCGGCTCCCGCTGCGACCCGGTGCGGGTAGTACGGAAGTACGGCAGCAACAACGATGAAGAAGTCCTCGATTTCTTCCTCGACCTTTTCCTGCAAAGCGATGTCAATCCCGAGATACGCACCCGCTTAGCCGATTATCTCCGTCAATCCGCACAATTCCGTTGGCCCGCCTATTGGTCGGAACAAGATCGTCACGAACACCGTATCCGGGCTTTGTGTTATCTGGTGCTGAGCCAACCAGAATTTCAGCTCGACTGAACTTTCCTAACCGATCATTACCGGAATGCAGAGATTGGAAACCTGAAAAGGAGGAAATTCCATGCTCAATCGTCGTGAATTCCTGCAGTCTTCCCTGGTGGGTTCCAGCCTGGTCGCTTTGAAAAGCTTCGGACCTGGATTCCTGGCACGTACCGCTTTGGCCGCGCCGACTACCGATGCCCCGGGAGCTAAAGATACCATCCTCGTCGTCATCCAACTGACGGGCGGCAACGACGGGCTGAACACCGTGGTGCCTTTCAAAGACCCCTTGTATGCCAAATATCGTCCCACGCTCAAGCTACCCGAAAATCAACTGCGTAAGGTCAACGACGAACTTGGCCTGCATCCCTCGATGACAGGATTTGCTGAATTGCTCCAGGACGGGGCGTTGTGCATCGTGCAGGGCGTGGGCTATCCCAATCCGAGTCAATCGCATTTCCGCAGCATGGACATCTGGCATGCAGCCAGCACGAAGGAAAATCTGACCGAAGGTTGGCTCGGCAAGGCCCTGCATCGGTTGAATAATGCGCCTGCGTTTCACGTAGCCATGGCCAACGAACCAAACTGGCTGGCACTGCAAGGCGGCCCGTTTAAGGTCCCGGCGCTGACCAGTCTGGATGACCTACAATTTCGACTTCCCGCCGCTACAGGGGCCGACCAACGGGCCCAGCGGGACATTGTTGAGGGGGCGGTGAAACGGCCTGCGGAGAATCCCTTGCTCCACTTCGTCCAGCAAACCGCCCTCAACACCTACGAAAATACGCGCCGACTCCGCGAGATCGGACGGAACTATCAGCCGAAGGTTCCTTACCCACAAACCGGACTGGGCAACCGCCTGCGTCTGGTGGCGCAACTCATCGAGGCCAACTTGGGAGCCCGCATTTATTATGTCTCGCTCGACGGGTTCGACACGCATGCTGCTCAAGCTAATGCCCACGCTAACCTGCTGGCCGAGCTGTCCAATGCCGTGACGGCGTTTTTCCGTGACATGGCAGCCCGTGGACATCGCGACCGTATCTGCATTATGACCTTCTCCGAATTCGGTCGGCGGGCGCAAGAAAACGGCTCGCGCGGTACCGACCATGGCAGTGCCGCGCCTATGTTCCTCGTTGGTGGCCGAGTGCGGGCAGGTGTTCTCGGTGCTCATCCCAGTCTGGAGAAACTGGAGTTCGGTAATCTCAAGCACCACACCGATTTCCGCCAAGTTTATGCCGCAGTCCTGGAGAAGTGGTTAGGTATCCCCAGCATGGGCATTCTCGACGGCCAATTCGCCCCGCTCGACGCCTTCCGCTCCTGAACTGCACCACGAAAGTCCGCTCATGATTTCTCTAACGGCATGCTCCTCACACCCGCCGAGGTAACTTAGTAACGGGTGCGCTTGCCGTTGGTTGATTGCCTTTGGTCGTGCCATTCAGCGCATGGGCGACCAACCGTAAACTCCCGACTCATGGATGTTCGTGCTCGTACACTACACGGGTAGCCAATAAGAGAAGGCTCGCTATCGCGATTCAGGGAAGTACCGGCGAATTTGAAACCTAAGAGATCAGGATGCGACGCGGTCGCCGCATGGAATCGCGGGCCTGAGGATAGCACGGCTTCGCAACCAAGTTGTTGTAGGTCCGGTCTAGGTGCACCAAGGTGTCCCTTGCCCCATTCTTAGACCTCCGAGCGAAACACGAGTGAAACCAAATATCGGTCTCCCTCCTCACCAAGGCGTCCTGCCTTCCGATGGGGCAATAACCGTAAAGGAAAGTTGTCCGAAATGTCTCTTGTGGTGATTGAGGGGATGGCTTCAGTATCATCCGGGGCTGTCCACACGCCAATAGTTCGTCCTTGTAGGGACAAGGCTTGTCTTGACGGGTAGTAAAAATGCGGTATGGCGGAGTCTTGGTACTATAACGCAAATAGGAAACTACCGCAAACGTCGCGCCAGAAAAATAACTTCAGTATCCAGAGGGCAAAGCGGTTTTTTTCCAAATGCTGCTACGTAATCGTGGGGGCTTGGCGATCGAGACAGGTGCCGAGGTAACTGAAATGCGGCATCTGTGAGCTAGGACTCAGCGGGACGGGGGAAGTATAATGGTATTTCATAGAAAAATGACTTGGGAGAAGGCAGTAGCCGCGATGATGAGCATGGTATGGGTAGCAGGAACGCTAATACACTGCGGCTGCACCACTTCCTCAGGCAGCTGGAAGCTACTCAGCTGGGGAAAGTATCAGGAGTTTCGAGCGCCACCCCCGGACGAACAGCGTTATCGGGACCCGCCGACACTTGCAGGTCTGCCTCGTCGAGATAATCCGCTAGAGGTGCGCCCTCGAGACAATCGCGATGTCACACCCGCAGGTCCCTACTCCCCGCCGATGGGCCGACCCTCCCCAGTTGGAGCTCTCCGCTAGCAATCAAATTGCTCACCATCAGCTGACAGTTTCTTACGAGGTTCGTGGCCTGAAGAGGGGACAACAACGCTCCGTACTCGCGCGCGCTCCATTTCGATCGGCGAACACGTAAGCATTCGAGACAAGTCTTCCCCAACTAGCCAGGACAACGTCTTCCTCATGCGACATCATTAGATTGCCAGCCGTCCAAGACAACCTCTTGCTCACAGCACCAGCGTTTACATAAGTTGCTCGGGCAAAGGTAGAAATATCAGGAAGAGAAACAACTGCGCCGCCAGTCCGATTCAGTCATTTGATTGTCACATTGGGCAGGCTGTCATGGATGATGACGGCTTCTGGAGCAACAAGGGCAGCGCCTGTTTTTGCGGCGAAGGGAAGCAGTTGCCCTAATCGGTCGAGAAAGGTGGGTTGATGCGGCTGAAAGGCGGTGCGCTGGACAAAGGAGAGCGGAATAACACTGTTGCGAGTGATGTCCACGGGAGTAAAAACAGTCGGCCCAGAGTGGGAAAAGTTTCCCAGCCGCGGTGCTGAGCCGATAGTAGGCACGGCCGCTCCTTGACCGCTCATAAGTAAGCGGGGCGCGCTGCCCACAGGAATGGTACTCTGCCCTAATACGTTGGCCGACGTCAGCACCGCAATCATCAGTCCGGCGACACAGCAGCGCATAATTGTCTCCCCATGTTCAGGCCCCGAAACACCCGCATCAGGTGCGGGACGAATGGCCTCATAGTTTCCTTAGCCCAACGTGTCAACACGAACTGCAAATCTCGCTGCTTTACACAGAATCTACACAGAATCTTCATGCAGAGCTCTTGGTATCTCGCTATAGTGACAACGACTTAGGAGCCCGCCCTCAGTTGCGGAACTCATAGTCTGATCCTGAGCAGGCTCTGAACAGGCGCAGACCTCTGGCACCATGGATCCCAGGTCACCGATACCTATTTCTGTGTCCAATGCTTTGGCGCAACGGCCTGCGATTTTAAGTGGTAATACGGTAACGAAGTCAAAAATCAGCGTGCGTCAGGCGAATTTCTGGTATGGCACGCAGCAGGTGTTATTCGACATCCACATGGAAATTCCTGAGAATCGAGTAACCGCGTTGATTGGCCCATCGGGTTGTGGTAAATCCACCTTCTTGCGTTTGCTCAACCGCATGAACGAGCTGATTGAGAATACCCGTTTTACGGGGACAATACTGCTGGATGGTCAGGACATTTATCACCGGGACATGGACGTCGTGATGCTGCGCCGGCGGGTGGGTATGGTGTTTCAGAAGTCCAACCCGTTTCCGAAAAGCATTTTCGAAAACGTCGCTTACGGTCCACGGATTGCTGGCATACGGAATCGCCGCGTGCTGCAAGAGATCGTGGAAAACTGCCTGAAGCGAGCCGCCCTCTGGGATGAGGTAAAGGATAGGCTGCATGAATCCGCAATGGCATTATCAGGGGGTCAGCAACAGCGTCTCTGCATCGCGCGAGCATTGGCTACAGAGCCGGAAGTATTGCTCATGGATGAACCGGCTTCCGCGCTGGACCCGAGTGCGACCGCTAAGATCGAGGATTTGATCTTTGAACTGAAGAGCAACTACACTATTGTCATCGTGACCCACAACATGCAGCAAGCGGCTCGGGTCTCTGATGTAACGGCATTTTTCTTCCAGGGTCGGTTGGTGGAAATGGATTCGACAGCGCAATTGTTCACCCGTCCCCGCGAGGCTCAGACCGAATTATACATTACGGGGCGTTTCGGCTAGCTCAAGCCGGGCTGGCCCTCCAGATGCCGGGAACGTTGCGCCGCCCAGCGGCTGGCAAAGACTTCTCTGCGTATAAAGTAAATCGGTAAGGCGTTTCTGGCCTGAGCCACCCAGCCGTCAGGCCAGCGTAACTGAGCCATGAAGGGGAAATATGAGCGCAGGCACATTCGCCGGGGCGCCCAGTCAGATTAGGGCCCACAAGATGATCCATTTCCATCGTGATTTGATAAATCTGGAAAAGCGAGTTTGGAAGCTCGCCGGGCGAGTTCTGCAAACCGTCGATCAGGCTATTCGGGCTTTGTGCGACCGCCAAATGGAGCTGGCTTTGGAGTTGTTGCGGCCCGAAGTGGACACCCAGATTGACATGGAAGAGGTGGAAGTTGAGAACGAGTGCCTCAAGATCCTCGCCTTGCATCAACCCGTAGCCGCTGACTTGCGCAGGGTGGCAGGGATTCTGAAGATCAATACTGACTTGGAGCGGGTGGGCGATCTGGCCATCAACATTGCCGAACGCGCGGTGGCGTTCCTTCAGGGGCGTGTCATTCTCTCGATACCCTCGCAGCTGCGACAGATGACTGACCTAGCCAAAGAAATGGTGCACCTGAGTCTGGATGCCTTCCGCCGCAGCGATGCCCGATTGGCCCGCGAAATCTGTCTGATGGACGAAACCGTAGACCGTGTCAATCGTCAGATTATCGAACACCTCATCGAAGTCATGAAACAGGCACCTGAAAACATTGAACCCGGCTTGAATTTGTTTTCCACCTCGAGGCACCTGGAACGCATCGCCGATCATGCCACCAACATCGCGGAAGACGTGGTTTACATGGTGGAAGGCCAAATCATTCGCCACGATCCTGAAGCCCTGATTAGTCGGGCGTCTCATAGCTGAGAGTCCAAGCTATGCCCACACGCATCCTGCTGGTCGAAGATGAGCAAAGCATCGTCGAAGTCCTCCGCTATAACCTGGAGCGCGAAGGCTTCGAGGTGCAAAGCTGCGGGGATGGTCGGGAAGCCTTGCGCCTAGCACAACTCCATACTCCGGACCTGATTGTGCTGGATCTGATGCTGCCGAATCTGGATGGCTTGGAGGTCTGCCGGATTTTACGGGCCGACGCTGCTACAGCCCGCATTCCCATTTTGATGCTCACCGCCCGCTCGGAAGAAGCTGACCAAATCGTCGGCCTGGCTGTCGGAGCCGACGACTATGTTACTAAACCCTTCAGCGTCAAAGTCGTAGTTCAACGCATCCGTGCGCTGTTGCGTCGTGCGGCCAGTGAGGAAGTGGGGCAAGTGCTCAGCGCTCATGGAATCCGTCTCGACCGGCGGACCCACCGTGTCAGCGTACACGATCAGCCTGTGCACCTTACCTTGACGGAGTTCCGCTTCTTGGAGGCGTTTCTGCGTCAACCGGGCAGGGCCTTTCGCCGCGATGAACTGCTGGAAGCAGCGGGTACCGATGCCGATTTAGTTCTGGAACGCACTGTGGATGTCCATATAAAATCGTTACGCCGCAAGCTCGGGCCCGCGGGCGAATTCATTGAAACAGTACGCGGTGTCGGCTATCGCTTGCGGGAACCGGGGACTGCTCCTGAGCCGGCCGAGGCGGCTGCCGTTAGTAGCCCGCGCCGTCGTGAGAAATCCTGAGTCGTCCGAGAACATTTTGGCTGATTCGGAGTTGGCTTGGCGAAAGTATCATGAAAGTTGAAGAGAACGACGCCCTTTCGCCTGCCCAAGGTCGTCCTTAGCAAGAATCTCTCTACCGTCAAGCGGATCATGAAGCGGCTAACTTTGCCGCGTCGGAATTGGCTGGGCGCTGTTTTTCTTTGAATCGTATTTCTGACGGGCCTGCTCCTGGTTTTCGCACACCCGCAGATAATTCGGATGGATATCGTACCACCCGCCATCCTGGAAGTCCACAATGCAACGGTTGTTCATGTTGACGGTAACGACACGACCGACAATGCCCCGAAATCGTTTTAGTTCCGGACGTGACTCATCCACCACGACAAATTTATCTGTCCATTCCCGTTTGAGTCGTTCATTCAGTTCCCAGTCCATTCTTGCTTCTCCCTGGGTCAAGCACTGTCTCCGCTTGAGCCTCTTTATACCCGTGAGACGTTCTCCGTGAGTTACTTCGAGCTGCGAACAATAGGATGGAAGTCCGTCCTTTTCAATATTTTTTGCAGAGCCGCTGGCGACTGCGCGACCCTCAGGCTCCTAACAGCGCGATGCTAGGGGCTGAGGTCGGCCTAAGGGGCGAAATCTTTACCCAAGTTTATTCCAGATTTTCCCGCAGCCGAGGTCGGGTTGGAAAATCGAGCCGGCGTAGAAACTGACTGGCATCCGCGGCCCCGAATTCGCGCTCCACTAGCTCATCCCGCCAAGCTACCGAGAGGGGGCCATCATAGCCGATGTCGTGCAGAGCGCGGAGGACCGCTTCAAAGTCCACTTGACCACGGCCCGGCGAACGCCATTCCCAACCCCTTCGGGGATCGCTTGGCGGTAAGGGCGATAGCACGCTGTTGTGCCCTGTCAGATGCACCGCCACATCAGTAATCCGCACATGGAAAACGCGGTCCGCGAATCGGCGTAGAAGGTGTGCGGGGTCAGCTCCTTGCCAATAGAGTGCTCCGATGTCCACGGCCAAACCAACCTCAGAACGCCAACCAAGCGCCTCCAGCAACAGGTCAGCCGAAAACGCCTCCCAGACCATTTGCCCCGGCTGAACCAGCAAAGCCAGCCGCACGCCTAGATGAGCTACTTCGTCTAAGACCGGCCCCCAAAGCTGTACCCAGGCCTTCAATATGTCCCGATAGTGCGGCAGGAAATTTTCCACAGAAAAGAAGCAACTCACCGCCATGGGGCAACCGCTGGCGGTTACCAGAACACTAACCCCCAGCCGCTGCGCTGCTTGTGCTGCCGACAGGAGTTCGGTTGTGGCTCGCTGTCGGATATCTTCGACGGTACCATCCCCCAAGAGATGATGTGCCGCACGAGCCTGCTCAGCGCCCGTTGGCCCCTCTGTCAGTAACATTCCCGCAGCCTCGCAACTTACCGCTGCCAACTGCAGCTCAAACGATTCCAAAAGCTGCGATAATTCACTGATATACCCTTCCTCTTCAATGGCCCGACGTGGCACCAGGTGGTTATCCGAACATTCCAACTCTAACGCCTGATAACCCCACTCACTAGCCTTCTGTGCCAACTCCTGAAGGCTAAGGTCGCACCAGTTCCCACTGTATAAAGCAATCGTGAAGGGCATCCTTTCGCGACCCGTTGTTGCGATCAGAGAGAAGCTTGTCCGATTACTGCCGAATCTAAGGTCCAGCGGCCGACAAAATGATATCAGTCCCTATCTTGGCCAGGAGAATCTTTTCTACTGGCTGCTCGTGGTTCGCTCGCCCTGAAGTTCATGCCGAGGTTCTTCACGCCGGCCAGGCCAGAGTGTTATACATTGGCCACCGGCCTGGGTCTAGCAGCCAGCTCATAGAATCGTTCAAGTTATTGTGCAACTGGCGCGCAGCATACAAGCCCGAAACGCCAAGCCAAGACTGGTATGCAGACTCGAAACACCACGATTTGGGGATTCGAAATTAGACTCTTCTACCTTTTGCACACACGTGTGAACAACATTCTGCAGCCAGCGTTATGTCCCACACTGGTGAGGTTACCAATCTCCGATTCACCAGACTTGAAAGCGCTAATCCCAGCCGTCGCGGTCGGTTATCAGATTTCAATCGCTACCATGATGTGGTACCCAGCGGGGAAGGCGTGTCGACGCTCGGTTTGCTTACCTAAGGGGAGAATTGGAAAACCTTTTGTTTATGGACAACGCACTACAAATTCGACAGGACAAATGAGGTTTTATGGCGCATGTTGTGAAGGCCTGTATAAAATCGCTCTCGCAGGCTCCCCGAAATAGAGGTGTCGTAGTTGGTGTACGCAAATTCTGCCGTCGGTTTGGCGTTGGCAGGGGGAACTTGTGGGGAGCAATTTCGTTGAGCCGCGGAGTGAACAAGTGCGGCTTTGAACACCTAGGAATCATGATTGTATTGTTGATTCCACCAACGGACCCGGTCATCCACCTTTTTTGGGGACTATCAATCTGGAAATTCTTTCAGGAACCGAAGGGCTTGCAGACGCTGATCCAGGTCTTGTTCGGGATAAGTCAGCTGCCAATATACCCTCAAGATGTGTTTAGCACGTGACTGAAGATTCTGGGCATCCTCTCGGGAGACGGATCTGTAACCATGTGCGAGTACGGACTGATTGCGGAGTTCGGCAAGTTGACGAAGATGGCCTAACGCATCCTCGCTGCAAAGTTCCGCCCGTTTCATCAGTTCGTCTTCTAAGACGCAAAGCAGTACTGCCGCGTCCATCATGGAAATGCGGTGGGGTAAAGCTTTCAGCTCAAACTTCGGATCCAGTTTGAGCGCGATCTCCTTATAACGTTCGAAAAGGTTTTCCGGATCACCAAGCAGACTGTACTCTGGGCGACGTGGGTTAAATTCCGCGCTCCTTTTCTCTAAGCGTCGTGTAAAGCAGCCTTCGATGGTCCGATAAAACAGCAGGGCTGCGAAATCGTAGCGATGCGATTCCTGATGATGTAAACCCAACAGATAGTAATTGAGAACCAGAGAGTCCCGATCCCGTTGAATGAGTTTTTCCAGATAATCAAGCTGTTCCCGCAGGATGCGGGAAACTGCATGACGAATTGGAAGGCTGGCCTGCTCGACCTGGGCCTTAAGCTTATCAGCGCACTGGCGCAACTGATCCATGTCGAGATTGCACCAGGCTGAATAAAGCTCGCTCACATCTCGAAACAGCCGCGCTTGTTCGGGATAAGCGATTCGCTCGGCCAGTCGGCGAAATTGTTCATAAGCCGGTTCGAAAGCGCCAGCCCGGAACAATTGAATAGCGGTTTTCATCTCCTGGCCGCCAAACTGACTCAACGCCTGATCGAGGATAAGCAACGATTCCGTGCCCGGCAAAGGACGTCGTAGGTCCTGGTCATATATGTCTCCATCCAGATAACAAGGCAGGGCGTTGAATTCCCAGGCCGCCAGAGCGGCGACCGCGCCCAGAACCTTTTTGCCGCCGGTGATGTCCACTACGACCGGTATTCTTCTCTCGTTGTTCCCCGATTGCTGGCGAGCTTGGATGTACTCCTGTTTCACATCGTCACTTTCAACTCTTTCCTCGATGATGCGGAAAATACTGAACGGCGCCCTCGGATTGTAATCACGGCGTTCAAAACGCGCCAGGGGAATTCTTCCGGACCGGATGAGATATCGATCAATCCAGTCGAGTTCATGTTCGGTTTCCCGGCTGGTGATCACCCGCAGACGACAAGGTTGAAGCAATTCGAAAGTCAGGAGGGTCGTTTCGGGGGAATATCCCAAAAGACTGATGAGCAAGTAAACGCTTTGGCGAGGCTTGTCCCCGAAAGATCGCTCCCGCGCTCGATGCACAACTTCCCAAAACATATGGTCGAAATAATAACGACGGGCTTGCGCGTTCGGATCTCCTTCCCCGTAGTAATCCTCGCCACGCCTGATGCGGCGCAAGCATTCGATCTTTTCCTCCCAAGTGCGTTCGCTGCAACGGCGGACTGGACTTATTAGCGTTTGATTCATGGACCCATCCTCACCAGTAGTTGAAGCGGACAGCCTGCAGGATGGCTTGTGCCCGCTCGCGCCAACTATGTTTGGGACCAGGATCAGCTTGCCCGAAATGTCCGCGCGAAGTTCCATCGGCGGCTTCATACCAGGCATTCTCGCCGTAGTGTTCCGCCAGGTAACCCCGCAGTCCCTGAAGCAGTTCTCCTAAGCGCTTTTCCGCTGCTTCGCTGGCCTCTTGCATTTCGGCCTTGACCAACCATTGCCGTATTCTGGCTATCCGAGCCAGTATCTTTAGTAACGGCCCGCCGTTCTGCATGAGTTCGGCAGCGCGGTCGAACCAAGGTAAAGCCTGTTGGTAATAACGGTGGTCGCGCGTTTCCCGCCCTAACCGGGCATAGAGCAGGCCAAGACCCTGATAAATCAGACCAAACGGGTGACATTTCTGACTTTCTTCAGAGTAAGCCTGCGTCGGGCTGTTCTGCTGCCACTGCTCGAGGAATGCGAGGATATCCTCGCGGGGGCGAAAGACATAAAACCCCTTGATTTGCAACGCGAGTTGGTACTGGCGACCTTCCTCGCAGATCGGCATAACCGATGCGAGGTCAGCTAGGTGATGGCACACCTCTTGCCACAAAGCATGACCTGATTCCCCCCGATCGCAGGCTAAGTGTCCCAAGTAAGTCCATTGACGCTGCTGGTCGGCCGAAGCATTGAAAAGATCCAGGGCCCTGCGGAAACATGCCTCGGCACGCGAATGATCCGGTTGGGTTTGCAGTGCGAAAACTTGCCCCAGGGTACCGAACAGCGTTCCTATCAGACGCATGGGTAGTTTTTCGACGGGTATGTCAAACATCTTTGCCAGTGGATAAAAGCCTGACTCCACGTGGCTCAAGATATGTGCCAGAATAATCTTCGCTTCCTCAAAACAGAACTGATCCAGTCGGCTGATAGCTCGACGATTGCGCATCTCTGCCATCCGTTCCAAACCGCTCAACCCGCAAGCCAGTAGTTGTTCTTCGCGCTGTGTATACTCCTGCCAGACAAAATCGGCAATTTCCGTCTCGCCCGTATGATTGGCGGCCGACAAGTGAGCCTGCAGAGCTAGTATCTCAGCTTCGGGAGTCAGCCGCTCGGCGCGGTTTAATATGCGGATGGCAAAGTCCGCTAAAGCGACCCCTTTTTGAATCTGTCCTGGGGAATCTACCAAGTCACAAGCATCCTTGAGCAAAACGAGCAGCGGTGCGGCGTCACGCTGGGCCAACTGGGCTGCCGACTGCTCCAGCACTGCCTGCACTTCGCTCAGTGGATCGTCGCTCGGCCTATTGACACTGATGCTGGACAGTGCCCAATACGACCTGCTCCGATCCAGGAAGCTAGCCAAGCTGCCCTGGGCCAGCGCCGAGGCCATCTGAACCAGATGGTGCAATTTCTGGTCATAGTCCAGTAACCTTGAATATGCCAGGAGACGTTCCGCATCCTTCACGCCTCGGCAACGATTGCGCAGGCAGCCCAACTCCAGATCTGCCAGGTACATAGCAGCCGGATGATCGGTTTGCCGCCTTGCGTCGTAATTGATCCGACAGACCTTGAAGCATTGGAACTGGAGTTGGGTTTGAGGCCAGCGTTCTCGTACGATACTGCGAATCAAACCTCGCAGCTCGTGTGTTGTCAAGCTTCTTGCCATGCAAGGAGCCTCGTTGCTCATATGGACAACTACTTCATAACCTAATCTACTGAGGAGTTCCCGATTCTCTTGTGTATTCTCGACCCGAAAGTATCTTTGCCCGACATAAACGAATATCTCCGCCTTAGGAGATAACCTTGCCGTGAAGTATGGATCGACAAAACATACATGCTCGATCAGAGTGCAAAGTATCTGCAGATAACGATTGTCGTGTTGCTGCTCGGCGAGAATGTTTGACCCGGACGGGAAGATGTCGCGCTGATGCCTCAGGGCGATGCCGGTCAGCCACCGCTGCTCTCTTTGCCAGAATGGCAAACGGGTCGCAATCTCCTTACATAGCTCTCTCCGCCGTGAAGATGTCAAAGAAGATTGGAAAAAATGCAAATCTTGCGGAAACCGAGCCTTGCATTTGCTCACGCTTTCTTGCAAGAGCTGCATTAAGGCTGCATCAGCAGCGCTGTCGTAGGGGCCTAACACGATAACCCCACCTACAAGGTTCACATCTTTTTCCCCAAATGAACCACTTTCGTCTAAGAAGAAATGTAACTGGTCAAACTGGGTCGTTGGATACACGGATGCTCCCTCGCGGGATTGTGTACAGGAGATAAAGATCATTCATTCAGTTGCACTTTTAGACTATCCCCTTAGGCTCATATGACAAGTATTGTTTTTCTGGCACAACCAGGGAGTTTGTGTTGCAATCGCGGGTGCACCAGCTTATGGGGCTAAGGTTTAGTTTCTCAGTCTCGATGCGTACTGAGCCGTTGATCTCAGCTTCAGGTAACGGTCAAACTACTCCTATAGGATGCGCTAACTACCATCAGGGTCGCTTGCCACAATAACCAGATGATCCCAACACGGACGGCAGATCGGCTCCGATGCAGATAGTGCTGTGTTAGGGCCTTCCCCTCTTCGATGGACTTAGTCCCCGAAGCCAGGTTTCCTCTGACAGCAAACCAAGGTCTTAGCTAGTAAGGCACACCATAGCTGAAGTCTTAGGTTCCACAGTGTGTAAGAAAAGGAACGATTACATCTACTATCCAAGTATCGTGGATAGGGCCCCTGGCGCGAGCGGCGTGAGAGGTGATAGATGTGCAATGCTGCGAGAGACTCTAGCAGACTTTGGACCAGAAGGCCAAATTGCCTCCGCTTCCAGACCTCAGAAACCATGCATTAGTGTCGCTTGGAAGTGGAGGCTATGAGCTTCGACACTGTCTGTATCACGCCTCCTCGATATGGAGGCCTGCTTCTTTTGGGTTGGATTTCGCGCCAGGTTTACTACTGACCTGCAAGGCTGACGCGCTTGCTTTTGCTGGCCCCGTGGAGCCGCGATGGATGACCCGCCGAGCGTGTGTCACTCCATCGTCATTAATACCTGTTCTTGTCGCATCATGGCACAGAACTGCGAGGCATGACCCGCTGGGTATGTGTCAGACGTAAGAACCGAGTAATGGGTTACTTCCATCAGCTAGCGGAGACAGTGCAGGCATGGATCAGTTCAGGTCTGATCCAGCCGAAGCGAATGGAAAACATCCCAGGGTTAGGAGCCAGACGGCTTAGGCCCATTATTGCTCATGAGCGCGTCAATTTCCGCGTCGGTGAGGTTCTCAGCGCCGTGATTGCCGTCAATCACCAGGGCCACGCCCGAAGGCGTGATCCACACTACATAAGTGCCCATCTTGAAGACATCCTTGAGTTCCGGGTAGCGCTCCAGGATGCGGAAATAAGCCGGGCTGAAGGCCTTGACTACCTGCGTCCTGGTCTGAGGAGTAAATCCTTCATCTACCCAGACACCACCGAGTTCCAGCAAGTTGCGATTCAGCACCTGCTGCTGCGCCTTGCCCGTCAGCTGCGTTTGACTCTTCAGTTCATTGAAATACTGCGACAGATTGACCCCAAGTTGACTCACCTGGAGTTCGCGGTGAGCTTGTCGACCTCCTCGCGCTAATTGGCCTCCGGCGGCCGCATTAGCCGTCTGGGTCGTTTGTGTCTTCAGGTTCTGCTCTAACCACCTGTCGGCGGCAGCCCTGGGGATAGTCCCCGCCTCCACAGCGCGGCGCAGTTCACGCTCGGATTCCTGAAGTAACCGCATCTGCAACTGGGCCCGTGCCTCTCCAAGTTGCCCCGAAGTGGATGTCATCTGTTGCTTCAGGGCCTCCACCACAGGGAGAGCCTCTTTCTGTCCCGCTTGCCGTAACAACGCCGGCTCCGGCACGGGGCGTGGTACCGGTCCAGGACGTACCACCGGGGGCAGCGGTTCATCCGGCACTACAAGATAACTCGTATATGGAGTGGCGATACTGTACTTCTTGGCCAATTCAATCACTTCCTTGCGTAGTTCCTCGGACTCTCCGTTGAGCCGGATCTGCTCCAGCAAGTATCCTACCTTCCGCCGTGCCCATAGTTCCTCAACGAACTCTCGGCCATCGTTCTGCGCAGGCAATTCGGTGTCGTACACAAACTCGCGAGCCTCTTGTCCCAGCCTGCCCTTCAACCGAATCTTTACTGGCCCAGCGCCCCGATAGCGAGCAAACACCACCAGTTGAGCATTGTGGTACAAATCGGGCAGGTGCGGCGGATACATCTCGTACAAGTTCGCCGAGCCTTCAATCTCCAGTTGAATGTTGGCCAGCACCGGTCGGCTGATGCGCTCCTGAAAGGCATTCATTTTCTCCACGATTTCGTCATCCTGTACGATGAAGGTGCTGAACGCTTTGCTCTGGTCGGCCAGCTGATCAAGAAGCGAAGCGTTCAGGTCGTGGCCGATGCCAATGCTGAAAATACGGGTGTTGGCTTGGTTGTGTCGTGCCACATTGGCCAGGATGCGGTCAATGTTGGTTTCGCCCACCGTCGGTTGACCATCCGTGATGAACACGACGATGAAGATACGGCCTTGGTCTTGAGTCCGCATCTGGAGAGCCGTAAGTAAGGCATCCTGAATCGCCGTGCCCCCCGTGGCTGGGAGTTGTCGCACCCACTTTTTCGCGGCTTCGATGTTATCCTTGTGTGCTGCCTGCATGCCGCCAGGATACTTGGTTACTGTCGTGGCGAAATGCAACAGGGCAAAGCGGTCGCTTTCAGGCAGATTGTCCAGACACATGGTCAAGGCCTGTTTTGCTTGCTCGATTTTTTTGCCAGTCATGCTGCCCGATGTATCCAACACAAAGACAATATCTCGAGGAACCCGCTGGCTGGGGCTGACTTCGTAGCGGGGCGCCAACAACAGGCACACGTATCCATCCTGGTCGCGATTGGGCCGATGTGCTAGCGCCGTCAGGCCTACCTGCTCGCCGCCCAGCGTGTAATAAAGCACAAAATTGCGGTCGAGCACGGCCTTGTCCTTCTCAAACGACACCGTGGCATCGCGCTCCCCCTTACGACTGACCGTGATCCCATGGGTGGGACTGTAAATGTTCAGGATCGGATGTTGCGACTGAATTTGCGCACGAAAGCTGAATTTCTCTAAGGTCTGTAAGGCCTTACCATCGGTCTTGAGCGGATAAACGTATTCAACAGCATTATTTTCCCGTGCACATACTGACGCAAAGCCGATTTCGATCTTCTGGTCCCCACGAGGCGGAACCGGGAAGATTCGTGCCTGGAACAAATCGTGTCCCAGGTATTCCAATAAGCCCGGATCCTGATAACGTCTGACAATACTCAAATAAATCTCCCGCGCTTTGTCGGCTTCGAGCAGTTCCGCTTTCACCGGTTTACCATCCACCCACATGGTGAACTCCCGCACGGAAGCCCCTTTGGGCACAGGGAAGACATACGTGGCCTCTAATTGCCGATCCGTGTGATTGCGAAACACCTGCATTACCCGTGTGTGGGCAATTTGGTCGTCAATACGAACGTTTACCTCATGCTGCACCAAGGCCAAGGGCGGTATGGTCGGCTCACGTGGAATGATCAGCCCTCGGGCGTGCGCGAGCTGACTTAGCACCAGAAGACCTGCCAGCAATCCAACTATCCGCCTCATGTGACACCTCCTCAGCGAGCAAGCACTGGCCGCGAAAATGAATCGTGCGCAATGGCTCTTCCCGAGTGCCATATCCGGTCATCAGAGTTTTCTATATCCGCATTTATGTGACGAATAAGGGGCATGTGAGGATTACAAGTCCTGGTAAAGCCCCTGTACAATGTAACTGTAATCCTACCATAATAAAGCAAATGTCGGTCAATCCTCCTGCATCGGTCCATCCGCAGCCTATGCATCTTCCCGATCCGGCGACCTTTCGCGAACTCGCGCGACAATTTACCCTGGTGCCCGTTTACCGCATCTTACTCGGCGACACGTTTACCCCCGTAACAGCGTTCCGACGTATTCAGTACGGTACTTGGGCATTTTTGTTCGAAAGCGTAATAGGCGGTGAGAGAGTAGGCCGCTATAGCTTTGTTGGCAGCGAACCATTCTTACTTTTCCAGGCATGGGACCGACGTGTAACCGTCGAGTACGGCGCGACCGTTCAGGAACAACACCATCCAGACCCGCTGCGGTTGCTTGAGGAATACTTACAGCGCTACCGTGCCCCACACTTGCCGGGATTGCCTCGCTTTTGTGGCGGCGCGGTCGGTTATGCTGCTTACGATGCTGTTCGCTATACTGAATACTTGCCTCATCCGCCTCCAGATGACCGCGGTTTGCCTGACTTATGCTTCGCCTTCTACGACCGCATGGTCATCTTCGACCACATCAACAAGACCATCGCGGTCGTGGCCATGGCTCACATAAACCATCGGGACGCCGAGGCCAGCTACCGTCTGGCTTGCCAGCGGGTGGACGAACTCGTGAAACGTTTGTCTCGTCCCACGGATGATTTGCCCCTGGCGGACATTCCTCCCCAAATCCCCCTGGTCCTCTCTCCAACGACAACCTATCCGCCGTTGGCTCATGCCGCCTGCTTTACGGAATTGGGTAGGCCCGTGCTCAGCAATTTCACCAAGGAGCAGTTTTGCCAGGCAGTGCGCCGCTGTCAGGAATACATCTGTGCCGGCGATGCCTTCCAGATCGTCCTGAGCCAACGCTGGCACACGCAGTCCCAGGCCGATCCCTTCGATTTGTATCGTGTGCTTCGGGTGGTTAATCCCAGTCCGTTCATGTTCTATTTGCGCTGTGGCGGGCTGACCCTGGTGGGCAGTAGTCCCGAAATCATGGTGCGCGTCGAAGGCGACGAAGTGACGATTCGCCCCTTAGCCGGAACGCGGCCTCGCGGCACTACTGAAGAAGAAGATCGCCGACTTGCCGAAGAACTGCTTGCGGATCCCAAGGAACGTGCCGAACACGTGATGCTCGTGGACCTTGGTCGTAACGACATTGGCCGCGTCGCTATTCCCGGCACGGTTCAACTCAGCGACCTGATGGTTGTGGAGCGCTATAGCCACGTCATGCACATCACTTCTAACGTCAGCGGCCGCTTACAGCCGGGGAAGACTGCATTGGACGCGCTGCGTGCTTGTCTGCCGGCGGGTACGGTCAGTGGCGCCCCGAAAGTTCGCGCCATGCAAATCATTGACGAACTCGAACCGCATCGCCGCGGGCCCTACGCTGGTGCCGTCGGTTACCTCGATTTCAGTGGCAATATGGACACCTGTATCGCTCTGCGCACCATGGTTATTCTTGGACCTACGGTCTATATCCAAGCCGGGGCCGGCATCGTTTACGACAGTGTCCCTGAACGGGAGTACGAAGAAACTATGAACAAAGCCCTAGCCCTGCTCCGTACCATTGCCGTCGCCGAGCAACAATTGTGCGGCCGCGGGCGCCTCCCTCAATCCGACGTCGGTTAGTTCACCCCATCAGACCCTCCCGCAGCAACTGGCCTTGTTATTTTCTGTTGTTCATGCTAATGACCCGGTTCACATAGTCTCTTTTCTCTCTCTGATCCCCGGAGCTTCAGGATTATTGTGGAATCGAGGTCTTATGCGGAATTTCTTACGCGCCTTACGCTTTACCTGGCCTTATCGCCGACGCATTTTCGCTTCCTTATTCTGCGCATTAGCAGTGGCCCTCTTATGGGGCGCCAATTTCACCGCTATCTATCCTGTATTGAAAGTCCTGACCCGCGACACGAATCTCCAGACTTGGGTAGATAACGAAATCCGCCACAAGGAGTCGGAAATTGACCGTTTGCAGGAACTCATAGAACGTCGCAGCCGCGAAATTCAGCGGGTTGAATCATTGCCAGCTTCCCGCAGTCGGGAACGCCGACTCGCCGAACTGACTCGCGATTTAGCTAAAGATGAATCGGACCTGGCTCAGGCACGCTGGCTGCTTGGCTGGTTTCAGACTCTGCGACTATATATCTATAAGTTCTGCCCCCAGGACCGGTTTGAGACCTTGATCTATCTGCTCAGCATAGTAGTCCTGGCTGTTGGCATCAAGGGGCTATTTGACTTCGCCCAGGAAGCGTTCGTCGGCAGCGTCGTTCACCTGGCTTTATTAGACCTTCGCAATCGCTTGTATGATAACGTTCTTCGTCTCGATGTGACTCAATTCACCGAAGACGGCACCCACGAACTGATGGCCCGCTTTACCAACGATATGGAATTGTTAGGAAATGGTCTGAAAACCCTATTCGGCAAGCTCATTGCCGAACCTCTAAAGGCCCTCAGTTGCATTCTGTTCGCCTGTTTCATCAGCTGGCGTCTCACCTTACTTTTCTTAGTGTTAGTGCCTATAGCTGTGTTGACCATGAGTAAAGTTGGCGCGTACATGAAGCGCGCCGGACGCAAAATGCTGGAAAGCATGTCGCAACTTTATAAGGTGCTGCAGGAAACCTTCCTGGCTATCAAGGTGGTCAAGGCTTTTACTCTGGAGGCTCATCAACGCCTGCAGCTTTATAAGGCCTCCCGAGATTACTATCGCCGCGGGATGCGGTTAGTCATTATTGAGGCGCTGAGTGGACCGGTCATGGAGTGGCTGGCGGTGCTGGCTGTTGCCGGGGCTCTGATCGGTGGCTCCTATTTAGTGTTACGCCAGCAAACACACATCTGGGGCCTGCGTATGACGGCCGAACCTTTAGAACCGGAATCTTTATTAGCTCTTTATGCGCTCCTGGCCGCCATTGCCGATCCAGTCCGCAAACTTTCCTCCGTCTATAACAAATTGCAATCCGGCGCTGCTGCGGCCGATCGTATTTTCTTTTATATGGACCGCAGACCCCGTGTTATTAACCCTTTCCCGGGTCGCGTGCTTACCGAACATCGTCGCGACATTGTGTTCCGCGATATTTGCTTCTCCTATCAGCCGGGCAGACCCGTGCTTACGAACATCAGCCTGGAAATACGCTTCGGGGAAGTGATCGCTATTGTAGGTCGCAATGGCAGCGGCAAGAGCACTTTGGCGGGTTTGCTGCCAAGATTTTATGACCCCGATCACGGGGTAATCCTGATTGACGGTATAGATCACCGGGAATTTAGCTTGCGCAGTCTCCGTCGCCAAATCGGCTTTGTAGGACAGGAGACTATACTTTTCGATGATACCATCCGGAACAATATCACGGCGGGTTTACGGCACGTTTCCCAGGACTTAGTCGAAGAAGCCGCCCGTCGGGCCTATGCCCATGAGTTCATCATGCAGCTCAAGGACGGTTACGATACCCGGATCGGCGAACTGGGGCAGGCGCTATCCGGTGGCCAGCGACAGCGGGTCGCTTTGGCTCGCGCGATTCTGCGGAACCCCGCTATTCTTATTCTCGACGAGTTTACCAGCGCTTCCGATCCCGAAAGCGAGATCCTGTTGCACAAGGCCTTGCGTGAATTTGTGCGACATCGCACCACCTTGATTATCAGCCATCGGCTCAGCACGCTGGAATTAGCGGATCGCATTGTCGTTCTGGAAAAGGGGCGCATCGAGGCCATCGGTACTCATGCGGAGTTGCTACAACAATGCCCTCTTTATCAACGCTTATTCGAACGCCACAGTCACCGTCAGGTTGCCTGAGCAGCCCGCGGACTGAACCCGCTCTTCCAATATACGGGATCGCCAATCCGATTCACTGGATAGCTGCGGGCATCGTCTTGCTAAGCATCGTGATCTTTTTTTATAAGCTGGCAGACCGTGATCTCTGGAGCAGTCATGAAGCGCGTGCTGCTCAGGATGCGGTTTCTATATTGCAAGGTCATTGGTTAATCCCACAATTATACGACGGACGCTTAGAGCTGCAGAAACCACCACTTTACTATTGGCTCATCGCGGCGTGGTGCCGATGTACTGGTAGTCCTGTAGATGGTTTTGCTGTCCGGCTACCGGCAGCGCTCAGCGCGCTAGCCATCATTGTGACAGTGTTAGCCATCGGATATGTTTCGGGAAAACCAAGAACAGGTATCCTGGCAGCAAGCTGTCTGTTACTCATGCCCCACTTTATCTGGCTTAGTCACGTTGGGAGGATCGATCTCCCTATCACCGCCTGCCTGACTCTCGCTTTAGCGAGTTGGATGTTACGGCAACGAAAAGGCGAACGGCCCGTCGTCCGGCATCTAAGTCTTTTTCTGCTGGGCGTGATGATAGCCTGCGGGCTATTGCTCAAAGGTCCGATTGTCCTGGTTCTCTTCATTCTGATTATCAGCGGCGAGCGATTACTCTCGATCTGTTGCAATAACGGCAGCGCTTCTACATCATTGGGCCGGCAACACCCGTTCCTCAACTGGCCGAGTGTGGTGAGTATCCTGATCTTAGTTGGATGTGCGGTTCCTGCATTTGTTTGGTACATTCTAGCCAACGAGGCTACGGAAGGCTTCTGGGTGAAGGAATTCTTTTACCGCCATAACATGGCCCGGGGCTTCGGTGGTGATCCCCAGTTAGACCGCCACCGCCATTGGCTCGGACCCTTGTTTTATCTGGCCCACCTGCCTCTAAGTGCTGGCCCAATAATGCTGGTCATTCCGCTGCT
>JANWVZ010000004.1 GCA_025056555.1 Gemmatales bacterium | reverse complement strand
AGATTCCCGGTGCCGATTTACCCGGTGTGTATCCCCTTTGGACTCTGGCTCACACGGAAGCGGTGCTGCAAGCGGCCGCCGGGCGACCGAAGCCGACCGCAGTGTTAGTCGGGGCAGGGTTCATCGGCTTTATCGTACTCAACGCCATGTACAAGCGTGGTTGGGTTTTGCACGTGGTCGAACGGGAACCGCAGGTACTGCCTCGCATGCTCGACCGCGAGAGCGCTCGGCTCGTGGAAAATTGGCTACAGCAGAAAGGCGTGACCTTACATCTTGGTACCACGGTCAGCGAAATCCAACCCTTGTTTCCTCCCGACGGTTCGCGTGTGCCGAGAAAGCAATTACGCTTGGCCAATGGACAAGCTCTCGAGGCCGACATTGTCATACTAGCGACAGGCATCCGCGCGAATATTGACTTTCTAGCGGGCAGCGGCATCGCTGTGGACCAAGGGATTCTGGTCAACGACCGCATGCAAACGAATTTTCCGAATATTTACGCTGCGGGAGACGTTGCTCAGGGTCCTGATTTGCTCGGTGGGCCGCCAGCGATTCACGCCATTCAGCCGACGGCCGTCGATCATGGGCGCGTCGCGGGTGCTAACATGGCCGGCCACACGGTGCGCTACCCGGGCAGTTTACTGATGAACATCCTGGACGTGTGCGGCCTGCAATGTGCCAGCTTCGGCCGTTGGCATGACCCCCAAGCTGAAGCTATGACCTTGCACAATCCCCAAGCACCGATTTATCGCAGGTTACTTTGGACGGGCGATTGCATCACCGGGGCGATTTTTGTTGGTAGGGCGCAAGACGTCGGTTTGCTCAACGACCTGGGTATGGTCAAAGGGATTATTCAAACGCAGACCTCCCTGAAGGAATGGAAAAAGTTTCTCCACGACAATCCCTTCGACATTCGCCGTGCTTATGTCGGTGCTGGTGTGGCAGCTCAGTTAGCGAAAACGACCTTGTTGGGCCGACCGACGCAACCACGCCGTTTCCGCTACCTCAGCCAACAACCACAACCACAAATCACCCATCCCGCCGCCCATCAGGCGTATGTCCAATCACGCGTCCCGCAGTAGCTTGGCTTGGAGATACACGGTTGGGCCACGGCACTGTAAAGGTGGTCCTTTGTTCTCGCGGGAAAAACAGGCTACTACTTTGCTCGCGTAGGCAAGTCGATGAAAAGGCCTCCCAATTCGGCGAGCTTTTAGACTTGTCGAAGTATGGCTGGTCTTGCGTCAAGGAAATAATCATGCCTTCACAAATCCTTCATTCTTGCTTGACGGCGGTCTACTAGGGGGCTAAGTTAGAAAATTGGCAGCGCAGGCATTTGTGGAGGCCAGCGCTGGTCTGGGTAGTCTTATGCTTAGTCGGAGGGTATGGTCATGGTTTGTGATTCCGTCAAGAAGCGCGGCTTTACCCTGATCGAATTGCTTGTCGTCATCGCCATTATTGGCCTGTTGATGGCTTTATTGCTGCCGGCCATCCAGCGGGTACGTGAGGCCTCGAACCGCATGAGGTGCGGCAACAATCTCCGGCAGCTGGGTATCGCCGCTCACAACTATGAGAACGATCGGCAGGCATTGCCACCAGGCACTGACGAACAGGGAACTGGCTGTTTGGTGTTTCTCTTACCGTACCTGGATCTGGAGACCCAGTTCCGACTTTTCCAATTTCGTCCGCAAACTTACGCTACTTGGTATCTTGATCCTCTGAACCGTCCCCCTTCCACTGGTTCAACCACGGTGCCTCGCCCACCCAACTTGTATGGGGGGGAGGGGAATTTCGAGACATTTCGTTGTCCTTCCAACCCGGCTCCCGGCCAATACGTGACCGTTTGCTTAATCGTTGCCTATGGTCAGCAGGGGGTGGATTATACCAATGGATGGGCCGGTCAAAACGCTCACGTTTATTCATCCTATCCTGGTGGATTGATTTTGGGTCGGTCCAACTACACTGGGGTTGCCGGCTATTACGCGCCCTCGCAATTGCAAGGGTTGGGCTGTACTGGATGTGAAGGGTTCTTTTACCATAGGTCGGATTTGCGGAACAGTTTAGCGCGCTGCCCAGATGGTACTAGTAACACTCTCCTGTTCGGGGAAATCACCGGAGGACATATCGCTTGGGGCGGTAGTGGCGGCATCCCGAACGGCTTGAGCGGTTGGGGCTGGGCATGCGGCTTTAATTATACGGGTTTCGGTGCTCCAGAAGCTGGCCCGCGCGTTAATGGTTACCCCAATTGGTACGTTTTCAGTAGTATGCATTCTGGCGGCGTACAGTTCTGCTTTGGTGATGGCTCTGTGCGCATGCTTCGCCCTTCAATTGACTTCAGCACTTACGTTTATTTGAGTGGCATTGCAGATGGCGTGGTAGTTACCAATATCCCATAAACAACTTTTCAGCTGGGGGGAAACTCGTGGCGCGGATTCTATTCGCGATGGGTCTAAGCTTGCTAGCGATTTTCATGGTGGGCTGTAGCAGCAGTGGAGACCCACGGATTGAGGGAACCGCCCCCAAATTACCCGTGTTAAAGGCCAATGCGGGGGGTGGGGCAGATACCAGTCAACCTTCACCTAAGCCGAAGCCGAGCGTGGAATAAATCGGGAATACCCTTAGATATTCCTGCAGCGCGCTCAACTCCCCTAAGGAAATAGCCTGCAAAATTGCGTGGTGCCCTGCTTACATTATTCTCTTGACTTAAAACCTGCCTTACCAAAGGGCCAGAATTGGTTGGCCGTGGGTGATGCGCCAAGGTCGGCCTTGGGAGTCGTGAATCTCGCTGTCCGGCGCTAGGCCGAGAGCATAGTAGATGGTTGCCAACAGGTCATCGGGCGTTACGGAATGCTCGACAGGATAGGCGGCGTGTTTGTCGCTGGCGCCGTACACTTGTCCGCCGCGAATCCCTCCCCCCGCCAGCACCGCCGACTGACAAGGCCCCCAGTGATCGCGCCCCATCGTATTGTTGATTCGCGGAGTGCGACCGAACTCGCCGAACATCGCCACCAGCGTTTCGCTGAGCAATCCCCGTTGCTCCAAGTCCTCCAACAAAGCCGAATAAGCACGGTCGAGCGAAGGCAGACAATAGAAGCGTTGCAGCATTTCGTAACCGCTGATGTTGCCCAGGGACGGGGTGCTGCCATGATTGTCCCAAACATTAGAGACGTTGCCATCAGGGCAGACGTAATACCAGATGATGGTCACCAGACGCACGCCCGCCTCAACCAGCCGACGCGCTAACAAGAAGCATTCCCCATATTCATTGCGGCCATAGCGGTCGCGGAGCCAGGGCGGTTCCGTGTCGAGACTCAGGGCACGTTTTGTACGCGGGGATACGAGCAAATCATAGGCCTGCTGACGAGCGGCATCCAGCGAAGCCGTAGCACTATGCTTGTCCAGATGACGTTGGAACTGTTCCAGCTGATGAAGCAGACCGCGGCGGAGCAAGACGTCATTATCACTCAATCCTTGAGGCAGGTCCAGGGAATGGGGTGCGGCTTCGTTGACTTCTGCGGGCGGTTGGACTTCCAGCGGGTCGAAACGTGGCCCCAAAAAACCCGCATACGTTCCCGCATAAATCACGCCGTCGTGGCCGATGGGACGCGGTATGGTCACCGCACTGGGCAGACCGCGCGCGGGGAAAAAGTAGGAAACAATCCCCGCAGGATTGGGAAAGTCCTTCCGACTGCGGCGATTGCGGGGGAAGACCATGTTCGGGTCACCTTTGCCGGTCAGGGTAACGTAGCAACCCTGACCGTGGTCATTGAACGGATGAGTGAGTGAGCGAATGATGGCCATTTTATCCGTATGCTGGGCCATGAGCGGCAGATGTTCACACAACTGGATGCCAGGGACTTTAGTGGCGATGGGTTTAAACAGGCTGCGGATCCCTTGGGGGGCATCGGGTTTCATATCAAACATGTCCTGATGCGGCGGCCCACCCCACAGATAAATCAGGATGCACGAACGCGCTTTGCCCCGTCGGCCGCCAAGCTCGAAAGAAGCTTTCGCCGTTCCCCGCAACAATTGTGGTAAGGTCAGCGCGCCTAGTCCCAATTGTCCGAGCCGCAACATCGCCTCGCGTCGGTGCAACATCGCCATGCCCCCCTGCTTGGAGTTTGCTTGATTGGATACTCATAGACTACGACACACTGCTAACCGGACAAGCCCACTCGTCCGAATTTCTTCAGCAGCCTAGTACTGGCACTGAAACTTACCCGACCAAATCATTGCGGCGTTTGAGCCACTGGAACAAATCGCCATTGAGCCGTTCGTTACTTCCTTGCGCCAACCAAGCTAACCAGCGGGCCAAGTCATAGTGGTTCCATGTTCCTTGGCTATGTACGTCGGTCAGACCGAGCAAGGATGCGTTTTCTGCTTCAGCAGTAATGCCACCGTCTGCGGCAGCTGAGAACAACGGTGCTTCGTCCTCGCCACCTAAGCCGCCGACCGGGTCTCCAGCGGAAGCAAATGCGAGAAAGCGATAGTTCGCTCCGTCAAGTAGAGAGTCCCCACTCGAGAAGGACAACGTCCTGACCGACCAAACTTCCGTCTTGCCATCTTTGTAATATTGTTCTTTCTCGAATCCGGGCGAGAGATCGTCCGATGGACAGGGTAAGTCAATCAGACCGTCTTGCCACTCGTAGTTCTCGTCAGCCGAGACCTCTTCGGAATACACGAACTCATCTTCGGCTGGGGCATCGTAAGAAACTTCTTCGCCCAACTCCAGCGGATACCCGCTATCCCCTTCCTCGAGAGCGAGCGTCCAGAGAATCCCATCATCACAACCCGTCTCCTCCGTCAGATACTCGGCAGAAAACTCACCATCCGCGGAAGACTCGCTGGCTTCGGGATAAATCTCGTAAGCGGCGTCCCTGTCCAGGTGGGCGTATTGTATGTGGTCTTCTGACGCGGATTCCGCTGCCAGCTCCAGACTGCCACTCACTACTGAGGGAACCAATCGGTCTTCCAGGACTTCCAGAATCAGTTGCCGCATGCTCCCTGGCATCTCGAGGATCCTGCTGGGCTGTATTCACAGCGAGTTCCGCACAAGCCTGTTATGCTATCGGAACAAGCCGTGTTTTTTCTTTCTTTTCGTTACAAACTGTGTTCCCTCTTTCCATTTCATTATGCCAGGTGACCGTCCATTGTGGCAAGCCGGCTTGGGTATTTTTTTCCGGCCGCATACGGCACGGGCTTCCGTCAGTGCCGACGCTTTCCCAACATGCCAGAACCGATTGCGAGGGATGGGGCAACATCAGGGGCGTTTTTCCGTTCCGCTGGTGCAGACAAATCCCAGACGAGCAGGGCAGTTGATGCTGCCGTGAACTGTGTCAGGCTGGCATCAGAAAAGCGTGCATGTAGAATGCAGCTTACTTTTCCAGACGAGCGACGTGAGCCGACAGAAGATAAAGAACGGCTCTGAGCCTTACTGGTCTGTGCTGTCGGCTGGCTGACCACAGTCAAGAGAGGAGAGTCCTGATTGCTGCTGGCGCATGGGCTAATCGGATTAGGGCTGGTATTGCTTTATCTCGGCGGGGAGATCTTGCTCCGTGGCAGTGTCGGGCTGGCTATGATGTTGCGGTTGACTCCTGCGGTCATTGGTTTGACCGTGGTCGCTGCGGGTACTTCGCTGCCGGAACTGGCGGTCAGCTGGATCGCTGCGGTGCAACGACAAGCCGATATTGCCGTGGCCAACGTCATCGGTTCCAACATATTTAACATCGGCTTCATCGTGGGGATGTCGGCGTTGGTTCGACCCATCACCATCAGCGGCAACACCATCGGTCTGGAATACCCGGTGCTTGTGCTAATAACGTTGCTATGTCTGGTCATCGCTCAAGACGAAACCATCAACTGGCTCGATGCGATTTTGTGTTTGGCCGTATATTTGGCCTTTACTGCGTACATGGTCAAACTGGTGCGGCAGCAAGTAACTGCGGCCGAGTTTGAGGAATTGAAAGAGGAAGTCGCCGGGCTCATGCCGCGGCGGCTAAATCTCTGGATCTGCCTGGGATTGACAGGCCTCGGGCTCATCCTGCTTGCGGTCGGTGCTAGGGCCACCGTTCAGGGGGCGGTGCAATTGGCCCAGTACCTGGGTTGGTCGGAACGATTCATCGGCCTAACCATCGTCTCGATGGGCACTTCGCTGCCCGAGGTGGCCGCTTCGCTCGTAGCCAGTTTCCGACGCCGAGGCGACGTCGCCTTGGCCAACATCGTCGGCTCTAATCTGTTCAACATTCTGGTCATCCTTGGTGTGAGTGCCCTAGCTTCCCCACTCAAGGTGCACCCGCAATTGACGGCCAGCGACTGCTGGTGGATGCTCGGTATCACGTTGGCACTCTTACCTCTGATGCTGACGGGCCTGCGGATTAGTCGGATGGAAGGTGGCATTTTGCTCGCGGTGTACTTCGTTTATCTTTGGTTGCTTGTGCGTTCGTGAAAGTTCACGAGAACCGAGCCTCGGATTAGCCCAGCCATTCGCTTGATGCCCCGCATGAGCGCGCCATGCTTTCTTTTGATACATAACCGCTCAGGTTAGGCTGCTCTGTGGCAATCGCATGGGTTCCTGATACAATCACGCCGTAAACGCTGCCGATGGTGGTTACGCGATGCGGAAGAACCGAACCGCTCCGAGCCGAGCACAACAGGAGGGCCAGCCGTGAAGACGGGCATGAATCTCTTGCTCTGGACGACTCATGTTACCGAGCAACATTTTCCGCTCCTGGAGAAACTGCGTTTGGCGGGTTTTGATGGCGTGGAGTTACCGATTTTTGAGGGCGACGAAGCCCATTATCAACGGATTGGACGTGAGCTGGATCGCCTGGGTCTGGGTCGCACGGCGGTGACCGTGGTCGGTCCTGAAGCCAGCCCCATCAGTCCCGAGCCATCGGTACGAAAAGCCGCACTGGAGCGGCTCCGCTGGGCCATGGCCATGGCGCGGGCTTGTGGCGCCGAGTTGTTATGCGGGCCGTTTCATTCGCCGTTAGGCGTCTTTAGTGGCACGGGGCCGACCGAAGACGAAAAACAGCGGGCCGTCGAAGTGTTGCGTCAGGCTGCCGAGGAAGCGCAACGCACGGGTATCCGCTTAGCTATTGAGTACCTCAACCGTTTCGAGTGTTACTTTCTCACCACGGCGGCGGAAGCGAAGCAGTTGGTCGAGCGCGTGAATCACCCCGCGTTCCGCATGATGTACGACACCTTCCACGCTAACATTGAGGAGAAAAATATCGCTCAGACCATCGCCAGTATCCGCGACATCCTGATCCACGTACACATCAGTGAAAACGACCGAGGCACCCCAGGTTCGGGGCACGTCCACTGGGACGATACATTCCGCACATTACGGCAAATCGGCTATGACGGTTGGCTCACCATCGAAGCGTTCGGCCGAGCCTTGCCCGCGTTAGCCGCGGCGACCAAAATCTGGCGCGATCTCTTCAGTTCGCCGGAAGAGGTCTACACGCAAGGCTTGGCTTTCGTCAAATCCATGTGGGCCAAGTATGCCCCCGCACATGCCTGAAACTGTCTCCTAGCGTATCGTGCGACGTCCGAGGCGCAAACTGTTGCTGCGCGCATTGGGATATGCACAGTCGCCCATGACTGTGGTACGTATAACTAAGGCGTTCGCGATGTAGACCACTACAATGTCCAACGCAACGGGCAACGCACGAACGTGTAGTTTACATAGCTAAGAATCGCAAGGTTCCTCCATCGAGGGTCAAAGCAAGCCGGTTTGGCCAAGAGGACAAGCATGCCCTACGACATCACATGTCGGCTTTGGCCACAGGACAACGAAGCGTTTTTCCGCGACAAAACCTTCAGGGTTATCCGACAACATGGCCCTCATTGCGTCGCCACGGTGTTGGCCATGCTAACGGGAGATTCGCCGGACAAGTTCATGGAGAAGATCAACACCCAAGACCCCGTCTCGTGGTCGGAGGCATTACGCGAAGCTGGCATGAAACTCGCCTACTGCCCCACGGATATACGGAAGCTCAAGCACTATATGGCGGAATTAGTAGCCTATGACGACTTATTTACCCTGAGCTATTACACGACCACTGAGCCTGAGAAATTACTGGGCGAGCCTGATGAACGTGGTTGGCTGGTGGGTTCGCACATCGTAATCTTGCACCGACAAATGATTCTGGACCCGGCGACAGGCGAGGCCGGTGATGCGTTCCAGCACGAGTGTAATGAATATCATACCAAGCGCATTTTTCGTGTTGTTCCTGTCGACCATCCGCGGGGACTATAATCCGACCCGGAACGACGCCGAGCATAGCAAGGGCAGTTTCAGGTGAAGATCACGGCTAACTGGAACGCTGGACGTTAGACCGACGAACTAATAGCTCAACAAACGGCAGTCGCACGTCGCAAAGTCGTCCGGCTTAGCCAGGGTCGGTCATAAGAGTGTGGATTCACGAACAGGAAGGCGGCCATGAAGAACATCGTGCTCAATCCGGGTGGCATCCTCGGTGCACTTGCCCTCGGCGGATTAGCCGCCGTGTTTGTCTTCATGAATATCGAGAAACGCGATGGCAATCCCCGTACTAAAATCATCGTCTTGGCCATCATCGGCGGAGCGTTTGCGGGCAACTTCCTTTGGGATCTTCTCTTCAAAAAGCACGAGCAAGCCTCAGAAAGCTTTCCTGAACAGACCGATGGGATTGACCCAGCAGGTGCCGAACAGGCGGCCCCTCGCAAAGGCGATCTCGCAGACCAGCAAGCGGCCGACAATAACGCGGCTGAAGACTACCAGCTTCGCTCATCGGACAAACGTTCCTGAACACCCTCGCAGGATTACCGCGGGAAGCGTGGCACTCGGCCCATCGTCTTGCGATGGTTGCGTGACCGCGTGCGGCTTAAGATGGGCTAAGGTTCAGTTTCAGTGTCGAATAGCCAATATCCGAAGAATGACGTGGCCACCTATCTCGTAAGTCGGGAGCGACTCATAGTGGTACTGCTAAACCTATTCGTCGCGCCCGTTATAGTTTTCGGGCCAGCGGTGATTGCTCTAGTACTCCTTGTTTTCGTGGGAATAAATGTCATCACCATATCTTTACTGGCCCTTTTCGTACCCTTCTCGATTTTTCTGCCTGTCCTTCAGATACGGGACAATTTTCACTGGTTTGAGTTCGATGGCAGATTTATCCGCGGGCGTCGGTTCTGGACGCGTAACTAATTGAAGAGACAGTGGAAAACGTGGTCGAAATTAAGCCCCTCGTGGCCAAGGTAAGAAACTTTAAGAAACTTGACGATCCTAATCGTGGATAAACTGTTGGGCTCAGTTCGGGGCTACATCATTCGCTGCCGCGATGGTCGCAAAATTACCCTCGTACGCTACGACATGACCAATGTGGACGAGTTAGTCGAAGCCATCAGAAAAGCTATTCAGTCGGAGCCGCATTCGCCGAGCTAAACCGACCGGAGCATGGACAGCATGTCCAATGCCGAGGCGTTAGTCGGCAGGTAGAATACGGCGCTTTCAAATCGGCACATGGAACGTTATGAGCGGGGATCAACCACCCGGCCCATGAAGAGGATGCTATTGGTGCGTTTGTCGCGGATGAGGAAAAAGAATGGGCGGTCCGCACGGAATGACGGGGGTAACGCAACCGCCTTGATAACCACACCAGTAGCCGCGGCCGCTTCCGTCCCTTCTTCGTTCACTTCCACGAAGGCCTTGTGCACCACGGCACTGATGTGCCACTTCTGCGACTGAGCCTCGGGACTGATGCCACTGAAATCGGCCTGTCCCGCTTCGAAAGCATCCTTCATCCCCAGTGCTTTGAGTTCCTCATCGAGCTGAAATTCGCTGGTCACGCGGAACCGCGGCAGGAACACTTCGACGTCGTTCACCATGCGTAGTTTGCTGAGCCATTGCTGCAGCTTCTCGGCTGAGAGGCTTTTTTCAAACTCGGCCAAGCCGTCGAGCTTGTCGGTGACGAACAGAACCATCGTCACGTCCTTGCCCGCATACGGCAACTCGATGCCGCGCACTCCCGCCTCCCGGAAGAAGGCGAATTGGCCCGACTGGTACATCATGGGCACTTTCACTGATTCTTTCAGCGACACGAAGAAAGGCTCCTCGCGGGTTTTTGCGGGGTCGAATTTGATGGCCCAGTCACCCTTGAAGTAAATCGCGTTGGTCAACACCAGCCGAGTCAGGCTACCGAGAACTCCAGGTTTGATAAGCTCTTTGATCTTGTTCTGCGTCTGCTTTTCCACCCATTCGTTGATGGCACGGCGTGCCTGTTCGGTGTTGTTGATGTAGTCCACCGCAAAGGGCTTGGCCCCGTAATACTTGTCATTGAGGCTGAGAAACTCCTCGCGGAAAGGCACACCTTCTTGGCACCACAAAGCATTAGCCACGTGGAGTTGATAGCCTTTGCCGCTACGGGTATGTTGCAGCAACCAGCCAAAAGCCTCATGCAGGCGCTTCTGCTCGAAGGGGAAATGCAGCGTCTTTTCCATCTGGGCCAACGTGTTCCCGCGAGCGCCAGCCGACGTCATAGCTAACGCAGTGGAGATGCTGAACGGGGAGAAGAAGACGTTGCCCTTACGTTCCCGGAGTTTGTGGTACAAGTCAAAGGCAAAGTCCGCGTTAGCTTGTGCTACGGTTTGCACATCGCTCTTGGCCTGATCAGTTTTTTCCTCAGCTTGTGCCAGGGAATTGTGTGCTCCGTGCTGCCAAGTGAGCAAAGTGGCTCCGCTGGCTACAGCCAAGGCGAGTAGACTCACAATAGCCCCATGACGCTGATACATCCTCATCGCACCGACCTCCTGAAAAAGATCATACGGGTTGACCTGATAGTCATTGACCATTTGCCTTCGGTATAAGTGTTGTTATATGTTGCAGGGATATGACGATGCAAATGGCGAGGAGGTTTGGTCCGAGATTGGGGGAGGCCACGGCGTTGCTGAATCCGCGGAGTTGTAAGAATTTCGTAAAATAGAGCAAAGGATTCTTTCGTATTGTGGAAGAGGAATCGGTCTTCGTACAAGGAGGGCGAAGTCGCCGAGGAGGACACCAGTAACGGAGGCGTGGGCCAGCGACATGGCGGAAGCGATCTTGGAGTTTGCCAATCGTGACGAGATGATGCGGGTTTTGGGAACGCGAGATCAAAATGTGAGGTTAGTGCGGGAAGTCTTGGGAGTGCGATTGATTCCGCGGGAACGAACGTTGCAGATCGAAGGGCCGCAGGAACAGGTTCACGCCGCGGAGCGAGTGTTTCAACAGCTGCGGCAAATGGGGCAACAGGGCCCAGTGAGTTTGGCCGATGTGCGGACTGTGCTCGACCTGGTGCGGAGCGGTGGTAGCGAATTAGCGACGGAAGCCGGGCCAAGCTTAGGCATGCGCAACGTTCGGCCACGCACTGATGGCCAAGCCTACTATGTGCGGGCGATGCAGGAGAACCAGGTGGTGTTATGTATCGGCCCGGCAGGCACGGGGAAAACTTATTTGGCCGTGGCCATGGCGGTGCATTGTCTCAAGAGTGGTTTAGCGAAGCGTATCGTGTTATGTCGGCCCGCGGTGGAAGCAGGGGAGCGCTTGGGGTACCTGCCGGGCGACATCGCAGCTAAGGTCAATCCGTTCTTGCGGCCTTTGCTCGACGCTTTGGAAGACATGATGGATCCGGAGCGGGTGCGGCGGTATATGGAAAACGACATTATCGAAATCTGTCCCCTGGCGTACATGCGGGGCCGAACGCTGAACCAAGCGGTGATTATTCTAGATGAGGGGCAAAATGCGACCGTGGCGCAAATGCGGATGTTTTTGACGCGAATGGGCCTTGGTTCCAAGATTATCGTAACTGGCGATGTTACGCAAGTGGACTTACCGAAGAAAGAGCAAAGTGGCCTGATTGACGCGATCCACCGCTTGCGGGGAATTGAAGGGATTGCTATTGTGGAATTGGGACAAAAGGACATAGTACGGCATCCCTTGGTACAGAAGATTGTGCACGCTTACGAACAGGAATCGCCCCGCCGAGGACGCCCGAGCTGATAGTGCGAGTGACGATGCCTGTGAAGTACGACCCAGGCTTGAGGGCGCGGCAGCGGTGGGCTAGGCACGAGTATGTTCGGTCATAGCGGACGGCGCTGGGGCCGATTAGATCGCTGGTCAGGCTTACGACGCTCCGGGGCACCGGCGAGCCGTTGGGTGGCTGGCTCGCCGGGTGCAATGGCTCGTTTGGCGCTTTTGGTGGGCACAACTGTGGTGGTGAGCCTCCTGGTGAATGCGGGAGGCAACTTTTGGGGGCCGCCGTTTCCGTTCCGCGAAGGAGAAGTGTATCCGCGGGCCATTCTGGCGCGAGTGGATTTCCGTAGCGTGGACGAGCGGGAATATCCGCAGGGAAGCGTTTTAGTCTCGGCTCATCAGCCCATTTCGGAGAAACAGTTGGCATTACTTCGGGCCGAGCATGCTGCCTATTTACAGACATTGACGTTTCAGGATCATCTCCGTCGCTGGTTAGGCATTTTGCTGGTGGCAGGGGCGGTGACCACGCTGTTAGCGGTTTGTGCCCTGAGATACTATCCGGCCTGTGCCTACGATACGCGCAAGCTGAGCCTGGTGTGTTTCAGTGTGGTGGTGGGCGTAGGCTTGGGCGTGTTATTTGGCCAGGCACCGTGGTATGCGGCGGTCTTACCGCTGATGATGTTGGCCATGGTCTTGAGTCTAGCTACACCGCAGGGCTTGGCGTTCCTGCTCGTGGTGAGCTTAGCCTTGCTGGTCACATTAGCGCATGGTGCCTCGCTGGAACGCCACTTCGTGGTCCTGGCGAGCGGGTTGGTGGCGTGTGTTCTGATGTTGCGGCGGGTAAGACGCCGTTCGCAGTTGGTAACCGTGAGCTTTTGGTCGGGCGTCGTGTTTGCTCTGATGAGCTTGGCGGTGGGTCTGCTCACAGAACAGACTTGGACGCTGATTGCCTTCGATGCAGGGCGTCGCTTTTTCTATAGTCTCCTGGCAGGTTTCTGCCTGACGGGCCTGCTGCCGTTCATCGAAAAAATGTTTGGCGTGGTGACTGACATCAGCCTCCTGGAATTGGCCGATGGGAGCCATCCGTTACTGCAGGAACTGCTGCGGCGTGCTCCCGGGACTTATACGCACAGCATGACCGTAGCGACGTTAGCCGAGGCTGCCGCCGAGCATGTCGGGGCGAATCCGCTTCTTTGTCGGGTCGGTGCCTATTTCCACGACATCGGTAAGATGCTGAAGCCGCATTATTTTGTCGAAAATCAGACGGGTGAAAATCGCCACACAGGCCTAACGCCCGCGATGAGCGCCCTGATTATCATTGGGCACGTCAAAGACGGCGTCGCTCTCGGTCAGCAATATCGCTTACCTCAGCCGATCCTCGATATCATCGAGCAGCATCACGGCACGACGTTGGTCGAATACTTTTATCGCGAAGCGCTGCGGAAGTTGCGGGACGAATTGGCGGGCAATGGTGAGCCGATACTCCGTGGTGGCGAATCAGGCCGCAGCGCCGAGGGGTCTTGCGCAACTTCGGAAGTGAACGGGACTACAAATGGGCCGCCACACGCCGCACCGATGATAAGCTCCGACCTCGCCGGCGAACGGGCGAAAGCACCGTCCCAGGCCGACCGTTATGCCGAGGTGCTCGAAAGTAACTTCCGCTATCCTGGGCCGAAACCGCAAACGCGCGAGGCGGGAATCGTGATGCTAGCTGATGCGGTCGAAGGGGCCGCCCGTGCGCTGCACGAACCTTCGCCTGCCAGTTTGCAAAAATTGGTGCACGAGTTACTCCTGAAACGCTTGCTGGAAGGGCAGTTCGACGAGAGCGGTCTGAACTTGACCGAATTGCGGCTCATTGAAGAGAGCTTGGGCAAGAATCTTATTGCCCTTTACCATGCCCGCGTCAAGTATCCTGAGGCGAAATCGGCGGCTCCCAAGGGCGATTGAGGAACGTGCCCCCCGCGATTCAACGGGTAATTGCGCGGAAGCGACGTTACGCAGGATGGTTCTCACGAGGCGGAACGAGCCAGTTGTGATGCGTGAGGGGATTCTGCTATGAGTTCACGGGGACTTGGCCAGGAGTTCTCCCAGTCGTGCCAAGCGATGGGGCGTGTCTGGTACCATACTTGTTCGGCTGGAAGCGTAGGCCAGGGGTCAGGGGCGCCATTGGTCGGCTCAATTGGCCCACTCTCCTGCCACGGGTAAAGAACACTTTGCTCGGGGCGTTCGCGCCGGCACAGCCGTAAGCCTTCCCATTCGAGCCGCCATTGGTAATCGGGTGGAATCGTTTCTCGCAGTCGCTCGCTCAGGACTTCGGCACCTGCCCAATGATAGAGACCGTCCAGGGCCCGATGCAATACCGCGCGTGCAGGTGCTGGGAGTGTGGCGAGCCAACCGGGTTGTAACCACTCGGCCACGATCCAGCCGCCTTGACAACTAATCCGCAGTACGCCCATGGTCAGGTCACTTGCTCGTTCCGTGCGTTCCCGCGGATGAGAGGCGATGTGGACGGTGATGGTGCTGACGCCCAATTCGACATCTTTCACTTCGAGAGCTGGGCCAGTCCAATCAGGGCAGTGACGCAGGAGCCGTACAAAATTGCGTTCGACGAAGGCGTGAAGGGTTTCCTGATGGTGATGGCGCTGACGGTGCCAACGAGCCGAGGAGTGCGGCGAAGTAGTTGTGGCCTGGTCGGCAAAGATTCTGCGGCCTTGACGGAAGAATTTGCGCAACGTCCCCGAATGCACGCCGGGACGCAGAAACTGGGCGACAGTTTCCCCGTGATGACCAATATGCAACGGACGCAAGGTCGCGCTCCGATTGGCTTGGTAGAGTTTCCAGTTTTCCTTCAGTTCCCAGGCGAGGAAACCGAACACGCCGGGAATGGCCCAGATGATGGACGTCACCAAAGCGGCGGCCTTAGCCTTGTTGACGTCGTTCGGTTCCCAGCCGAGGAGATTCAACGTCCATACGGTAAAAATCGGTAGGCCCGCCAGCAGCAATTTGTGTGATACGGTAACCACGGGGAAGTGCTTAATCGGGTTGATTTGCGGCTCAATAAGCAGATAGACGCTGAAGCGCAGGATATAGGCCAACCAGCTCCACACCAGCGAGGCCAGCGCTTTCCAGACCAAGCGCCAGCGGGATTCTCCACCACGATAGCGGAGCCACTCGTCTATGCGATACTGCAACCGCTCGACGTAATTGAGCAGGCGTTGAAATAACGCCAGGATCCATTGCAAACTAAGCGTGATCCATTCCAGACTCAGATAGCGAAACGTCCAGGCGAGGTAGTCGCCACAAGTAGCCAGGGCAATGTGGCCCTCGCGGGTCAGGGTAACCATCAGACCGAAGAGCGCCGCCAATCCAACGGAAAGTTGTAACCAGTTGCCTTCCACCTCCCACCAGGCACATGCAGCCAATGTTCCTGTGGCTAAGGCCAAGGGCAGAATCAAATGTCGGCGGAAGATGACCAAGGGCGTGGACTGCCAAAGGCGCAAAAGCGGCGGCCAACGCAGTACTCGTCGGGGTAAGTCCCACAAGAGCCAACGGAGTCCGCGGAAACCTAATCGGCACCAGCGAACCACGACGCGACGAAACTGGACCAAGTTAATCACGCCGACAAGGAACGCCCCTAAGGCGAACACTTGGAAGCGCCCTGAGATGTGGAAGTCCAGCCCCCATAGGCCTGCGAGGGGATGCACTAGGACGTGGTCTATACCTTCGAGGATAATGTAGGCGCCGAGGAACGGCAGGATCAGGAATAAACTGAGCAGGCGGCCGAGCCAGGTGCCGAAAAACAGCGAGCTGAACCGCTGGAACCAGCGCAGGTAAACTTCGCCACGGCGATAGATGCCGTCTAGTTCGTGCGCCAGACGTTTGTCTGCGGCCAGCAACGGATCGCCGCGCCACCATTCGCTAGGCCCGCGCAGGTCGGGTAACTTCAACTGGCTGCGGGAAATGGCATCGCGAAGTTGACCTAAGCGGATATGGCCCGTTTCGACCACCCGGTCAGCGAGCTCTTGAACTAAGCGTTCCAGCTCAATTTGCTCGGCGAGATTGTGGGGCACCAGTCCGACGTCGTGGAGCACGCGGCGTAAGATAGGCCCGACCAGCTGGCGCAAACGCATTTCCCATTCATGGATGGCCGACTCCAATAGCGTGGCTAGGCGAAGGCGCATCGCGTCATCAAGGGAGCACAGCGCCAAGCGGTGGCGCGCTGAACGCAACCGGCGCAGCACGAGGAACTGTTGCAGTAACGGTTGTTGCCGCCGCCAAGCTAAACTGCCCCAGGTGCGGAGCCAACCGGCCAAGTCCACCACGTAAACGCCGCGCTGAGCGTCTTCGGCTAGGCGTTGCAAATCATAAAGCACCCGCGCTTCCTGCGAAAAGTAGCCTTGTTCCGCCGCGGCAGGCAATAAAGCGCACAAAGTGTTGTGCCAAGTGTCTTTCTCGGCTAGTTGTTCTTCCAACGTCTGACTCAACGGGGGGAATATCGAGGCCAAACGCTGTGCTAATTCGCCAAGAAAATGCCGCGCTTCGCGTTGCCAAAGCGGTCGGAAAGATGCGGGCAATGTCAGCGACACTTGCCAACATAATAAAGCCGCGCGCACGACGTTGCCTTTCTTGGCGGCGGCCTCGACTCGCGGCCAGGCGCTGCTATCGCGAATCACCACTGGTTCTGCCGACTGAGCGGGATTAGCAGCCAGTGACTTTACGAAAACCTCTCCTGGCCCGGTGGGCGATTTGTTCGATGGTGCCTCGCGTGACTGGGCTTGAGCCGACGCAGAAACGGTTGCCTCCCGACTATGCTCCTTCGGGTTCAGCTCCTGGGGCATGGGCCAGTGCGCTTGCCGTAATTTCCGCTGAAGCTGCGGGATGTCCACGTCCTGGAGCAATACTTCGTCAATCCGCTGCGCTTGCGGCGCCAAGGTGGGAAACCACAACGGCAGACGTTGGGGACAGGCGAGGCGAAGCTCCCACCAGTGTGCGGCGAACTCGCGATAAATCGCATAATCGGGGAGACCGTGGCGAGGCAGCCAGCCGTCCTGATCAGCGACAGCGACAATTTCTTCCCATTCGGCACCACCTAATTGTTGCACCCGTTGCCAAGCCAGGCGGTTTTGTTGTTCCTCAGGAACGCTCCGCCAATGCAGCTCGACCCAACCATGGACGAGCCTGCGTAATAACAGCCCCGCTAAGGCGTCTTCGGCGTGTTCCCCAGGAGGCCAGGCCACCAGAACCACTTGTGGGCGCAAGTCGCCTGGTTTGTTGATGCCTAACTCACTTTCGGTGGCCAAGTCGAGCAGGCGTTCCCGGTCCAGAACGTAAACGTCCTGATGAGGAACACGCCACGCGAGAGCAGAGATCTGTTGGGAAACGCGGGCGATGCGTCGCAGCAGCGGCGCTTCGACGAGGAGAACAGATGGCTCAATGGCGGCCAGGCGTTTTTGCCACTGCGGGCGTTGCTCGCTCATTTCAGGTCATTACCCGTGCCAGGAATTGTTGCACGCGCGCTGTCTTGGGGTTTTCCAGCACTTGTTGCGGTAGCCCGACTTCGAGAATCTGACCATCGCTGAGAATACAGACCCGATCCGCCACGCGGCGGGCAAAGCCGACCTCATGCGTCACCACTACCATAGTCAGGCCGTCCTTTTTCAGATCGGCCAGCACACTCAGCACTTCCCATTTCAGTTCGGGGTCGAGGGCACTGGTAATCTCGTCGCAAAGCAGTCCTTTCGGTTCCATGGCCAAGGCCCGCGCGATGGCGACCCGTTGTTTCTCGCCTCCCGATAACTGCGCGGGAAATGCCTCGGCACGGTGCTGCAAACCGACCCGCTTGAGAAGTTGTACCCCGCGTTGCCGCGCTTGTTCTTTCGTCAGTCCCAGCACTAACCGCGGACCCAGGGCCACGTTGTCTATCGCCCGCAGATGCGGAAACAAGGCAAAGTCTTGAAACACCATACCCAGCTGCCGCCGCACTTGAATGGCCACGTCCCGCGGTACTTTGCCAGGCCGTAAAACGATGTCCCCAACACGAATTTGCCCCGCATCGAAAGCGGTCAGGGCGTTCAGGCATCGCAATAACGTAGATTTACCGCTGCCGCTGGGCCCAAGGACAGCCAGAGTTTCGCCCTGTTCGATGGTCAGCTCGATGCCGTTTAAGATGGTCCTCCCGCCCAACCGTTTCACCAGTCCACGAATCTCTATTTCAAACATAGCTCCTCACTCGCTCCGAGGTTCGTCGGCCTTGCTATGGTCGGGCCCGAGATGTGCCCGGGCGTAATCAATGTCGGCCCTCAACCAGGTGGCCGGCGTGCCAGCGCTCTTCCAGTCGGCGCGATAAATATCCCAAAGGCACAGCCATGAGGAGATACAGTAATGCAGTGGCGATACCGATTTCCACCAGGGCGCGATAATCAGCGCCCGACGTGGAAAGAATCTGGTATTGCTTGCTCAGTTCCACGACCGTAATCGTACCTGCCAGGCTCGTGTCTTTGAACAGGGCGACGAAATCGGTGGTCGAAGGAGGCAGGATAATGCGCAGGGCTTGGGGCAGAATGATGCGGCGAAAAGTTTGCATCGGCGTCAGGCCTAAACTGGCCGCGGCTTCCCATTGTGCCCGGGGAATAGATGAGATAGCGGCGCGATAAATTTCCGCTTCGTAAGCAGCATAATTCAATCCTAGACCGATCACCGCGGTAACAAACGGAGACCACCTCAGTGCCACGTCCCAGCCGAACACTTGGCCAATAGCAGGTAGCCCGAAATAGAGGAAGTAGAGTAAGAGCAATACGGGGATGCCGCGGAAAAATTCGACATAACAAAGGGCCAAGAGCTGCAGAGGATACGGCCCATAAAGTCGGCACACGGCGAGGATCAGCCCGATGACGACGGCCACGGCCATGCTCAGCACCGTCAATTCCACGGTCAACCAAGCCGCACGCAATAAAAGGGGAAAATAACTGCCGAACGACCAGCCTGCCAGCGGTTGGGTGGAAATTTCCTGGCGGGCTAATTCCAACCCAAACTGATTAGGTGGATAAATCTCCTCTTGGCTGGTGTTCCACAGGCCCCATTTTTCATAGATGCGCCGCAACTCGCCGCTGGCGAGCAAACGTTCCAGGGCCGCATCGAATTGACGGGCCAATTCTTCGTCATCCTTACGGAAAGCGATGGCGTAATAGCCACGACCGCTGACCAACGGCTCGACCAGCCTCAGGCCAGGCTTATTCCGCCCATGATAAAGAACAATGGGCACGTCCATGAGTACGGCATCGAGTCGGCCCACGGCAAGGTCTTCGAACGGCGTAACTTGGCTGTCATACAGGAACGTCGGCACCCCAAGTTCCTCTAACAATCGAGAGGCTGCCGTGTTTTCCAACGTCCCCACCCGAGCCCGCTGCTCCACGCAATCACGTAACGAGTTGATTGCCGTCTCGCCCTCCCGCGTTACCAGTTGCAGCTTGAATACATAGTAAGGCCGACTAAAGCGTACCCGCTTCTGGCGGTCGGGCGTGATTTCTAAACCGTTCATGGCCAAGTCAATGTCGCCACGTTCCAGACCGTCCACCAGTTTCTTGAAGTCATACTGCTGATGCTCAATACGCCGACCTAATTCCCGCTCCAACGCCCGTATCAAATCCACCTCGAAACCAATGAGCTGGTCAGGCCGTTCTGGATCGTAGAAGATGTACGGAGCGCCACCTTCAGCATCGGCGCCCCAACGTAAGGGTGGCAGGGAAACCTTTTCTGAAGGCGAGGGCTGTTGGTTGTCTGTTTGGGCATGAGTATGACCGCAGCCTGCTAGCGAAACCAGCATCGCCATATTAACGGCTATCGCCACACAGCCCCAACGGAGCCGCATTTTTCGCTCTTCGATGTCCATTTCCCCTCCGCCGAACTCTACGGCCCGGCCGGTTTAGTGTCCCTTCGTGATAGAATTGTAGTGCTCACCCCGCTCTGAGTCGCCTCATTGTTTGTTTCCAACCTATCAAAGTTTGGGCCTTGCCCGCAGACCGCCTGGTGGGTAGATTTATTAGCCTAAGCATCAGTTAGCTATGGCCAGGCGAAAAGAAGTGCCTGTGCCGATAAAAGGGCTTACCGATGAAAGTGCGAGCCAGCGTCAAACGCATCTGTGAAAAGTGCAAGATCGTTCGCCGCAAGGGCGTGGTGCGGGTGATCTGTACTAATCCGCGCCATAAACAACGTCAAGGCTAATCTAAGGGGCTCTAACACTATGCCGCGTGTCCTGGGTGTGGATATTCCTGGTGAAAAGGCTTTGCACGTGGCCTTGCGATACCTGTATGGAATCGGTCCGACTACAGCCATTGAGGTCTGCGAAAAAGCGGGCATTGACCCGTTACGCAAAGCCAAAGACCTCAATGATGACGAATTGAGTCGCATCAGCGGTATCATAGACCGCGAATACACTGTGGAGGGCCAGCTGCGGCGTCAGATTCAGCAAAACATAGCCCGGCTCAAAGACATTCAATGCTATCGCGGAATCCGCCATCGCCGTGGCCTGCCCGTGCGGGGCCAGCGCACGCGAACCAATGCCCGTACGCGCAAGGGACCACGTAAGACCGTTGCGGGCAAGAAGGGTGTGAAGGAACTGCGGGGCTAAAACACTGGGGAACGCGATACATTTGGTCGGTGAGTAATAGCTGGGATCGTAATTATGGCCAAACCGAAAAAGCGCAGAACCAAGCGGACGGTCTCCCGAGGCATCGCACATATCAAGGCGACCTTCAACAATACGATTGTCACCATTACCGACCCCAATGGGGATGTTGTGTGCTGGGCCTCTGCCGGAACTGCCGGCTTCAAGGGAAGTCGCAAGAGCACGCCGTTCGCGGCCCAGCGTGCTGCAGAGATGGCTGCAGATAAGGCCAAGAAAATGGGCATGCGCGAGCTGGAAGTACGGGTTAAGGGTGTCGGGGCCGGCCGGGAATCGGCCATCACCGCATTGCAGACGGCTGGCCTGGAAATTAAGGCGATTGCCGACGTTACTCCGGTGCCCCATAACGGATGCCGACCGCCTAAACGCCGTCGCGTATAATAATCGGCTTATTATTACCACGCTGAGTCACCAGCCACGGACATGTAGGAAACCGACATGGGCCGATACCTGGATGCACTTTGTCGGCTCTGCCGACGCGAAGGCAAGAAGCTCTATCTGAAGGGCAGCCGCTGTTACTCGCCCAAGTGTGCTATTGAGAGGCGAAATTACCCACCCGGCATGCACACGCGCCGCACCAAGTTGAGCGAGTACGGTCTGCGCTTGCGCGAAAAACAGAAATTGAAACGATTTTACGGCGTGTCGCAACGCCAGTTCGAGCGGATTTTCGACATTGCCTCACGCTCGAAGGAAAATACAGGTGAGATGTTATTATCACTCATGGAAAGGCGACTGGATAACATTGTCCACCGGCTCGGTTGGGCCGTCAGCCGCCGGGCGGCGCGTCAAATGGTGGCCCACGGACACATTCGCGTCAATGGTCGGCGCCTCGATGTTCCCAGTTATCTGGTGCAGGTGGGCGACGAAATTACCTTGCGTCCCTCGCCGAAGACGCTACAACTGGTCAAAGACGCGATGAATCAAACGGCTGCCAACCCGCCGCCGGCTTTTCTGGAAGTAACGGACGGGGAGAATCCGCAGGCGCGGGTGGCGCGGTTGCCTACTTATGATGATGTCGATCCTCGTCTGACTCGCGAGATTGAAATCAACCCACAACTGATCATTGAAATCACCACCCGCTAAACGGTATCGTGGCATACCGGGAACTCATCAGTTTTCGGGAGCTTTGCTCGAGTGTGAGTCCCCTGGTTGGTGTCAGCCAGGGACAGCTTTTTCGGGGCCGAATGTGCGGATCCAGGCTCGCTTAGGAAGCCGGCCCGGCGAGCGAGACAATCCGCGGAGGTGTGATTATGCGCTATCAGTGGCGGAATCTGGAACTGCCCAGAAAGCTCGTCTGTGATCGCAAGACGCTCACCGATACCTATGGCAAGTTCTTGTGTGAGCCATTTGAGCCTGGCTTTGCCGTAACCATCGGTAACAGCCTGCGGCGCGTCCTGCTTTCCAGTCTGGAGGGCAGTGCAGTGACGCGCGTCAAGATTGCTGGCGTGCCCCACGAAATTACCACCATTCCCGGCGTGGTCGAGGACGTTACTGACATCATCCTGAATATCAAGAGTTTGGTGGTGAAAAACACCAGTGATCAGCCCCAGGTCATTCGCATTCATCGTGAGGAACGGGGCATTGTGCGCGCCGCAGATATTACTACCACCGAGGCGGTGCAGATAATCAACCCCGAACACATTATCGCTACACTAACGGAAGACGTGCGTTTCGATGTCGAGATGACTGTGGAGAACGGTCGCGGCTACCGCACTGCCGAAGAAAATGCTGGCAAGGACCGCGAGATTGGCGTCATCCCCCTCGATGCCAGCTTTTCACCTGTGGTAAAAGTTCGCTTCAGCACCGAAGAAACGCGTGTCGGTCAGAAAACCAACTATGAGCGGCTGATCCTCGAAGTGTGGACTAACGGTACGGTGTCGCCGCAACTGGCCATTGTAGAGGCTGCTAAGATTCTGCGGAAGCACCTCAATCCGTTTATTGAATATACCGAACTGGGGCCGGAGGTGCCGATGGCAGAAGCAGCGGCCGAAGCGGTCGGGCCGCTGGTGGACTTGGAACTGATGCGCAAACTCGACATGAGTTTGGCCGAATTGGGGCTGGACGTGCGTTGCGTCAACACGCTGGAATCCGAGGGAATTCGCACGGTGCGCGACTTGGTAGCCCGCACCGAAGAAGAATTGCTCGAAGTTCGTAATTTCGGCGAGACCACGCTGAAACACGTGAAGAATAAACTGGAAGAATTCGGTCTGCATCTGGGCATGAAAGTGCCCGGCGCCCGCGTCAGCTGAAGTCCAGGGCGCCCGATGAATTTCCGAATGAATTGTGTGCACCAGGGGAAAATACTATGCGTCATCTCAAAGCAGGCCGCAAACTGGGACGCAATGCTGCTCATCGTCGCGCCCTGATGCGCAATTTGGCCTGGGCGTTATTTGAACACGAACGCATTACCACCACCGTGGCCAAAGCTAAAGAACTGCGCCGCTTCGTCGAACCTATCATAACTCTGGCCCGCAAAGGCACATTGCACGCCCGCCGACTCGTGCTTGCCCGCATGGGGGGCAAGAAACGCATCTGGATGGCCGACAAGGATGGGAACGAAATCGAAGTGGACTTGTTCAAAAAGCTGTTCCAAGAAATCGCCCCTCGTTATCGTGATCGCCCTGGCGGCTACACCCGCATTATTAAGCTGGCCACTCGCCGACTGGGCGATGCTGCTCCCACGGCGATCATCGAACTGGTCAAGGAGCCGCTCCGTCTGAAAGAGCGACGCCAAGCCACCGCCCAAGAGCCTGTGCGTCCACAGATTACGCCCTAAACGCCGGCCGCACCGGCCCGTGAAACGGCTCCTGCCACGTCTCCATGAGACCGGAGGGACATTCTGCTATCCTGGGCTATCGGGCAGGAGCGGCAGCGGGTCGTGTTCGAGTTGCGTCAGCGCTGTCTCCAAGTCAGAAGCAAATTCAAACAGACGTACTGGGCTACCGTTGGTAGTAATGAAGCGAGTGGTGGTTAGAATTCTGAGCACGTTTTCGCTCTGAACGTTGCACAGGATAACGCGACCGCCGCTATTCCTGACGCTTCGGCGCAGCGCGATAAAGGCCCGCAACACCGGCGACGTCAAGTATTGCACAGCTGCCAAGTCCAGTACCGCATGGGTAGTCTGAGCTTGTTGCCAAATCGCGAGCAACTCGTCGCATAACTTTTGTTCGATCAGGTCGCCGTGCAGCTGTGCAGTAACAATCTCTAGAATCAACACTTTATCCCGCTTCACCCAACGCAGATGTTCATATGGCATTCCGTTCATGCCAACACTCCGATCAATACTGTCCCCGGCCGTCAACTTCATTGTACTCGAACGTGGCCCCCAAAACAACAAGCCACCCGCCGGGGTCGCAGGTGGCTTCGGGGCCAGGTAAAATGGGGCCTGGCGGGAAGACAGACGGGAAGCATCGGTGCTTCGGAGCTTCTGGTCTGCTTTCAAAGAGAGGCGGGGAAACCTCCCTTTCGGCAGTCCAGTTCCTTGCGGACGGGGGCACCACAAGGAGCGCGGGGGTAATAACTTACTGCTTCCTTCGCCCGATGCCCTGCTGTCGTCCAGTTTTTGACCAGCAAAGAATGTGCCAATAAATCCAAGCCACAAACGCGATTCCCTAAATCCTTGCTATCTGTGCCCGTTAGATTCATTCCTTTTGGTGAGGGTTGGGATGAGGCCCAGCTCCCACATTTTGTAATTTTTTCCTGATGACTTCCTATCATTGGAAAAAGTTACAAAGCTTATCGTCGCGGTTTCGAGTCCGTTGCTTGGCTTCGGGTTCGTCAAGCCCAAGCGTTCAACGGCTTGTCCCGGCTGTCGCGAAGATCGGTCTATAGAGATTAGGAAGGCTCGCCGGACTGCGGAAATCGTGCAGAAAACAACGCACCGGATGCCGCACTGGGAGCACGACGGGATGTTACGCGAATGGAGAAGTCCGCTGCCGTGTGCGATTCCTCACTGGACAAAAGTGAGCGGATTGGCCCAAGTTAGCTCCTCCATGGGTCCCATTACCTCAGTGAAGCCCAGCGGCGGGGACGCTCTTCATTAGGTAACTAGCCGGGGGAGAACTGCCGAAAGCGCAGCTTATTCCCTGTCGCCACGGAGGAGTTCGGCTCTTATAATCAATCGAGATGAGTAAGCATCGGCCACAATCTCCGCAGCGCGTCCGCAAGCACGTGTGGTACTCCGGGCAGGTGCAAGGTGTGGGGTTTCGATATACAGCACTTCGCCTGGCCCAGCATTATGACGTGGCCGGATACGTGCGAAACTTACGCGATGGCCGTGTTGAACTGGTGGCCGAAGGACAAACTGAGGAGGTCGAGGCCTTTCTGCAGGCCGTCGCGCAGGCCATGATCGGCTACATTGTCCATCAGGAAATCACTGTAGAAGACCCGGAGGGACTTCCCGACTTTCGTATCGCCTATTGATTCGTGCGCTTTCGGGAATGTATTCTCCCAGGGGATAGGGCTATGCTTTGGGGCGTCTTATTGCTGGTTACCGGTATCATTACCGCATTGCTCATCTTCCCGAATCTGAATCTGCGCGGCAAATGGCTCGCAGTAGCACAAGCAGCTTATCGGGAATCCACCCGGCAACCGCTGTTCTGGCTGTTATTGGCCCTGACGTCGTTTTTCATGCTGATTAGTGTTTACCTTCCTTACTTCACCTTCGGCGAAGAATTGAAAATGATGAAAGGGTTGAGCTTGAGTGCAATTTTGCTGGCTACCCTGATCCTGACGGTCTTTTCCGCAGGGGTATCCATTTCGGAAGAGATTGAGGGTCGTACCGCGGTCACCGTGTTGAGTAAGCCGATGTCAAGACGAGCGTTTTTGCTAGGCAAGTTCTTCGGAATTTTTATGTCGGCCCTGCTGCTGGCCGTGCTCCTCAGCTTGGTAATGGCGATGGCTGTTTATTACCGCAATGAAATTGATGCCGAAGAAACCAAGCCGCAGCTGGCGGAGATTCAGCAACTGGAACGGTATCTGGGATTCCTGCCCAATGCCTTCCTGGCTGCGGGGCGGTATCTACTTTATCTGAGCCACGATTTGTCGCTCATCGCGCCCAGTATAGTGTGCAACCTATTTCAGGTCATGATTCTGACCGGCTTGGCGGTGGCTTTGGCAACACGCTTACCGGTCGTAGTGAACTTAGTAATCTGCCTGACGGTGTTCATCGTGGGGCGGTTGGCTCATATTGTGGTGTATCAGTCGTCCCCTGAGCGCGGCGGCAATCCCCTGGTTCATGTCATGGCGCAGATTTTCGCCACGATCCTGCCCGGCTTCAACTATTTCGACATGACCGATGCGACCATTGGCGGCCTGGAGGTGCCCTGGGGTGATTACGTGTTTCACGTCGGAGTTCACGCGGTGGTTTATACCGCCATTGCCTTATTGTTCGGTCTAATCTTGTTCGAGGACCGCGATGTGGCATAATTCTGCAGGCAGTTCGTTTTCCGGGGCATCACAGGGTCTCCTGCAGACCGACCGAAGATTCCTCCAGAGCTGAGAAACTTTACATCGCCGGGCATAGCGATCAATTCGTCCTCTTGGTAAATTGCCGGAGACTTGCTCGTGAATGGAGAGAAACCACCGCCTTTTGATCGAGCATTGCGGTTTTTGCAATACCGCCGGGCCCAGCAGTGGATAGCGATTACCAGTTCCATTGTCCTGGCGACACTGATTCTGTTACTCTTGGGCCTGACCGGGTTATTCCTGGCGCTGGTGGTCAGTCGCGGCCAATTGGAAACTGAGCAGCGTCAGAGTTTTCTCGAGCAGAATGAAGAGCATCGGCGCTGGTTAGAGCAAGTACTGCGGAGCGAGGAGGAACGTCAACACTTCCTGGAACAACTGAAGAATCATGAAGGGGTGGGATTACTTGCCTTGGCCTGGTCGGCGCATCAGCGACAAACCATCTGGGAACCCGTTTTGGTAGGGATGGTAAGGGCTTGGCCGTGGACGCGGCACAACTGGAGTGTGATGGTAGCCTTACTAGTGGGGGCGCTAACCACAGCAGTGTTGCGCTGGGGTTTGCAGTTGCTCGTGCATTGGTCAGCGGCTGGCGCCGCCTCAGAAGCCGCCACGCGCTTTCGCCGCAGCGTTTACTTACAGACCTTGCGTCTGGGGAGTCTGTTGTTGAAACGGCAGGGTTCCAATCAGGCCATCAGTGTGTTCACGCGACATGTCGAGGCAGTTCAGGAGGGACTGTATCTGTGGTTAACGTCGCGCTGGCGGGAACCGACCCGACTGATTCTGCTAGCCGGGTTTGCCCCCTTGGTCGAGTTCGGCACCTCGGGAGGATTCCCATACCTAACTCTGGCGTTTGTATGTCTGGCTGGCCTGACTTGGGTGGTCGGTGGACAGCTGTTCGTCTGGTACCGATGGCGCGAACGTTCTTGGAATCAGCGCGCGGCCGAACAACTTTCGCTCTTGCAGGAAGGTTTACGGATTATTCGCCTGGTCAGAGGTTATCTCATGGAAGTGTTTTATCAGCAGCGTATGGAGCGGCAGCTGAATGAATACGAGGCCCAGACCAAGCGGCAGCGGCTGGGACAAGTGGCTTTTCAAGAAACTTTGATCCTGCTGGGCGTCATGGTTCTGACGGTGCTGGCGTTTGTCGCGGCTTGGAACACCCTGGAAAATCAGATGGGCCTAGCCAGCATCCTGATACTTACGCTGACGCTGGGAGGTTTGTATTTCCCCATAGCGCGGATGGTGGGCGACCGAGTCATACTCAAGCGAGCCACCGAATCCGCAGCCAAGCTGTTTGACTTTCTCGACCAACCTGGAGAAGTAACGGAATCGGGCCAGGCACGCTCCCTGGAGGCCGTGCAGCGGGAATTGCAGTTCGATAATGTCAGCCTGCGCTCGCCGGGGGAAAGTCGGCTGCTGCTGGACCGGGTGTCGTTCACCGTGCTAGCAGGACAGCGCATCGCTCTGGTCGCTGCAGACCGTACGACCTTGTATGCGCTCGCTCATCTCCTGGTTCGCTTTTACGATCCCGACCAGGGGGTGATTCGCGTGGATGGACACAACCTGCGTCGCTTCACGCTGGAGAGTTTGCGCTCCCAGATCAACTTGGTGCTGCAATCGGATCTCGTGTTTTCCGATACGGTGGCAAACAACATCAGTTGCGGCGATCCAAATTTCAAGTTGCCAAAGATTATGGAAGCAGCCAAGATGGCTCATGCACACCAGTTCATCCAGGATTTACCCCAAGGTTACGAAACGGTCATCGGCGAGCAAGGGCATTCTCTGAGTCTATTCCAGCGCTTTCAGATTGCCCTGGCTCGGGCCATTCTTCGCAATCCCAGCGTGGTGGTCATTGAAGAACCTGCGGTTGGTCTCAACGAGGAAGAAAAGACCATGCTGGAAGACACTTATGCTCGTTTCCTGCCGCAACGCACCGTTTTCTTCATCCCTCACCGGTTTCACACGCTGAGGAATAGCGATCTGGTCTTGTTCTTCCATCAGGGGCATCTCGAAGGTCAAGGCAAGCATCGCGAATTGCTCAATGCCAGCGAACTTTACCGGCAGATTTGTTTCGTGGAGTTTCACCTGCTGGCCGATCTGGACATTCTCCCCTTCAATCCGCCACAACAAGGGCCGGGTATTGGTCCGACCGAGTAAGTAGAAGCACCATGGCAACATGGCAGGACTTGGCTGTGGCCCGTCAGGCTGCGGAGGCAGCTGCCGAGATCATTCTCGTTCATTATCAGAGCATGGAAGCAGTGGAGTGGGCGCCGCCGGAAGTCACCACCGTTGCTGACCGATTGGCCCAGGATTGCATTCTGGAGTACTTGGCCCAGCATTTTCCTCACGACGCTTTCTATGCCGAGGAAAAGACTTCTGTTCTGACCCGGCTGCGCCACCAGGGAGAACGCCTTTGGATCGTTGATCCGATAGACGGCACCAGGGGATTTGTACTGAAAAATGGGGAGTTCGCCATACTGATCGGTCTGGTGGAACATGGGGAAGCAGTGCTGGGGTTGGTGCTGGAACCTGCCGAGCAACGAAGTACCTGGGCGTTACGAGGGCAAGGCTGTTGGACCTCGCGGGCAGGCGCTGACTCGGCGCAGCGGTGTGCGGTGAGTACTACCGCCGAACTGAGTCGGGCACGCCTGGTGCGCAGTCGCGGGGATCGCGGCAGTTCGGCAAAAAGCCTTCTACCTGTAGCGGAAGAAGTTTCCTGTTACTCCGCAGGCCGCAAACTGGCTATGCTCGCGCGGGGAGAGGTGGACATTTACGCCAGCCTTTATCCCGGCTTCCATGTTTGGGACGTCTGTGCCGGGGAAGTTCTGGTATGCGAAGCGGGAGGCGTGTTTACTGATGCCTGCGGTCAACCCGTTCGTTATAGCGAGCCCCATCGGCCTGTCCACGGTATCCTTGCAGCTAACCCCAATCTTTATGACCAAGCCCTGAGCTTGCTTAAGCCGCGGATGATGGCGCGGCTTGGAGCCCAGAAGTAGTCTCACCAATGCCGGCCGTGGGCTCTTCAAACACGATAGAGCGTCTCGGATTGTCTGCGGCTTAGCTTAGCGCGTTGGGCCTACCGGTGGAAGTACCAGTGCGGGCAGAGTCTAACCGCCAGGCAAATTGAACCACGAGGGCGATTGCCTGATGCGATTTGTGTCGGGAGGCGAGGAAGGTGCTGAGTTGGTGCCGCACGGACACCGGGACCTAGCGTCCTCAGGTGGGGCAAAGCACCGCGGGCGCTCGACTGGGTACCAGCGAAGACGAAGGCGTCGGAGTTGCCCCGCCTGGTACACTAGCCCGGACTGTGTTCGGCATTTGGCCGTGTTGGCGTAACAGCCGCGACAGCTGATCTTCACTAAGCTGCCCCTCCTGCCGCACCAATTGGGTTCTGGCATAGCGATCGCTGATAACTAAGGCAGGAAGACTCCTGAAATGGAATTGTTGAGCCAATGCTTCTCCGTATTCTGCATCTTCCGCATCCACATAAACGGCATGAAAGTAGTTACGGACTATTTCGATGTTCGCTTCCGACCAACCCTGTGCCGATAGTTCTTGCCAGCCTGCTTTGCCCCGGCCGATTACTACCAACACTGGTTTTCCGTCCTGACGGGACTTCTGCAAGGCTTTTCCGTAGTCCAGTTCCCAAGCGCCAATGCCCGTAGCGCTCGCCAGGAGCGTTGCCAAGGCAATCCAGAGGGAATTCTTGTACATTGGCTCCTTCCTCCTTGCTGTAGCTCTTCGTTGAGGCTGCGACGCACGGCCCCATAGCCGTGGTCGCTGAAAATGATTGTTTGTACGCACCTATCTGGGAAAATCAACCAGAAAAAATTGAATAAATGAAATGTATCGTTTACTTGGATTTGAGAAGACTAGCCAGATAGTTATGTTAGCTGGATAAAAACTGGGAAATTAAAGTTTACCAGCAAGGCTGACTCTTTATGGATGACTAAACTGACCAAATTGAACAAACTTAGATGTCCTGTCTTCAAAAGCTGATGAGGATGCTCAGACGGCAGAGGTGAGGTGAAGTAAAGCTTTCTTGGTGTTTAGCACGCGGTAATGCGGACCCATCGGAGTCGTCCAGGGCGAGGTTAAACGAGCCCTGGAATGAATTACAGCTCAAATGCGCAAAAGCTAGGCCTTACGGGCACACAGGCGCACGCGGATTTCTGGCGCAGGCACTTATCCTGTCCTCATGACGGTCTTAGCTAAGTCGGACGCTCACTTCTTTGGTAGCAAAAGGAAAGTCAGTTCCCTGTTAGCAGTCATGCCCAAAGCAAGCCGGAATCATTTGGCTTGGCTAACTCGCGTCCGGTGAGGTCTTGCCTGAAGCGGCATGGTTTTTTACAAATTGCACATCTTCAAGGGCAATTGGCGGAAAGGCAAAAGCCATCTTTTGGAGAGCGAAAATATGCGGAATTTGCTGGCGCCATGTCTGGCCGAGCTCATAGGGGTCTTTTTCCTGACCTTTCTGGGTGGGGGCGCGATCTGTGTCAACGAACTGCTGCCACCGGAGCAGAAATTTGGCTTGATCGGGATAGCCGTGGCCCACGGTTTGGCCCTGTCTGTTGGGGTAAGCGCCAGCATGAATGTGTCGGGGGGGCAGCTGAATCCGGCGGTTACCATTACCATGTGGGTTTATGGGCGGATGGAAACGTGGAAGGCAGTGTACTACATCCTTTTCCAACTGCTGGGAGCGCTGCTGGCTGGTGCGTTACTGGCGCTGATCTTCGGCTGGTCAGAAGCAACTACGCAGGCGGCGCTGGGAACGCCTCATGTCGGCTTGCACAAGCTGTTCGCGGTACTCGGTTGGCGGGAATACATGATGGCGATAGCCATTGAAATAGTGCTGACGGCGTTGCTGGTGGCGAGTATCTTCGGTACGGCGGTGGATCCGCGTGCGCCCAAGATAGGGGGGTTCGGAATCGGGTTGACGGTGATGGTGGACATTCTCGTGGGTGGGCCACTGACGGGCGCTGCTATGAACCCCGCTCGCGCCTTTGGTACGGCCATCTGGGAAGCAGCCATTAAGCAGGGCATGGACACCTTAGCCGATCACTTTGTCTATTGGGTCGGGCCCATCATCGGGGGTATCTTGGCAGGCGGGATTTACATTAATTACATTCTGCCCGAAGAGGCAACGTAACCTACCCTTGCAATCCGACAAGCCCCTTGCTCGTATCAAGGAGCGGCAGTTTCTCTCCGCTCCGGGCTGGCTTTTCCGAAGAAGGAACTGGCACGACGGATCTACTCCAGGCATCTCTAGCGCCAGCCCCGTCGTGTCTCAAAATGGGCAGCATCGAAGAGCGTGAACTTGGCGAGCGGCAACACGGGCGCAGTCATGAATCCAGAGAGTTCCGTCCTCACCTTGCCCCATTTACTCCGCGAGAACGCGGCTCACGACCGATGGATTTTCGGTCTGATGGTAGTTACGTTAGCCGTGGTCGCGGCTTATCCGGTGGGTGTAGGCAACCCTGAGGCGCAGCTGTACCTGAGTGCTGGCAGACTGCTGGTGCATGGCGAATTCCCGTACGGAAGCGATCCATTTGCCTTCGCCCCGCATTCCCCGCAAGGTTGGCCCAGCTGGCAACGGTTTCTGGGAATGCTGGGGTTGGGCCCCAAGCAACTGGATTGGGTTAACACAGGTTGGTTGGCGGAGATCATTTTCTATCTGGCTTGGCGAACTGGTGGCGGCGCCGGCCTGGTGCTGGGGCGCGTGATTACCCTGATGATCATCATCGGGCTGCTGGGCCACACCGCGCAGCGCCTCTCTCAGGAAAGCACAAAAGTCTGGAGTCGGACGCGCGGCATCAGGGAGGATCAGAGTGGCTTGGAGCGAGCCTATCGTCCTTATGTTTCCTGGCTGAGTGTGGGACTGCTGATAACAGGACTGGTGCTCAGCGTTCGACTCAACGTACGTCCTGAGTCTTTCGGACTAGTTTACCTGGCGTGTCTATTCGCGTTACTGACCGAGCCAGCACATGGGGCGACGTTTCCCACTGCCGCTCAGACGGGTTTTCGGCGGTGGTGGCACCGCTTACTCCAGGCGGGAAGAGGCCGATTGTGGTGGCTCATTCCTGGTCTTTTCCTGCTGTGGGCTAACTGCGATAGTTCCGTGCTGATTGGGTTGGCGGTTTTGCTACTTTATTGGGTTGGTCAGCATATGCAGGCTATGTGGGGGCCGGAGCGTTACGGCAGCGATGTCCTGCCTTACGAAGAACGGCGATTGTTGGGACAGGTGATTCTAGTCAGTGCTTTGGCGGTCTGCTGCAATCCGTTCCACTTGCACGTTTTTGATCCGTCGCCATTGCTTTTTTCGGAGACGGCTGCGCTGTTGCAGAAAAGCAGCCCACAGGCAGCGCGGCTGGGGTTATCGCCTTTCAGCACGGCCTTTTTTGCTGAGCCCGGCGGTGCTTATCCCAGTTTGGCCGAGTGCGGATATTTCGTCATCCTGGGGCTGACGTTGGCCGGGTTGTGGTTTGGTCGGGCTTCATGGCGCTGGCCGTGGTTCTTGCCAGCTTTGTTGGGACTGCTGCTTTCGGCATACCTGGCCAAGTACACCGCTTGGTTCGCTGTCTTGGCATTGCCAGGCCTGTGGAAGCATTGGCACGGTTACTTGACCACCCGTTTTGGGGGGATACCGCAAACCACTCGGCGGGCCTTGTTGTGGACCCAATCCGGCCGGTTGGCTTTAGTGGCTGTCTTGCTGGCTCTGTTGATAGCGACTTTGTGGCCGCAACCGGGCAGTGGAACGGCACTGGGGTGGGTCACCCGTCGGGGTTGGGGTTTTTCCCTGATGCAGGATGCGAGCCTGGCAGAGGCTGCTCGCGTGGCCAGGGATTGGCAAGCGGCTGGAAGCCTGCCGGGAAAAGCCTTGCACCTGGACTGGGTTCAAGCTGCTCCCTATTGGGCGAGTTTGCACACGCATTCAGTCTGGTTGGATGTACGCGCCGGACTGTACACCCGCCAGGCTGTGCAGGATTTTCTCGAGGTGGTCCAAGCGTTGGAGAAGACAGGCACCGTAGAAGGGCAGCAAGAAAGGCGACGCTGGCAGATGCTGTTACGACAGTATGACGTCAGTCACATCGTGGTGCATAGCGACACGACGGTGTCGCGGCTCGACGCCGGGCGACGTCGCGTTCAGGTTGCGCTCCTGCCTTTGCTGTTGGCCGACCGCGATGAGCAAGGCCAACCCACCTGGGAATTGCTGGATTACTTGGACGGGGCGACCTTTCTGCTTGCCTGGACAGGGTCGCCTCATTGGCCGAAGTTGCAGCACCTCCGCTTCATTCCGGAACGGCGGTGGCGCGTTACTGAACCAGAAGATGTGTCGGCGGTGCGGGACCCAGTCGCGTTCGGGGGCAGTATCAGCAGAGTTGGTCGTGACCTGGAGCCCTGGCGAACGCTCAGGATTTACTTCACGGGGCAACCCGAGCAGCCGGCGCTGGCGACCCTGGCAGCGCGGTGGTTGTTTGTCACCTTGCACGATTGGCGACAGCGTCTGGCTTCGCCCCGTCTGCAGGCGACAGGTTTGCTGGTGGCGACACGGTTGGCCTCAGGAACTGCTACTTTGCCCTGCAACGGCCTGAGCGGTACTTTGATGCAGGCGGCTACTCTCGTCGAAGAGGGCTGGCCGAATTTGCCGCGTGTCCCTCGTTTTGTTTATCAGACCGATGCTGTGCTCTGGTTGAGTTGGCGTTGGGCTCGGCAAGGCATCCTGCAATCTCCGCACCATCCTTTCAGCTGGGGTGTCTGCTACGACATCGGAAATTTTCTCGACACCCACGAAGCTCAGTTCCTCCAGGGACTTCGTCCCGAAACCCGACTCTTGGCCCGTATGTTCATCCTACGTGAACTGACACGCCTCCAGCCGGAAATGGCCAATGCTCAGCTGGAATTAGCCCGGCGTTACGTCGAGCGCGGTTGTGAGGACTTGGCTTTGGCGCACGCCGAGCAGTTTCTCCAGCTGCCGCAAGGTAGCCCCGCGGATACCCCGGCACCACAACAACGCTTGGAGGAGTACTTGGGCATGTCGCTGGAGCAGTTGCGGCAACGGGTTGCGGAAGCTCGCGGCCGGTTTGAGCCGACGCTGCGGCTCTTGACACAGCCCGCTGCCCTCCAGGGCCGTCCTGGAGAAGTGTTGGCTCGGGCGCGCGAAATGTGGCAAGCGCGGCTGGCAGGAACTGCTTTGCACCTGCTGCAGTCCCTGATGCGTTCCCTGTCGCCCCGCCAACCGGAATTTGCCGAAACCGTGCTCCTGTTGGCTGACATTTATCTCCAGACCGGGGACGCCGTGAGTTTGCATCGGCTCTTAGACCAACCGTGGTCGGAGGCTGTCTTCGGGCCGGAACGGATTACAGTTTGGCGTGCACTAACTGCGGGGGCGCTAGGGGAGCCGCTGGTCGAAGCGGAATTACGCCAAGCCGTCGAACAACGTTTGCAGCGGGCCGCTGCCCAAGCATTCCTTCAAGGAGCCACGCAACTGGCATTGGGCGGCGACCTGGGACCGGCCGGCAGCTTCTTCAACGGCCTATATCTTCAACAACAAGCCCTGACTCGTTCCCGCGAACGCCTCTTCAATCTCCTGGCTCAAGCGTGTGCCGAACTCGAAGCAGGCCAAATCGCCCGCGCGCGAAACGCCTTCGAGCAGATTCCTTCTTTAGCTCCCACGGAACCGCTTGCATCTCTGGCAGAACACTACTTACGTATCCTCCCCTCAGACTGACCGCCCACCACGACATGACTCTTAACGCAGAGGACGCTGTGATGATCTTAGATTAAGTTCCGTCGGCCCTCAGGAGGACCGCTCACTACTCCATCAGTGCCCCCTGCAGGACTCGAACCTGCAACCCACTGATTAAGAGTCAGTTGCTCTGCCAGTTGAGCTAAGGGGGCAGAAAACCGGCCTATAGCCTCACGCGTTGGCGAGTTAATAATAAGCCTCAAGCGAGGCGGTTGTCAATAAGTGCGGCCATGCATTGTGGGCCGTGCGTTCTCATGCCGACTCCATTCAAGCAAACGCTGGCCTGGCGCCGACCTGCTTTCCATAAGCCAGCCCTCTCGTCTACTCAAGCATCCTTTTGTGTCTACTAATCGTCGAAATGGGCCACACCATTTTCCTCCTACGGAATCGGCCGTGTACCTGACTGTCTCTGAGGTCGAACCTGTTATGGTCGTCGAGTGATCTTGGGCACACATTTTTCAGAATGAACGACGTGGCAGTTCCTACGTGTGGTTCACAGTGTCTTTGCAGCTAGTAAATTTGACATATTTTGCAAGGTCGTCGCGTTTAACCAGTAGAGGAAAGCGTGGATCTTCACAAGGACGTTTGCAAGCACCTTTGCCGCGGTAGAGTAAGGGCACCTGATCACATCCGCATGTAACCACTGAGGGAGGCGCACCCATGACTAGGCGGAATGCACTACTAGGCCGTTGGGTTGCGGCGAGCACCACGACCGTAATAATGGTATTAGCTTGGCTACTGGCCTATCCCGAATTTGGCGGGGCTCAAAACGCTGAGGGCGTTTATAAGAAATCCGTTCACGGAGTAGTCTGGATCGTCCGCAAAGCCGGCTGGTTCCGTGAAGTTCAGGGCTCGGGCTTCTTGGCCGATAGAGAGCGCAAACTTGTCGTTACTAACCATCATGTGATCGAGGACAGTTGGTATGTGGACGTGTACTTCCCCAGCCGAGACGCTCAGGGACGCCTCATCACCGACCAGAATTTCTACAAAAACAACCAGGCGGCCCTCCAAAAATTAGGTTTTGCGACTCAGGGTTGCCTTGTTGCTTATGATGCTGAGAAAGACTTGGCGGTGCTACGTGTAAGCAGTGTACCCAAAGATGCAGTGGTGCTGCGGACCGCGAACGCCAATCCTGATCAAGAGCGCAAGTTACACGTCATCGGCCATCCCGCTGGTCGGCCCTTATGGAGTTATTGCCCAGGCATCGAACCCCGGGTAATGCAGTTCCGCACGAACTTGGAAGGACAGGAGCTAGATTTCCAAGCCGTCGAATACAAATCTGGAGTGTTCAATGGCAATAGCGGTGGCCCCGTGCTCAATGACCGTGGCGAGGTGGTTGGTGTCAACTCCTGTCAAGGGGGTGAAGGAGGAATGAGCACCGTCGCCGTTCATTGGCAGGAAATTAATGCTCTGTTAAGCACGCTGGAATGCTACCACGTCGTTGGCATCGAAAACGCAACCTGGAGCAAGGTTTTCTATGAAATCCGCTGGGGTGACCAAGGCAAATGGGAGCGGATAGAAATCGGTGCGAAGTCCCGCTATGTACACTGGTGGAAAGGACTTGATGCACCGAAGCCCCACATCCGCTTCGACTCCTCGGCCGACCCTGGTTTTCAGGAGAAAATCTATCAGCTCGATACTTACGTCAGTTATCTGGGTAAGAATGTGCAACCCGACTTTGACCGCGACGCTCGGGAGTACGTGTTCCGTTGGAAAGACAACAAGAATCTCGAGCTCCAATTCCGTCGCTAACGTGGTGCATCGTGGTATCAGTCGCCGCAACAGTCACGGCCAACCTTGACTTTATTGTTTTCAGAAAAGTTTGAAAATTCCTGGCAGCTTTGTATAATGGCACCAACGCAGGAGCCCACCCCATGAAACTGCGCATTGGTGCCGTGGAATACCTCAACGCCAAGCCGCTGATTTGTGACTTGAGCCAATTGCTGCCCGAAGCGGAACTGGTGTTGGAAGTACCGAGCCGCCTCGCCGATGACTTAGCAGCAGGTCGCTTGGACGTGGGCCTGATCCCAGTCATCGAGTACTTTCGCGGCGAGGGCTACTGGATCATTCCCGAAATCGCCATCGCCTCGTATGGGCCAGTGCTTAGTGTCACGCTATTCGCTCGGAAACCGTGCTTGGAACTCACCAGCGTGGCTCTCGATGACGGCTCGCGCACCAGTGCAGCCCTGGTACGCGTACTCATGGAACAGCGTTATCATAAAAACGTCGAATGGTTGCCGCTGCCGCTGGACGTCAGTCCCGAATCGAGTGAAGCGGACGCGGTGCTGCTCATCGGCGACCGTGCCATGCGCGCTGCTCTGCCCGGTTTTCCCTACAGCTATGACCTGGGCCGCGAATGGCATGAGTGGACAGGATTGCCGTTCGTCTATGCGGTTTGGGTAGCCCGCAGTGGCGTATCCAAGGAACGGCTCGTGCCTGCTTTATTAGAAGCCAAACGTCGCGGTATGCTCCGCCTGGCTCAGATCGCCTGGGACGAGTCGCGCCGCTTGGGTCTGGACGCCGCCTTTTGTCGTCGCTATCTCGATAGCGTAATCCGCTACGGCCTGGGGCCGCGAGAACTCGAAGGACTGCGCCACTTTTACAGGCTAGCTTGTGCCGCAGGCTTGGCACCGCCGGGCAAAACTATCCGCCTCAGCGAACCGAAAGTTGTGAGGGACTTGTCCACGTATTAAGCTTCACAAGAAAGCAACTTACTAACATGATTATAACCCTGGGTATTGCTATGCCAAACTCTTTGGACTATATATTGCAAAAATCCGTCAACGGGGAACGCCTAACGCCTGAAGAGGGGCTGCAGTTATTGCAGTCCCACGACTTGGTAGCACTAGGTCGCGCGGCCGACGCCGTGTGCCGACGACTGCATCCTGAGCCATACCGTACCTATAATATTGATCGGAACATTAACTATACGAACATTTGCGCCGCCGTTTGTGATTTTTGTGCGTTTTATCGGAAAAGCACTGACCCCGACGCCTATGTTTTGCCGCGAGAGGAGCTTTATAAGAAAATTGAGGAGACTATTGCTCTCGGAGGCGAGCAAATTCTGTTACAGGGCGGTTTACATCCGTCGCTGAAGTTAGAGTGGTACGAGGAACTGCTTAGTGATATCAAGAGCCGCTATCCTCGAATTAACATCCACGCCTTCAGTGCTCCGGAAATCTGGCATTTTCATAAGCTTAATAAGTTACCCTTGCAGGAAGTTCTGCGACGCTTGAAAGAAGCGGGTATGGGGAGTCTACCCGGCGGGGGCGCAGAGATCCTAGTGGACCGAGTGCGTAAGGAGATTACCGTCAATAAGTGCCTGACCGAGGAATGGCTCGAAGTGCATCGGATCTGGCATGAATTAGGAGGTAAATCTACCTGTACCATGATGTTTGGACATATAGAGACGTTGGCCGACCGGATAGAAACTCTAACAAGATTACGGCAACTTCAGGATGAAACGGGGGGATTTACTGCGTTCATTTGCTGGACTTTTCAGCCGGACAATACCGACTTAGCGCATATCCCGCCTGCTGGGGCTTTTGAATATCTCAAGACACAGGCGGTGAGTCGGCTCTACCTAGATAACATCAAGAATATCCAATCATCTTGGGTAACTCAGGGTCCTAAGATCGGGCAGTTAGCTTTGCTTTTCGGTGCCAATGATATGGGCAGTCTGATGATTGAGGAGAACGTAGTGGCAGCCGCGGGGACGGTTTATTATCTGACCCTGGAAGAGATCCGTAACGCGATTCGCGAGGCGGGATATATACCCCGTCAACGGAATGTATTTTATGAATATATAGACCCCGAACCGCAGGAAACGCCGCTACCACGGCCAGAAACCAATCCCCTAATCAGCCTGCCAGTATTGTCGAGCGCGGTCTAAGTATTTGCCATAGTAGCCTGACTTAGTTAAACCGACCAATCATGATTGATGTTGGCACCACCGCCTTTTTCAGTTTCAGGTTCGAGGAAAACTAAGCTGTTAGCATCGCCTGAAATCACCGTAATTGCTATTCATCCGCGTCTAACTGTGTAATCTGCGGTTGCTGTCTTGGCTATAGAACAGCAGCGTACGCAGATCGATATATATCAGATGCATTGAGGAATGGCTAAGACGGTTGTGCGTCGAAACGAGACGCTCCTAAGCAGCTCAGCTTACCAAGTAAGGCTGGAGACGTTGGTAGGCCATGCGGGCTGCATAGTCGGGATTCTCGAGATAGGGGTACAGCTCGACGGTGAGCCAGCCTTGATAGTTAATGTCGCGTAGCGCTTCGAATACTGCAGCGAAGTTAATGGCGCCGTCGCCAGGTATCAAGTGCTGATGTCGGCGGTCTGCCGGAATGTCCTCCAGGTGCACATGACGAATATGGCGAGCTAGCCGGCGAATGACCTGAGCTGGCTCCTCCCCGACGCAGTAGAAGTGGCCAATATCACAATTCAGACCGACTGCTGGGGATTGGACACGGTCCATAAATTCCTCAAACTGTGCTGCGTTTTCTAAGAGTAATCCTGGTTCCGGCTCGACGAGGAGATGGACACCCAACTGCTCCGCTCGCTCAACCACCGGCGCGAGGCTTTCCAGGAACAATTCCAAAGCGCAGTGCCAGGTCAGTCCCGGAGGGAGCGGCCCGCCGGGTTCGGTACTGATGCTGGGACAGCCGAGTTCGTGGGCCAACGCCAAAGCACGGAGCGTGTGATCGATCCGCACTTGCCGGTAATGGCGATCTGGTTCGATCCAGGACGGATGCCAATAGGGCTGCCGGGCGTCGGCCACTGCGTTCATCATGAACGCATTCATGTTGGAAATGGTCAGATAATTATCGCGCAACGCTTGGCGGATCGCTTGTTTTTGTTCGTCGAGCAGGAAGACGGGCCAAGCATGAGGCACATCGGCGAGAATTTCGATCCCCTCATAGCCCGCGGCACGAATACGGCGTGCTGCTTCCGTGAAGCTGTATCGTAAGAAGGCGTTGGCGCTGAAGGCGAGTTTCCAGGACATGATTACTCGAAAGTTTCCCCGCGACGCAGGCCGAGATAAGTTTCGTAGCGTTGCATGGGGATTTGTCGCAGGCGTACCGCTTCCTTGACTGCGCAACCGTGTTCATGCGTGTGGGAGCATCCTGGGAACTGGCATAGCGCCACGAAGGGACGTAATTCGGGGAAGTACCCGTCGAGTTCTTCCAGCGGGATTTCCCACAGGGCGAATTGCCGAATGCCGGGGGTGTCCACCACCCAGGCCCCGAAATCGAGGTGGATGAGTTCGGCAGTGGTAGTCGTATGGCGGCCTTTTTGCGTGGCTTCAGAAACGTCTCGCACTTTGAGTTGTAACCCTGGCTGGATAGCATTGAGCAAGGAACTCTTACCGACACCGCTTTGCCCAGCAAAAACAGTTTCGCGCCCGCGCAGAAGGTCCTTAAGTCGATCAATCCCCATGCCGGTGCGAGCGCTGGTCGGTATGACCGGGATGCCCAGCTGGCTATACATGCCGATGAGCCACTGGTAGTTGACGAGATCGACTAAGTCGGCCTTGTTGAAGCACACAATGGGGCGGAGTTGACCTTTTTCTGCACTGACAAGATAGCGATCCACTAAGTGAGGTTTGAGCACAGGTTCGGCTAAGGATGCGACAATGACGACCTGATCGACATTGGCCGCGATAATGTGCTCTTTTCCTTTAGCGCCTCGCGTGAGCAAGCCGTGGCGTGGTTCTACCCGTTCAATTGAGCCTTCGTTGGCCGTCGCAGGACGAATCCAGACACGGTCGCCTACAACCACGACGTTGCGCTCGTCAATGCTTAGGTCGCGCAACAATTTTCGCACAACACAGCGAAAAATGCGACCGTCTTCCGTCAGCACGGTGCTATACAGTCCCTGAACACGCAGGATTCGTCCTGGCAAACAGTGGCTGACGTCAACAGCGGGTAATGCGGGCAAATCTTCTGCTGGCTTGTCCGCTTCGACCGTGACCGTACGATGGCGTGTCAGGTTTCCCTTGCCGCTGACGCGCTCCTGGCGGACATAGGTGTCCTGTTCGGCGTCTTCTTCGCCGCCATAGTAACGGGTCAGGTCTCGTTCCCGTGTTGGGTTTTGACGATTCTTGCGCAACTCGATGCGAATCTTACGCTTGTTATCTCCGCCCATATTTTCGCCTCTAATAACATCGGGTTAATTACTCAGTGTGGAGGTTGACTTTCATTTTATTCTCCAGGACTATCTTATCAGCTTCAGTTTTGATGCTCGAAGCCCTTCCGCCGAGATAAGGCGTGCTTGCTGGTGAGGAATTTCCAGTCCTTCACTTCCTGAATTCGGCGTCGCGTTTTTCGGCTGAAGAAAAGCGTGCTTGCTGATCAGGAGCTGCTATCAAATCGAGCAATCATTCTGACATGGGTCAAGAATCGTAGCGGGGCAGAACCTCGCTGAGCCGAATGTGGTCGGCTACAGAGAGCGCTTCGGCCCGGCCTAGAGGGTCGAAGCCGTGCTGCCGCAGAAGTTCGTCCAATTGCTCGCGAGTCAGTTGCCCCTTATAAAGCGGTTCCAACGCACCTCTAAGATTCTTGCGGCGATGCAAGTAGATGTCGCGCACCAGGCGATGAAACCAACCCAGGTCGCGAATCGCGGCACGTTTCTCAGGCCGTGGGATTATCCTGACCAAGGCGGAGTCCACTTTAGGCCGGGGCCAGAACAATTGCGGCGGCATGCGCCGCAGCACTTCGACATCGGCCAACGCCTGTACTATGACGCTGACGGCACTATAGTCCTTGGTGGCTGGTTGGGCCTCTAACCGCGCTGCCAGCTCCCATTGGATGGTAACCAGCAGCAGTTCCAAAGGTAAATCACTCAGCAGGAAATTGACGATCACTGGCGTGGCGACTACAAACGGCAGGTTGGACATCAGTTTCATATGGTGCCACTTGCCCGATTGCCAAAGCCGTTGAATCTGCCCCAACACTTCCGGATTGAGCTGACTTTTCTTTTCCAGAATGTCGGCTAAAAGCAGGGTGACGTTATCGAACTGCTCGGTGTTTTCCTGGGCTAACTCGAAGAAACCTGCATCAATCTCGACGCTGAGCACGTGCCCTGCCTGCGCGGCGATTTTGGCCGTTAGACTTCCCGTGCCGCTTCCTATCTCAATCACTAAGTCATCGCGGGACAGTTGGGCCTGGCGTATCATGAAATCCAAGAAATTCAGGTCAATCAGAAACGACTGGCCGAGCTTATTCTTAGGCCGTAAGCCGTGGGCTTCTAGCAAGCCGCGCAAGTAGGAAAGGGTCTGACGCGGTGTGCGTGGTTGGTCAATCACGGCAGGGGCACCTCGCGTCCCAGTTGGTGTTGTCGAGCTAATTCGTATAAACGAGCGGCCACCGCCACGTCCGCTAATGCGATGCCCACCGACTTGAACAAAGTAATGTCTTGCGCCTTTTGCCGACCCGCATGACGGCCAATCACCACCTGGGCCAACTCATATACGTCTGACCAATGCAGCGCGCCTTCCTCCATCGCCAAGTGAAAATCGCCGGCCTCCCGCCGTGCCTGTTCTTTACTATCCACGACGATCACATCCGCCCGCCGCACCGTCACCACGTCAATCTCGGCTTTAGTCAGAAAATTGGAACCGATGACGTTGAGGTGCGTGCCCTCTGCCAGCCAATCCCCGCGGAGCACAGGTTCCCGACTAGTAGTAGCGGTGATAACGATATCCTTATCCGTGGCGGCTAAATCCGGCCGATTTACGGGGTGAACCTCTACTTGCAACATTCGGCTCATTTCCTCCGCAAACAGCCGCCGATGTTCCTCATTCGGACTATAAACATGTACACAACGCACTGGCCGCACACAGCAAACCGCCACGAGTTGTGTGCGCGCTTGCTTACCGCTGCCAAACAAGCCTACTTCGCTGGCATCAGGCCGTGCCATTAATTCCGTCGCTATGCCGCTCACCGCACCCGTGCGCACTTGGCCGAGATAATCCGCTTCCATCCAGGCCAACGGGGCCATCGTGTTTTCCTGGTAAAGCACCACGTGGAAATGGGCTCCGCGCCGTGACGTTACATAAGCCTTGAAACCGAGATAGCCGCCACGTTTTACCGCGGCCGACATGGTGTGGAGCATGGCGTGATCCGTCTGACAACGCTCGCGTACCGTGCACTCGGCTTCGTCCAAGCCCCAAGCGCGAAACGCCTCGCGCACTGCTTCCAACGCCAGCGGCATGGTCAGAATTTCGCGTACCTCTGCTTCCGTCAGATACAGCATGTGAACCTCCCCTCTGGAAACTTGCGGCTAGCTTCGACCACTCTTGAGAAAGCGTGCCAGCGCATCCAACCCTGCTTCCAGTTCGCTCCTCGGACACGCGAAGGACAACCGCACATATCCCTCTATGCCAAACGCCGAGCCGGGGACCAGATTTATATGCGCTAGCTCTAACGCTGCCACACAGAATTCGGCTGAGTTATTCACCCTCTGACCATTCCAACGCCGCCCCAAGTATGCGGAGACGTCGAAGAACGCAAAAAACGCTCCCTGACACGGAATCAGCCGAATGTCTGGTATAGCTTGCAATCGTCGGCAAACCAATTCGCGCCGTGCTGCCAACTCCTGACGCATCTGCTCCACGCAATGCTGATCGCCCTCCAGCGCGGCCAGAGCGGCATATTGGCTGATCGAACAAGGGTTGCCCGTCTGCTGACTCTGAATATTCGCCATGGCGCGAATCGCCTCTACGGGGCCGCAAGCCCAACCAATACGCCAACCTGTCATGGCATAGGTTTTACTCACACCGCTCACCGTGAAGGTGCGTTGGCGTAATTCTGGCCCCAACGTCGCAAAACAAGTGGCACGATAGTCGTCATAGGTCAAGCGCTCATATATCTCGTCGCTGAGCACCAGCAATGCGGAATCCAACACGACCTCAGCCAAGGCTTTCAGTTCGGCAGGAGTATAGACGCTGCCTGTCGGGTTATGGGGCGAATTCAGCAACAGTAAACGCGAACGGGGCGTCAGAGCCGAACGGAGTTGTTGCGGCGTCAGTTTGAAACCGTGCTCGGAGCTGGTCGGTACCCAGACTGGTTTCGCCCCCGTCATCTGCACTATGTCGAAATAGCTTACCCAGCCCGGCGCAGGGATTAATACCTCGTCGCCCGGGCCGCATAAGGCCGCCACCACGTTGTAAATGGCATGCTTGGCACCATTGGAAACTATAACTTCTTCGGGTTGATAACCCAGACCGTAGTGTCGTTCATAGCTGCGGGCAATCGCGGCACGTAATTCGGGGATACCGTTCGCGGGGGTGTAATGCGTGTGACCTTTATTCATCGCTTCGACCGCAGCTCGGCAAATGTGCTCAGGGGTCGGAAAGTCGGGTTCTCCTAAGCTGAAATCGAAGACCTGTATCCCCTGAGCGCGGAGCTGTTTTGCCTTCGCCCCAGCCGCTAAGGTTGCCGAGGGTTGGATTTGCCGAGCGATAGCGGAAAGTTGCAGGGACATTTGCTTTCCCTCTTGCCTTTGCATCAGACACTGTCTTTATTTTATGCCCGCCTTGCTGAAGAGTTTACCGAACGTGAACTTGCCTTCTGGCGCTGGTCTGACACAATTTTCTTTCGCTGTCAGCGATTAATCCATTGGCCGCGAGGGTTTTGCCAACGCAGGTTGACATTCTTGGATAAAACACCAACATTACGATAACCTGCCTGGTCTATACCAGACGATTACCACTATCTTCATGAGGGCTGACGATGAGCACCAATACCGCTGCCGTGTCTAGAAGAAAGGAGGCCATATACGTTTACGGCCATTCGATGCTCTTTTACTTTTGGCCGTTGTGGGTTTTTGGCTATGCTATCGGCTTTTATACTTGGCTCACAGACGGTTACTTATTGACCGTGAGTCGTCAAGATTTAGAGAAGCACGGTACCATCACTGTTAAACTTATCAGCGAGCAGGGAGAGGGGGCACGTAGCATAATCAAGGCGGAGATTGGCGACCCGCGCAATCAAAAGAATCCAGGAAAAGAAGTCACTGTAACCGAACGTGTCGCGCCAAGCAAGAATCCCGGAGTCCTCTATGCCCTGCTGATCTTACTGGTCATTTTCATCACCAATGTGCCGCTGCGCGGGCTGTTATGGATGATCGTCTTGCTGACCGTGATCTTACTCGGCCTGCTGTTTGCCTATCTCGATTGGTGGGATGCCATTTTCAGTTGGTTCGGCCGACTCTCCATCCATATGAACATGGGCTTTTACATGTTCTTTTCTACGGTGCTCCTCATCCTGTGGCTGATTTGCTTTTTCGGGTACGACCGACTCAACTATTGGGAAATCGTGCCCGGTCAGGTGCGCCACATCTGGCCCATTACTGGCGCCGTCAAGTCGTATGACACCACAGGCATGCACTTTGAAAAGGTCCGCGACGATGCCTTCCGCCATTGGATTCTCGGACTGGGCAGCGGCGATCTGGTCATGACCCCCGCCGCTAAGTCCCCAGATGTCAGTCGGGATGACCTGACTGTCCGCAATGTTCTGTTTGTGGGCAGGAAACTCAACCGTATCCTGCACCTCATTGCCGAACGCCCGCAGTGATGGACTCACCTCAGATTCAGACTATGTTTGTGCTTCGCGGGCAGATTCTTCTACCAACGGTTCGCGCACTGGCTGCACGAAGAAGATGGACTTTTTCTCCGCTGTCAGCTTGGCTGCCAGCGCTTCCGCTTCCTGCTTCTGCGCATATGGAAACGTCTGGACACATTGCACCGAACTGCTGAATACGCCCCAGACAACACGCATCCGCGCGGCTTTGCCCTTGCGTGCAGCCTTAGGCGTTACGGCACGGGGCTTCCGTGCCTTTTTCGGTTTTCTTGTCCCTCGTTCCTCGGCTTCGACTATGCTCTCTAACTCTTCTTCAGCCTCCGGTCCAGCTTCTTCCTCGAAGTCCGTTCCCATCTCATCCTCCTTCGCTTGAGCTGCACGCTGTGGTCGTGTCGGCCTGTTTGGTGATTTTTTCGCCTCGCCCCGACCGGCCCGCCGCCCAGATCGACGCCCCATGGCCCGCTCCTTTTTGTGCCCGCCTCACACCCTTTTATTTAAGCTATGCAAATTGCGGAGCAAATCAAGTCACCGGGTTTCCTCCTCTATGCGGTTGCCGGCACGCTGAACCAGCCAGGCCCATTGAAAATCTCAGGCCGCTCTTCCCTATAATGTGCGAAGTCAGAATCGCAGATACCATACTGCCCCTTACTTGACGTGGAGAAAACTCTTATGCGGCTCTGGCTCCTGTTTCTTATCGCAGTGGTAAGCGCCACTCCAGCTCGGGCATCCAATCACGCACGCCCCAACGTTTTGGTCATTATCACCGACGATCAGCGCTGGGATGCTATGAGCTGTGCT
>JANWVZ010000049.1 GCA_025056555.1 Gemmatales bacterium | reverse complement strand
ATGTGGTGTCGGGAAGCAGAGACAACACGGTGCGTGTGTGGTACATCGGCGACCTGCTGCGGTGAGCGGATTGCGGAAGCGATTGTCGGACTTGGGATGGTGGGGGTGAAACCGTGCAGATGATCCGTGGGCCATTCAAATGGCAAGAGGAACGTTCAGCTTTCAGACCAAGGGTTAGTCGCTGGTAACGTGAACTGCTTGCGGCCTTGTCAGCTTTTGAGTGTTGGCGGGATACTGAAAAACACAGTTTCTGCTTCCGTCGTCTTGATGGGGTCGAAAGGGGGCAGGTTGCACGCGAGTAAGATTGGAGCGAGGAGGCACCGTGTGGCACAACCAGCACCGCTTCCCCAACGTGACTGGGGCTGGTTCAGGGTTGAAAACCGGCGTCAAGTCGGCGAACCGTAGCGCCGCGTTGAGCCAACTGGGGCAGCAATTCGGAAGGCACACGGCAGCGAAGATGGGCGCGGCCATCCTCAAAAGATTGCTGAAGAATCTCCCCCTGAGCGGCTACCAGTGCGAGTAATGCGCCGTCGGTGAGGTCGCAGTCAATTTCGGCCTCGGTATGTTGCTGGCGAAAGGCAGCACGCACGGCCTCAGCCAATCGGTCCAAACCTTCCCGGCTATAAGCACTCACCGCAACAGCGGGCTGATGTTGGCGCATCAGCCACTCTAACTCAGCGCGGTCGGTGAGCTTATCTATCTTGTTGAGGACAAGGATGGTAGGTTTCTGGCGACAATGAAGTTCTTCGAGCACTTTGCGCACCGCGAGAACGTGCTCGGCGGCCAAGGGATTACTGGCATCCACGACGTGCAGCAGTAAGCCGGCCTGTCGGGCTTCTTCGAGCGTAGCTTTGAACGAGGCGACCAGATGATGGGGCAAGTCCCGGATGAAGCCGACGGTGTCGCTGAGCAGGACCCGTCCAAGGCCGGGAATCCACCATTGTCGCGTGCGAGTGTCCAAGGTAGAAAACAGGCGATCTTCGACATGCACGCCTGCCCCGGTAAGGGCGTTCATCAGGGTACTCTTGCCGGCATTGGTATAACCCACCAGCGACACAGTGTACTCGCGGCTGCGTGCGGCCACCATACGCTGCTTACGCGCCTCGACTTCGTGTAAGCGACGTCTGAGATCCCGGATACGCTGAGCGACGAGTCGGCGGTCTTCTTCGAGCTGGGTTTCACCGGGTCCGCGAAGCCCGATGCCACCGCGAATCCGCGACAGATGCTTCCACAAGTTTTTCAGGCGAGGCAAACTGTACTCGAGTTGTGCCAGTTCTACCTGGAGCCGAGCTTCCACCGTGCGGGCCCGCGTAGCGAAGATGTCGAGGATCAGTTCGCTGCGATCCAGCACCTTGACCTGGAGTGTCTTCTCCAGGTTCCGCGTTTGCGCTGGAGTCAGGTCGTTATCAAAAATCACGACATCAGCGTTGAGCGAACGGCATAACTCGGCTAACTCCAGCACCTTGCCCTGGCCGATGTAGGTGGCTGGTTCGACCCGCTGTCGCTTCTGTAGGAGTCGCCCGACGACAATGGCACCCGCACTTTCGGCCAAACCTTGCAATTCTTCTAACGGATCGTCGCCAATCCAGGGGCGCTGCGGTAAACTGACGCTTACCAAAATCGCACGCTCATGCCGAACGGTCAGCTCGTCTCGTGGTGAAATCGTGTTCACTTGGCTAGGAGGCAACCTCACTTTCTTGCGGCGCTCCAGTCCGCGCTTCGAGCCGGCACTTGCAAGTTTAATGCCTCGAGGTCGGCTGAGTCCACTCCCGTGATGATCCCGCCGTTGGGCAGATGTTGCAGTGCCGGGATTTTCTTGCGATTCCGTTACTATTCTAATCGGCGTGGTGAGCCTGTCAATGTGCCGGTTTCTTACGCCAGAGCCTTTTGCCTGGTGAGAGGGTAGCGGTTGTGTGAGCAGGCTCACTGCCCAGTGGGGAAGGTGCCCCGGGCTCCTTTGGGAACATGGAGTCGCAACGGACAGATCCGCGGTGTTGAGAATTGGGGCGGGACTCGCCGTCCTGGTGAACGAGCGCTCCTGTCCGCCCGCCACGGTCTTATTTAGAGCCTGGATTCGGTGCCCGGTTGAGGACTAGGGGCGAGGCTGGCCCGTCCGAACTTGGACGTGGTATATATGTGGATACATTTGGTGGCCGGCCCAAATGATAAAGTTCGAGGCTTGCAAAAGCGGTGCTACTGCGATTCAGCAGAGAGCTTGCCGATCTCATCCACCGATATGCTGCCATCAACGGTTGCGAAAGCGATGTGGTCATAAGTCAACGGATGGAATACAGAGCGGGAATTAGGGGAGCGGGAGGTGTCGGAGCAGGTGTTCAATGAGACGGTCAGTAGTCCAGTTTTGTGCTTCGGCTTCGTAGCTGAGGAGAATGCGGTGGCGCAGCACGAGTGGGGCCACCGCGTGAATGTCCGCAGGCAGGACGTAATCGCGACCGGACAGGAGGGCTTTTGCTTTCGCGGCCAAGGCTAAACCAATACTGCCGCGCGGACTGGCACCGTATTGAATCCAGGGGCGCACATCGAGTCCGTAGGCTTCGGGCTGACGGGTGGCCTGCACCAGGTCCACGATGTATTGTTTCAAGCGGGAGTCAAGGTAAACATCCTCGATGCATGCCTGCAATTGCAACACCTGTGGTGCGTTGAGGACTGGTTGTACCGAAAGCCGCGGCTCGATGTGCGCCATTCGCTCCAGAATCAGCAATTCTTCATCGCGGGTGGGATAGCGCAGCAATAATTTGAGGAGAAAACGGTCGGTTTGGGCTTCGGGCAGGGGATAGGTGCCCTCCTGTTCGATGGGGTTTTGTGTGGCCAGAACGAAGAATGGTCTGGGCAGCGGGAACGTCTCTTCGCCGATGGTGACCTGGCGTTCCTGCATGGCCTGGAGCAGCGCGCTTTGGACTTTTGCCGGAGCGCGATTGATTTCATCGGCCAGCACCAGTGAGGCGAAAATGGGGCCTTTTCGCACGGTAAATTCGCCGGTGCGTGGCTGGTAAATCTGTGTGCCGAGAATGTCCGCAGGAAGCAAATCTGGGGTGAATTGAATGCGGCTGAAGGAAAGTTGCAAGGCGGCGGCCAGAGTGCGCACTGCGAGGGTCTTGGCCAATCCGGGGACACCTTCGACCAGGACGTGTCCGCCGCACAATAAACCCAGCAACAGTCCTTCCAGAAAGGACTCCTGACCCACGATGACCTGGTGCAGGGCGCGGAGTAGCGTGTCTAACAGCTGGCGTGCCTCGTCCAATCGTTTTTCGCGTGGCGTATCGTGCACCGTAAGCGGGTCCTGTGGAAATCGAGTCAGTTTTTCGGTCTAGGTGCGCAGAGCGGTGATGCGGCCAGATGGTTCTTAGGGCTCGGTCAGCATGCCGGGTCTGGTGCGCGGATGCTCCGAAGATCGTACTAATGCCGAAAGTGTCGGATTCCAGTATGTACCAGAGCGATGAGGTGTTCGTCGCAGGCTTGGATGACCTCACGGTCGCGGACGGAACCGCCGGGCTGGACGATGGCGGTGATGCCTGCTTTGGCGGCTTCATCCACGTTGTCGCGGAAGGGGAAGAAGGCATCCGAGGCCAACACAGCGCCCAGAGCCCGCTCCCCGGCCTTGGCGACGGCGAGCCGCACTGCATCTACTCGACTCATTTGGCCCGCACCAACGCCGACGAGCTGTCCCGCCTTGGTCAGGACAATCGCGTTACTCTTCACGTGTTTAACTACTGTCCAGGCAAAGCGCAGGTCTTCCCACTCGGATTCCGTGGGCTGACGGCGACTGACTACGCGTGCCGTCAGCAAATCGTCGCGTGTCAGGTCGCGCGTCTGCATGAGGAGTCCCCCTTCGACGTGGCGGAAGTCGTAGGCCGAACGCTGGCCGTTTTCCTGTAATTTCCCGGCGCGGAGCAAGCGGACATTGGGCCCCCACTTAGGCCGCTTCGTCAGGATTTCCAGGGCCTCGGACTCGAAATCGGGAGCAATGATCGCTTCGATAAACTGCCCCGTTTGCAACATGCATAGCGCCGTCGCCGCATCTACAGCGCGATTGCAACCCACGACGCCACCATAGGCACTTTGGGGATCGCCCTGGAACGCACGTTGATAGGCATCAGCCAATTCCGAGGCCACAGCGGCTCCGCAGGGGTTGTTGTGCTTGATGATGACCGCCGCGGGCTGGTCAAACTCGCGCACCAAGGCCAGTGCACTATCGAGGTCAAGAATGTTATTGAAGGAAAGTTCTTTTCCATGCAAGACCTGAGAGGTAGCGACGGAAACCCCCGCAAAACAGGGTTCGATATAAAAGGCGGCCTGCTGGTGGGGGTTCTCGCCATAGCGTAACAGGCGGTGCCGCTCGAAATGCAGATGCAGATGCCGGGGAAATGGTTCGTTGTCGGTCAGACGCGCGAAATACTCCGCAATGTCGCGGTCATAGGCAGCCACGTGTTCAAAGGCCGATGCCGCCAGGCGTTCACGCGTCTGATACGTCAGAGCGCCGCGGTGAAGGCGTAGTTCTTCGAGCACTTGAGCATATTGGCTCGGGTCGGTAATGACGGCGACAAACGCATAATTCTTAGCCGCTGCCCGTACCAGAGTCGGGCCGCCAATGTCTATGTTTTCGATAATTTGTTCATGGCTGCTGCCTGGCCGCCGGCGAACCGCAGCAAAGGGATAGAGGTTGCACACCACTAAATCAATCGGTACTATGCTCAGGCGCGCCAGCGTGGCCTGGTGATCGGGCTTATCGCGACAGGCCAGGATGGCAGCGTGAATGTGCGGGTGCAGGGTCTTGACTCGCCCATCGAGAATTTCGGGGAAGCCCGTCAACTCCGTTACTTCGCGGACCGGCAGACCTGCCTCCTGCAGTACGCGATAGGTGCCCCCAGTTGAGAATAACTCCACTCCCAGTTCGCGCAAACCTTGAGCGAAGCTGACCAGTCCCAGTTTATCGCTCACGCTGAGCAAGGCTCGCCGAATAGGTTGCAGACCTTCGGTCATATCCATCGTCCTGTTCCGCTTCGGTTCAGGCCTGGCTCGTGCGATGTGCCCGCCTGACTACCAGAAGTCCTTATAGGGATTGTACAGCGCCGTGGTCTATCGGCTTTGCCGGCAGGCAAAATAGTCGTCACCGGATGGAAATCGTCGGCCCCCGACAAAGGCAAGAGAACCAAAGACACCCAAAGCGAAGTCGGTCAGTTTTCCAGGCTTGGCCGAGTTTAGGAATTAACAGGCGTGGTCGTGTAAGAATCTGCTGCGAGATTTTCAAACCGTTGTTTCGAGGTAATGTTGTTCGCTCGTTAGGAATGATGTTTCTCCAGGTCATGGAACAACGGGGGAAGCATGGCGGTTTCGACGAGGTAACATTCGGCGTGGGATGGTTATAAACACAGAACGAAGTAACTACCAAAAGACACTTACCCATCCACGGAAGAAACTAAATCGTAAAACAGCAGCGATCGCGGCTTCGAAAATTGAGGCACGCAGCATACGAAAGCATTGTGGTGACCAGCGCTGACTTATGAACGGAGCGGCAAGTCACATTATCGGCGGAGGAGCTCAAGCAGGCGCTCAAAGTCGTCGTTGTTCTGGAAGTGAAGAACGATTTGGCCTTTTTCTCTGCCCCGCAAGCGAATGTCCACTCGGGTGGCGAGGCGTTGCCGCAACTCGCTTTCGATGGCCTGGACATGGGGGGTCTTGAAAAGCGCGGTGCCGTTCGTATCGTCGGCTGCCGAGTCGGCCGAGGATGCGGAAACCTGAGCCCCCGCTTCCTGGCGGACCAGGTGCTCCACGGCGCGCACCGATAAACCGTTAGTAATGATCTGACGGCACAGTTCCTCCTGCCGTTGGGAGCTGCTGAGGCCAAGCAGGGCCCGCGCATGACCGTAACTGATCTGTCCGGTGCGCAGTGCTTCCTGGACTGCGGCGGGTAAGTCCAGCAGCCGGATGAAATTCGTTACCGTCGAACGATCCATACCGAGTCGGCGAGCCAATTCCTCGTGTGTTACACCATAACGGCGACAATATTCCGCAAAGCCCTGGGCTTTCTCGATGGGGTTGAGATCACTGCGATGCAGGTTTTCGATAAGAGCGGCTTCGAAGACGAGTTGATCGTTGAAGTCCACGATGCGCACGGGAATCTCTTTCCAACCCGCTTCGCGCGCGGCGCGGAGGCGTCGTTCGCCGACCACCACCTGATAACCGCGCCCTGTTGGTCGCACCAGAATGGGTTGCAGTAAACCGTGAGTCTCCAGGCTGTGCTTGAGCGCTTGTAATTCCTGGAGATCGAAGTCACGGCGTGGTTGAAGGGGATTGGTTTCGATCTGTTCAATCGGTACCTGCAGAATGGCGCTGGCCGGTGGTTCGGCCGCATGTTTTTCCACAGCTCCCAGCAGGGCCTCCAGTCCTTTGCCGAGTCGTTTTTTTTCGTTCACAGCAGACCTCCGCAATCAGCTTCATCGCGGTTAGCAACGGGAAACCCAGGGGCCGAGTCGGCGATGCGGAAGCACGGTGTGTTTGGCCCAAAGCGGAACACTTGCCCAGCCGGACCTCTTATAACACACGCCAGGCAACTCGATCAATGCGAACTCGTGGGTGGGAGGCCCAAGCAGAAAGGGACACTGACCAACCGCTTGTCAAGCAGGCCGCGACACTGCATATTGAATCCCAGATCGGCCCGCGCCGGAACACAGCGACACCGCGCTAAAGCAGGAGAGGCTCAGTGCCACCTTCGCGGGGGTCAGTGATCCAAGCCGCAGCCATTACCCTTGGCAGTGCCCTGGGCACCATAGTGTTCTGGTGGTTGGTGCTCTCGGAAGAGCCGCAGGTTCCATCGCCCAGTCAGATGCCGCGCACAGCGACGGCTGGCCGCGAGGACCGCGAAGTATCGGTTGCCGTGAATCCTGGTACGATGCCGCCTTTTCACTACGTGCCCGCGCATCCGTCGTTTCACGTGGAACCCTACCTGCTGCACCCAACGCCGACCGGCATTTCCATTCTTTGGCACACGACGCAGGAGTTGCCCGGGGTGGTGGAATATGGCGAAAGTGAGGCATTAGGTCATCAGGCAGCAGAAACTGGGCCCGCACGCACGCGACATGAAGTGCGGCTGGAAAACTTGAAACCCGACACGCTTTATTACTACCGAGTGCGCAGCGGTGAGGCAGTCAGCTCCATCGCAACGTTTCGCACGGCGCCCCCGCCAGGTACGCCACGCTGGCGCATCGCGGTGTACGGTGATTCGCGCGGCAATCCGGCGTTGCATCGCGCCTTAGCCGAACAGATCAGTCGCCGCAATGTTGATTTGCTGGTGCATACGGGAAATCTGGTCACCGACAGCAATGACGCTCAAGCCTGGCAGCGCGAGTTTTTCGCACCCCTGGCCCCAGTGATCAGTCGCATACCCTGCGTCTGCGTGTCAGGGCCTCCCGAGGCCGATTCGACGTTATTTGCCTCCTATTTCCGACCGCTCGCACATCAACGATATTTCCTACATGAGTACGGTAACGCCCGCCTGATCATTCTGGACAGTTGTGCCTTGGAACGGGGTGGACGCGAGGCCGAACAACAGGAGCGATGGTTCCGCGATCAGTGTCGGCAGTCGGCCAGCAAGGTTTGGAACATCGTGTTTCTGCATCATGCTCTTTTCGGGGTCCAGGCCGGTCGGCCAACTAGTGCCTTGCGCTCGCAGTGGACTCCGGCGCTGATCGATCCGGCTCACCGCATCCACCTGGTTTGTAATGGACAGGAACCGTTATATGCTCGAACCTGGCCCATTGGTTTGTATCAGGAAAAAGGGAGTGGGGGCGTGGTCTTCGTAACGAGCGCGGCCGGGACGGCACCGCCAGCGCGTCTGCGCTTCCGCGCCCATACAGCCCGCGCATTGCCGGCACATCATTTCCTTTTGCTGGAAGGTAATGAAGAAGAACTTACGGTAACCGCCTACGGCGTGTCGGGGCGTATCCTGGATCGCTTCGTAGTACAGCGGGATTCGCCGAGTCGCGACCTGTTCTGTTGGGAGGCAGAAACTTGGCGAGAAAACCTTCGCCGTGCCTTGCATGAAGCGCCGGGCCTGGTAATTGGTCCTCGCGCGACAACCCTGGAAGGCGAGTTACTGGTCCCCCATGATTTCCGAGTGCCTCTGGAAGTTCGGCTCCGTTGGAGTGTGCCACCGGGGTGGCGCTTACCGACTCAAGAAACGACGCAGCGCCTGCTGCCTGGCGAGCCATTGCGCATCCCGCTGCGAGCTGAAGTACACCCGGAAGCCACTCACCGTTTGCCGCGCCTCCATCTGGAATTGCAGCCGGTTTCCGAGCGTGATAAGGCTTTGTCGCACCCCTTGCCCTTTCACAATCGCCAAGTGCTGGTATATCCATTCAAGCTGCTGGGTCCAGACACCTACCGATTGGAACAAGTCGGACACATTACGGTGGATGGGCGCGGGGAAGAGGAGGATTGGCAACGAACGCAAGCCATCTGGTTGCCCAGCGCGGGGCCTGGTTCTGTGAGTGGCAACAGCATGTTGTTTCCAGGTGGTCCGGCGCCGGGCATAAGTCGCCCAGATACCGCTACGGCGAGCGTCCGGCTAACCGAGGCAGCCTTAGCCGAGAGCGAGCGAGTGGTGCCGGCGGTGGTGCCGGAAAAGCCGCCGGAAGTTCGCCTGGCCAGTCATCCGGATTACCTGTTTGTTCTGGTGCGGTTGCGCGACCCAGCACAGCGATTTCGCCCTCCGCCGGAAAACTTGGCTCAGCGAACAGGGCCGCAGGTGCTTCAGGAAGATCACGTTCGACTGGAACTTTATGATGGCCAAAAAGTCTGGAGCTACGCGGTCTCCGCCCAGAACCTCGTTTATTACTCGGCTGAGGAAATGTCAGCGGAAGGCAGCTGGCAGGGTGTGTCCGCGCATGATGGTCAGACCTGGACTACCGAGTTCGCCATCCCACGCCGGTTTCTTGAACAATCCCAAGTGTGGAAGGCCAACATTGTAGTATTTCTCAAAGAGGGGGCGGTACAATTCGAATGGCGCGCACAACGTCGCATGTTCGCCGACGCAGAAGTAGTTCCGACGTGGGATTGGCGCGGTTGCAGTCAACCAGAGAATTTTGCAGCATTGACCTGGCCGCAGTAAATGTTGACACTGACAGGGATAAAGTGATAGGCTGACAGATGAACGAGCGCTGGGCTTATCTAAGACAGGTGAGTAAAATACACGGGAAGGCCGTGGGGTAAGTCTATTCCGCGAGCACGTCCGCGAGGAGCGCCGGTCACATGCCAGCAAAACCGACTGGGGTCTGGGGCATAGATGTTGGTCAGTGCAGTTTCAAAGCGCTGCGCCTGGAAAACCGCAACGGAGAGGTAGTGGCGACCGCCTTTGATTTCATCGAGTATCCGAAGATGCTCGGCCAACCGGATGCCGACCCGGATGCTCTGGTGCGCGAAGCGCTCGAACGCTTCTTGTCGCGCAATAAGGTTAAAGGCGATCTCGTCGCAATTGCCGCTCCAGGCCAGACGGGCTTAGCGCGCTTCGTCAAACTACCGCCCGTAGAAGAGAAGAAGATTCCCGACATAGTACGTTTCGAGGCGAAGCAGCAGATCCCATTCCCGTTAGATGAAGTGGTCTGGGATTGGCAAACAACGCGCCGTTCGGAGGTCGCGGAAGGTTTCGTCGAGAACGAAATCGGTTTGTTTGCGCTGAAGCGAGATGTGGTGTTTAAGGCCCTACAGGTGTTCCGGGATTTGAAAGTCGAAGTACATCTGGTCCAGATGACGCCTTTAGCCTTGCTGAACCTGGCGGTTTACGACCTGTTAGGTCGAACTGGCGCCGCGGACGAAGCCCCTCCCGAACCAGACCGAGATGGGAAAGTGCCGTGCCTGGTGGTGCTTGATATGGGCACTGATAGCAGCAACCTGGTGATTACCGATGGCTACCGCATCATCTGGCAACGGCCGGTTCCGGTCGGCGGTAACCATTTCACGCGGGTCCTGAGCAAAGACTTCAAGCTCACGTTTGCTAAAGCGGAACATCTTAAGCGCAATGCTACAAAAGCAGAAGACCCGCGCAAGGTTTTCCAAAGCCTGCGAGCTGTGTTCACAGACTTCGCCGGGGAAGTGAGCCGATCCCTGGGTTACTTTTCCAGCCAGTATCGCGATGCCAAGGTCGAGCGCATCGTAGGGTTGGGCAACGGTTTTCGCCTGCCGGGGATGCAGAAATTCTTGGAACAGAGTCTGGAAGTCCCGGTGGAGCGACTCAGCGAATATCAGAAACTCAAAGGCGAAGAAGTTACCAAAGCGCCGACCTTTTTCGAGAATGTCCTGACGTTTGGTGTGGCGTATGGTCTGGCCTTGCAAGGTTTGGAACTGTCGAAAGTCCGTACTAATCTCCTACCGCCGGAGTTGCACCGCGAAAGATTCATCCGAGCCAAGAAACCGTGGCTGGCAGCTGCGGCCGCCGCTCTCCTGACCGGCGTAACAGTTTACGCCATCTCTGCTGCGGACAAACTCGCGAAGGCCCAGGAACTCAAGACCCGCGAACCTGAAATTGATCGGGTCTTGAGGGAATCGCAGGATTTGGAGCGACAAGCCAATCAGGAGCGCGAGGAAACACTCCGCGCCCTGGCTGCTGCCGAGGATATTGTTCGGGGCAATCGGGAACGGGCGAACTGGGTGTTGTTGCACACCTTCTTGAATCACTGTTTACCGCAACCCAATGGCCAGAACATCCCCCCACAGTTTCTGGGTAAGTACTGGGATACGCCTCGGCGCGAAGCGCAACTGGCCTATTTGCGTCAGCGGCAACTGGAGGAACGAGATCAGCGTTATCGTCTGGATCGCCGCCACCTGCTGGAAATCAACTTGCAGGCCGCCTGGTGCCGTTATGTGTCCGCGCAGGAGGCAGAAGCCGCGTTGAACCGAGTGTATAACGAAAACACCTATGGCTCGGATCAGTTTCGCAATCAGCCGGATTGGCAGGTCACAGAAGCCCAACCTCCTCGCTTGGCCAACCCTCCACGGAAGGATGGTTGGCTGATCGAACTGCATGCGTTCACTTACCACGACAAAGGGGTGGAATTTATTCTGGACACCCTGGTTTACAACTTGCGCGATGCGTCGAAACGGCAACTTCCCTTGCCGCGGGATGCGCAGGAAATGGCGCGGCTGTTGCGCAATCTGCTGGCCGTCGAGCGTACCCGCGAAGCCAGCCCCGCAGGAGGTGGCGCACCGTTGGTGCCTGGTCAGCCGCCTATGGGTCCGGGTAAACCACCAATGGCTAAACCAAACCCAGCGGAGACCGCTGCTTCCCATCCAGCAACTACGCCAACCACGCCTATGCTGGAAGTGGGATATGTAGCTCTGTTCCAACATCGCGTGGATATCGTAGCGCAACATCAAACCAAACCATTCTATAAGATTGGTCGTCAGATTTGGCTCAATGGCCTGTTACGAGGAGCTGGCGGGGGGGAAATCGGAGGCGGCATGCCACGTCCGTTTCCAGGAGGTGGTGGCGGCAGCGCCCCCGGTGGCGAAGGCGGCTTGGGGCCCGACGTGGGCGGGGCAGGAGGCCGGAGAGGACAGGATTGGTTGGGGTTGGGCCGACCCATAGGCGGGGGGGTCTTGAGCGGAGCTGGCGGTGACGCCGGACCTCCGGGCCGTCCTGGATCGGGTGGGGAACCGCCCCCAGAAAAAGACGCCGCCACGCGTGATCTTCGCCCCGGGGAATTGCGCCGCACCGAGGTGGTCATTATCTTTTATTGGCATGAACCGCGACCGACCGAAGCGACGGCCCAGGGATCACCGCCAGGCCCGGCAAAACCGGGAGGCCCCTTCGGATCAGGTTCGCCCTCGGGCGCGCCGGGACCCGCTGGAGGTGGGGCACCTCCTCCGCCTCCGGCTCAGCAGCCGAAGCCCCCACCAGGACCGGGAGGCAGATTCCCCAACATCGAATAGGGTCTGCCTTGGCGAACCGCACCCTCGCCAGAGGCAATGAACTCGACAAGACCCTCAACCTTTTGTGCATCATTGAAGTGGGCGACCAGAATGTGGTAGCAAACATATGAGGATCGAGCATGAAACTCGATAAGGATACCCTGATCAAGCAACGCTTCTGGTTCCTGTTGCCGTTGGTATTCGTATTGATTTTCCTGGCGCTGGGTTCAGTCTGGAGTATCAGCAGCGAAGCGGATCGCATGAACGAAGAGGTGAAGAAGAAATACGAACAGCTTCAGGGCCAGCGCTTTCCGGTGAGCACGAAACTCCTGGAGTTGCTGCGCCAGGAACGCGAAAAAGCGCGGGAATTGCGCTGGCGGATGTGGACAATTATGTTTGACGCGCAAAACGATGTAATCATGGAAGATGGTCAGCCGGTCATTCGACGTTATCTGATTCAATGGCCGGACCATCCAAGTCTGCAACGATTTGCCACGATGGATTTCGGCGAGCCTTTTGACCGTGACGAGTTTCCTCACAATGACTTTCGAACCCATTTTCAGCGCCTGTATGAAAACTTGCTGGACATCCTGCCGTTATATGACGAAAAAACTGGCCGCGGTGCTGTGCGCGTTGCGCCCGTAGTAGCTCGGGGCGGATCTGGACCGGGAAGTGACGCGGGCTTCAGCAGGCCGGGATCTGGTCCAGGCAGCGGCGCACCTGGAGTCACCACGGCCAAATCCACTCGAGAGATGATGTTGGAACTCCTCGACCCGATTACGTTCGGGGAAGGGAATCTGACTACAGATGAGATTTGGTACGCGTTAGAAGAGGTAGCCATCAAGCGCCTGATCCTGCAAGCACTGCGGGAAGTGTTGGACGACTTTGCCGTGCTCCGACCAGAATTTGTGCCTTTGGGAGAAGCAGAAACCGGTTCGCCTCCTGGCACGTCTCCTGACAAGTCCAAGCCAGACCCTTCAAAACCTTCCCCCGGAAAACCTGCCGCGGCCGGCACGGCAGCCAGCGGGCCCAGCCCGGTCAAGACGGCTCCCGCTGAGGCACCCCCTGCTTCTGACAAACCAAAGGATTCGCCGAAGGCTCCCGCGCCTCCACTGCCTCAAAAAACGACGACACCGCCCGAACCGTCCAAGTCCGATTCTTCGTCGGGGAAAGTTCCCGACGGCAAGGCCGAACCTGACAACCCCGGGAAAAAGGCGGATCCAGCGGCGCCGCCAGAGGCTAAGCCGGCACCCGAAAAAACTCCGCCCCGCAGCCTGATCGTGCGGCAGAGGTTTTATAACACGGTCTGGTATTGCGGCACTTTGGGCGAACTGACCGAGGCGGATGCCCAGCAGCCTCTGCCCATCCTGGAGCGCAACGAAGGTTGGGTCCTTGACGTGCGCGTGACTGCGGAAATGAACCCCGACGGCCGACCCAAGCAATTCTTCCTGGAGATTGTTAGTCAAAACTACTCTCCTCGATTCGACATTCCCGCTATGCCCTTACGTATCTGGCTGGAGACGACCAGCGGCCAACGCTTGGCGGTAACGGTGCCTGACGCTGGCAGTGTACCCAAAGCCCAACCGGAACCGGTCAAGCCTGAGCAAGCGGCTCCCGCTCTCGCCACCCTGGTGCCGACCGTGCACAAACCGAGTGAGCGAGTGCTAGAGGCGATTCCGCTCACTCTGCCACCTTCCGACAAGCCCGACCAAAAAGGAGCACCCGATGATGTGATAGATGCAGTTCTCGGAGTGCAACGGGTGCCTGCTGGGAAAGAGGTCTTGGACTACCAGCGCTTTGCCAATCCCCATTGGGTGGTGGACCTTCAACTGCAGCGCGCCCGAAGTGGCATAGGCTTTGAGTTAGTCGGACAAATCTATAACCGCAGTGGCCGCCGACAAACTCCTCCCGCCCTCGAAGTTGTTCTCTCAGCAGACGGCAAGAACGAATCCCAGGAAACGCGTAAGGAATTTCGACCGGGGAAGAAACCGATTGATGCCTTTCAATTGGAGAAGTTTGAGGAAAGCCTCGGGATATTGCCGCACGCCCCCCGACAGCTTGCATCGGTGCGGCAGGTGTTGGACTGGCAAAGCACGCCAATCAAACGCATAGACGTCCTCTACCTGGGCGAACGAGCATTGGCTCAGGCCGACCGACTTTGGACGACGCCCTTGTTCATTTATCCGTTCCACCTCAAGGCGCAGAATCGCTCTAATATCCTGGATTACAGCGACGCGATCAAGGCCGCAACCTCCGGCGGACGGGGAGGTGGTCCTGGGCCAGGAGGTGGTATTCCAGGAAAGCCCGGCGGCCCACCGGCCGGCGGAGGTGGAGGCACCGCTCCGGGAGGCATGGACGCCAGTCAAATGGGACCGCAGCGACGCGAAGGGGGTGAAGTCTCTCGCAATGGTATACCACTGCGGCGTTACTTCCCGGCGAACCCCAACGACACTCGTGCAGTACCGGGCACGGTTCCGGAAGTGCGACGTGTACCCGTTGCTTTAGTCTTGATTGTGGACTATCCGGCAATCCCAGACATTCTGGTCGCTTTGGCAAACTCCCCCCTACGCGTGCAGGTGACTCAATCAGTCTTTTCCCGCTATCCGCCTTTAGGCCCGCCTTCACTCGCACCCGGAAGCAAACCCGCGGAAGCAACGGGAGCGATCCCTGGAACTGGAGGGGATGTCGTCGGCAGCGAGTCGGCAGAAAGTGCCTTGGTAGAATTGCAGGTTTATGGCTTCGCTTCCATTTACGAAAATCCGTATTTCAGCCGAGATTGGCAGAGCGCCGGTTCATCTTCGGGTGGTGGACCAGGTCCGCGCTTTGGCCCGCCCCCCGGCGGAGGTAAACCGCCGGTATTCCGTCCGTCCGGCGACAACCGTGACCCACGGTCTCCTGGCCGTCCAGGAAGAGGTGGTTCGCGGGGACGGCGATAATATCTCGCCGACACGAAGATGCCAGCAAAGCAACCGGCCAAGCGATTGAATAGACACCTTGAATCCAAGAATGTGGTTCAGCATAATTACAACAGATAGGCACCAGTCTGCAAGAGGGGTGAATACAGCTGCCCCGGTTGTCACAACAAGGGGGATTTGGCCATGAAAAAACTCGGATTGGGACAATGGTTGGCACAATACGGTGAACGCATTGGGTTGGGGATTGCTTTAGTAATCATGCTGCTCCTGGCCACGTGGGGGCTGTTTAGCGCTGGACCCGGCCTGAAGCCGGACGACATTTCCAAGACCGTGAGCGATAAGGAACGAAGTATCCGCCAGGGTCAGCCGGCAGCGGGCGAACTTGCCAGGTACCTGCCCGTTTCGGCGGCGGCTTTGGAGAGTAGTCTGGCTGAGGTGGGCGCACGCATTCCAACCAAGGCGTTGCAGGCTGATAGCCGCATCGGTTCACAGACGGCACTGGCCGGAGTCTTTCGCCGTAATCCTCAGGTACTCAGTCCCCTGGCTCCCCGCACAGCTCCGGTAAACCTGGTGCACACTCAATTTGTCGTCGAGTGTGAACGACGCAACAATCAGGGGGAATGCTACACTTACGTCGTCAAGCCCAAGCCGGGAGTCAAAACGCCCGAACTGAAGGCCGTAGGTAAACCCGATGATCCCCAGCGGCGCATGATGGAGTTAAGGTTGAAGCAGTTTCAGATGCTGAATAATCGTGGCGGTATGATGGGGCCTGGCGGACCTTTCGGGCCTGGCCCCGGTGGGCCGATGGGACCTATTGGACCGGTCGGACCAGCCGTCGGCGGAGGTGCTGAAGGAAGCGGCCCGGGTGGCGCGGCCCCGCCTGCGGCACCTAACCCGGTGGCTGTCGAAACTCAATACGAAATCGCTCGCGTCCCGGTTACGGAATCATCCAAGTATGATTTAGCCGCCTACCTGTATTGCTCGGAAGCGATCGTGATTGTTTCCGCTTTCCCCTATGCAGAGCAGATGCAGGAAATTGCTGACGCTCTCTTGATAGATCGGCAGCAAGTTCAATGGCTGTTCAAGGGTTTCGAGGTAGAGAAGCGCGTGTTTGCTCTAGGAGACCGCCTGCGTGGCATTCCCGATGAACTGGTAATTTGGGATAGGCAGAACAACCAGGTGCGCCGGGTGGTTTATACCGCCGACCTGCCGAACAAGGATGAATTGGGTTGGCTGCCGGTCAATGTTCAGGCAGCAGCGTTTCAGGTGGCTCGCGCCATCGAGTTTGAGGCCGAAACTGATCCCTTCTGGCGAGTCCTTATTGACCACTCCAGAAATCTTCTGATGCGCTTGCCTCGGATGTTAGGTTCCACTCAATATCCATGGAAAGACTTAGCGATCAGTTACCCGGAAATCAAAGCCACGCTGGACAAGATCAAGGCCAATCAGAAGCTTTATGAAAAACCGCCTCCGGTGGACCCGCGTCTGCAACCTAATCTAGCCGAGGCTTTTGAAAGCGCAGAAGTCTCGATGCGAGGCGGCGGGCCTATGGGGGGAGAAGGAAGTGACGTAGGTGTACCGCCTGCGGGAGGCTTAGGCAGCGGGCCGGCGCCGGCTCCTGTCACTCCGAAAGCAGGCGGCGCTGCGGGAAGTGCTCCCGCCGGACCATTCCGTGGCCCCGCCGCTGAGGGCCCCAATCAACCCGCAGCTCCTCCTGTGGTCGTTTTCAACGAACTCCCGGATTACTGTCTGATTCGTTTCCTCGATATTTTTGATCGCAGCGCAGACCTGCGTTTCGAGCCGTTCAATACCGGTGGTCGGCCGGTTGGCGTGCAGTATCGGATTCGCATTGTCCTGAGCAATCCAAATTTCGGAAAAACGAGAGAAGTGCAACGTCCCGAAATGGCGGCTAAGGAAACCTTGGAAGGACCGTGGAGTCCGCCCTCGGAGTTGCTGCCTTTGCTCCACCCGACTTACGTTTATGCCGAAGTCCAGCGTGACGGGGTGAAACCGTCCACGGGCGAACGTCCTGGAGAAGTGGTGCCTTTGCAAATTCATCGCTGGCTCGGCCTGATCCTCGACTTAGTGAAACGGGATAGTCGTTTGGCCGTCGGCGATTGGGTGGTGGGCACCAGCTGGCTCGGTCGCGGGGAGTTCGTCGGTCAGTATACTAAACTACCCTTGGCGGTATGGGCGCCTCATGTGCCTGCGGAAGGTCAGGCCGGGGCAGGTGGTGCGGATGCTGGAGGCGTGGTGGCGGCTGCCGTCCGTCGTTTCGGGCGCTTCGTGTATGTCCCCGAAGTTGCCACAACGGCATTTGCCACGCGTTCCATCCTGGTGGATTTTGAGAATCGCAACACCTGGAATGATCACGTTCGCAACAAGTTGGGCAATTCCCTCACTGCACCAGTGGAACTGACACCGCAGGAAGTGCTCATCCTCACCGAGGATGGCCGACTGATCGCTCGGAACGCCCAACGAGATGCAGCCGACCAGGAACGGCAACAACGGGAAAAGGCTTGGCGAGACCGCCTTGAAAACTCTAAGAACGTTCCGCAGCCAGGCGCCAAACCGGGAGGCAATCTCTTCGGCGGCTCGTAATGGCGTGGACGCGCTGGTCCCATATTGCTCTCATGTCGTTTGAGGAGCTATTCTGCCGAGATGACGCACTTGTCGTGTCCCCACTAGCCAGGGATCTGCACCAGCGAACCGCCTATAAATGAACTTCATACTGTCGGTTGCCTGTAGGAATCGGTGTCGCCCAAAACACCGGTCAGCGGAAGGATTCATCGGACCACCGGCTTCGGTGGAATTTGACTGTTCAACCTTCTTGCTGGTGATTCCATCGTTCCTGCAATCGTGCCCACCCAGGAAATCTTGCTAACAGCAACCGTTGGGTCGAGCGTACCACGTTGGGGGAGTGTACCAGATGAACGGCAACCGACTTAATCGTTGGGCTGCATGACGCGAAACCGGCATGGGCACGCCGCGGGGCAAATAGGTACCGCTTATTTCGTCCAGCCAGCCCTGGTCCGCACCGATGTAAGTAACCGTTTCCCCCAAGAAGACCGCGGGTCCATCAGAAGGTGGCGATACCTTGTGCGCCACGATTTCCACGCTTTCCAGAACCACTGGCCGTTTGAGAGCGGGAAACTCGCTCGGGGACAATACTCGATACGGAAAGCGCGCCCGCACTTCGATCCGACCAAAACCCGTTTCGCTTAGAACCGCCAAATAAGTTTCTAAGGTCGGGCAACCGGAAATACAACGCGCCCGCAGACGATTATCCTCGGTCAAGGCGCGAGGCAACGGTTCTGGCGCAACTGGATCGCTAGTATAAAACCGTCCCTGAGGTCGAAGCACCCGGTAGATTTCCGATAAGGCCCGGCGCAGCTCGGTCTCGCGGAAGACGTTGAACAGGCAGTTTTGCGCGGCCACAGTCACTGACTGCTCCGCTAGGGGAAGAGCCAGGGCATCGCCTTCTCGAAGCTCGACGAATTCGCGGCGAAACCAGGGATTGAGCCGTTCAGCTTCGATCAGGTTCGCCCAGGCCGCCTGGCGCATTTCCGCGACTGGATCGACGCCGATTACGCCCCCACGACGCCGCACCAGGTAGGCAAATTGGAGCAGTTCCAGCCCGCCTCCGACACCGACATAGACAATGCTATCCTCTTGACGTATTTCTCTCGGGTCCACTGTGCTGCCACAACCGTAATTCATCTCCAGCATCCGCGGCGGATAACTCAATCCCGGCAATTGCCAGACCGCCGTCGGCAGGCAACACAGTCCCGGATCCGGCTGGCGTGCTGCTTGAGCGTAAACCTCGGTCACCGTCTGCAGGTAATCGCCCATTGTCGCTCCGATCTAGGTCGCATTGATTCTCCTCATTCCAGCCCAGTCGCCTTCAATGGTTTTGAGCAGTGCGGAGGAAAATCGCGATCAGCGTCCCACGAATTGCCCCGTTTCGTGGTGAACTGGTGGGCTGGATATCGAATTTTGACATGGGGATGTCATCCGTGGGCCTGATGTCGGTGGGGCTTACTGGAGGTTTTTTCCGCTATCCTGGCGAAGGTCACCACCCCGCGGGAAATCGGCCTGGATTGAAGCAGTGACGCGGATCGAAGGTGTCCTTGATCTTTCGCTGCAGCCATTGGTCATTCGGCGGATCTCCCCACACTAAAGCTGGCGTTTTCCACGTCGGCGGACACCGCAACACGACGACGCGCCCTGGCGCTGCTACTGATTCCGCCTGGATGCGACTATGCGCTGCTGCCGTCTTGCGTAGCGCGGTCAGTCGATTTTTCAAGTCAGCTTCGTCCAGATTCCACCAATGGCCGTAAATCGTGCCCTGGCCCGCGTGTGCCAGCCAGGCAGCCTCTCCGAGGTGTTTCAGCGCCCGCAACACGTACACCGTCTGGCTCGGCAGAACCTGTACACGGAAGGATACCGGCGCCGAGGCCACTGCTGGAAAATCTGTCAGCGCCTGCCAAACGGCCAGGCTTTCCGCCTCCTCCCATTCCTCGATTAAGTCGCTGCCCGAGATACGGGATAATTCACGGTGGATTTGTTCCCGTTGCCAGCGCACTGTGCTGCGCTTCTCCTCGAAGCCGAGGAGCACCAGACAACTATCTGACTCGGTGCCCGAAGGTATTATGTTGCATAACCGCGCTGCCCGATCATTCATGACGGCAATGGTCACGGGTCGAGTCTGCGAGGCGTGTACCGCGTCTAAGAGTCCGCTCAGGACATTTTCGGGACAACGCCAGCACAGCAAGCTGCGACTTTCCGGCAGAGGCCGAATCTTGAGCGTTACCTCCACTAGGACGCCCAGAGTTCCCAATGCGCCAATGTGCAGCTTGTGGAGGTCATAACCTGCGACGTTTTTCACGACTCGACCACCAGAACGAGTCAGTTCTCCGCGATCATTGACTACAGTCATGCCCAACACATAATCGCGCCAGCTGCCATAGCCGTAACGCCGCGGTCCGGGCCAGTTGGTTGCCAAAGCGCCGCCGAGCGTGGCATGCTCGGCCAAGGGAACGTCCAATGGCAGCCATTGCCCTTGTTCATGCAGAACGCGCTGCAGTTGCGCCAGCGTCTGCCCTGCTTCTACGGTAACAGTCATGTCTGCTGCCGGGTACTCCACCAGGCGATTGAGTCCTCGCATGTCAATAGCACGGCCCGGCTTCGCAGGAGGCAAGCCGTAATCGAGCAACGTCCCGCCGCCCAGCGGATACACTGCTTCCCCGTGTTCCACTGCTTCCCGTATAGTTTCCGCCAACTCCGGAACGCTGCCAGGCCGCACTATCGGCAGCGGCCCTTGACCATCCACATACACTCCTCCAGCATCCACCACCATGCGCGTGTGTGTAAGTGTTCTGGTTATCCAGTAAGATACGTTACTTCCTGTTGCCATCCTATCATACTCACTCACCACTCGACAAAAGAGGCGGAGCAGAGCGATTTATCGCGGTGCCGCTGGCTGGGCGACCAACCCTTGGCTGGTGCGATGGAGCAACCACCGGCCAACGAGACTTCTACGTCGGTACTGGCTACCTTTCTGCCTCCCGTTTTCTTCCAGCAGCAGCGCAACCCATGTCGCTGGTTTGCCAAGAAAACCGGTTCGGACAACGTCGGCCGACTTGACTGGAGTAGCGCTGATCCTTGAATCAAGATCCCGTTGTGAGTTTGCTGGGTCGGCTTAATCCTAAGCCGAAGCGTGAGTATGCCGTCCAGAGACCCACGCGGTTATTCCGCTGGCTCGATGACTGCCGACATTGAACCTTTGGAACGGGGCAACAACGGATCAGGGCCGAAAGCATGAATCTGGTCGCGCTTCAGTTCCGCATGTTCCTTAGTAGTGGTCAACACAATAGCACGGCCCTGAGTGTGCACTTGCAGAGCAATCTGGTAGCCCTTTTCGCGCGGATAGCCAAAAAGCGTCTGCATCATGTGGATAACATAGTCGAAGGTGTGATCGTCGTCATTGAGCAGGATGACGTGATAAGGCGGCTGTTTTTTCACTTCCTCTTCGGGTCGCGACTTGGTCTTCTTTGCCGGAAGGGTCAGCGTCTCGGCAGTCATAACTTTTCCCTCCCCGGTGCGAATACTCATCAGTTCTCACCAGAGCGGTGAGGCACAGCTTCGTCGGCCTTACGGGCCAGATGTCTCTCTAGAAGCATAATAATCAATGCGGGTGGGAAAGCAAGGGCACAGGCGGGCAATGCACAGGTCAGGGGAGTTCCACCAGTTCGGCAAGGCCAACTCGAGCGAGTTCCCGGCCAAACAGAAACTGGCCGTTACGTACCCATTCACGAACCTGTTCATGATGCGGCTCGAACAAGCGTACTAACAAGCCGTCCATGTCTTCCTCCATGCGGACGAAATGCTGTGCCCATTGGCGTGCTTCGTCCGCCATGATCCGACGATCGCTCTGCCAACGCATGCGGTGGAAGAAAAACACGCTGTGGGGCGTTACCAACCGCTTGGTGCACCCGCCAAAAATCAGCAAACATGCTGACGAACACTCCCCCAGCACCACTATAGTCCCGCGAATCTGCCGTAACTTCAGCAGTGAAAGCACCGCTAACGCTCCATAGACCGAACCGCCGGGCGAGTCCATGTACATGGTACATTCGCCTCCTGACGGCAAATCCAGCAGGAAATTCACTACGTCGGCTTCCCAATCCTCGACATCGCCAATCAGTGTGACGTCCGTTCTTTCTTTCTTCCGCGTTCGGCGCATTGACGCATACCCAGGTTGGTCGGTTGGCTGAGCGCGTTCAAGGTTCCCGCTATTGCCGCTCGCACGCCACGCTCCCCGTATAGATTACCTCCTAACACGTGTAGATGCGAATTATAAAACCCGCCCGACTTCCTGCCCAGAGCAAGCCTGGATCAACCGCCCGATGATCGTTACTGGCCCAGCAGCCTGCCCAGCTGCTGATTTGGTATTGCAAGACTAACTGCCCAAGGCATAATGCCGCGGCCGCCGACAGCCTATCGCCTCAGGAATGTCGTGGACACTTTTCGAGTGTCCCTGTCCCGACAATCACCAGGACGCCAAACCATCGCTGACCCGAGGCAACCCCGCGCCTAGCCGTGTCGAGGAATAAGAATTGGAGGCCCAATAGGCGTGGCTTCGCTCACGACACGGAGCTTCGTCTCGCGCGGTGTCCCGCCAGCACCCACGCGGAGCGACCAATTGTCCGCAACGATTTCAAACTAACGAATATCCAAACAACGCCTGCTTCAACAATCCCATTCCTAAGCATGGGAGGGAAAATATGCTCGAATGTGCCAGGCAACTTGTCGCCAAGAACGGTCAAGGTTGGCATGACGGAGAAACGTTTTCGTGGTCATCCGAACTGGAAGCCCTGGTCATAGCGGCGCTCAAGCGAGGCTTGGCCGCGAGCGG
>JANWVZ010000048.1 GCA_025056555.1 Gemmatales bacterium | reverse complement strand
TGGTTATCAATATTCTTCAGGCCATGGTGAGGATGTAATACCGATGCAAGGTCAGCCAAGCGACGTCAGCCTTCACCAGAACGACCCATAATCTTCCCCCGTTACTGGCAGCGTTATGGTAGAGCAGCTTCTCAGCTTGCGTTATTTAGTGTATAAGGGCGACAAGACTGGATTGAAAAATTTCTCTGAGCTAAGTGAATGTTACGGTTGAATTGAGTAAGCTACTCCGTAGCAAGAGGATTTCGGCTAACGAAGCTCAGGTCGTGCTATTGGTATCTTCATTCAGGGGGCGTGTCATGGGGCGACTGGGCATAGCTTTAGGACTCAGCCTCGGCTTGGCTTTCTGGGGTATGGGTAAGGCTGGTAATAGTTCAGAAGGGGCAGGGCACTGGCAGGTAAGCGTTTTTGAGGCCGACATTACCATTCCGCCAGGACATGCCTTTATGGGAGGCGGAATTGCGGAGGCCAAGACCGCCGTGGATCCGTTGTGGGCTAAGGGTTTTGTACTTGCGCGCAAGACCGCCGAGGGTCAGTCCGATCCGCATTGGCCTCCGGTCGTGGTACTTGCCCTGGATTGGTGTCAGCTGAATAACGAGGCCTATGATCATTGCCGCGCGGTCGTCGCCCAAGCAGTCGGTACAATGCCGCGACGCGTCTTGTTAGCTACGGTGCACCAACACGACGCTCCGATTTTCGACCTGCACGCGCAGAAACTGCTGGACACCTACGGACTCCAGGGCTGGATTTGCGACGCGGCCTTCTTTGAGCGAGCAGTAACGAGGATCGCGGAAGCGGCCCAAACCAGCCTACGGCTGGCCCAGCCAGTTACGCATATCGCTTGGGGTCAGGCAAAGGTGGAGCGCCTTGCCTCGAACCGCCGCGTCGTTTTACCCGATGGTAAGGTGGCCTGGACACGCGGCAGTGCTTCCGGCGATATTTACCAGGCCCCCGAAGGGGAAACCGACCCCTGGCTAAGAATGTTCAGCTTGTGGAACGGGGATAAGCCCGTCGTCGTTTGGAGCTGTTATGCGGTTCATCCGATGAGCTATTACGGCCGCGGGGAGGTGTCAGCTGACTTTGTTGGCTTGGCGCGACAACGTTGGGAGCGTAATCATCTGAACATTATGCATGTGTATTTTAGTGGTTGTGCGGGCGACGTAACCGCAGGAAAATATAACAATGGCGATCCCGCAAATCGTCCTGTCTTGGCGGAGCGGCTCCACCGCGCCATGGAGGAAGCCTGGCAGCAACAACGACGCCGACCGCTGGAACAGGTTCGCTTTCGTTGTGCCGAATTGTTTCTTCCCCCACGGGATACTGGCATGTTTCGTGTGGCCGAGATGCAGCGTATCCTGAACCAAGCTCACCCGGAAACTCGCCGCGGCAAGTGGCAACGCATTTCTGCGGCCTTAGGACTCAGCTGGCGCGCACGCTTGGCTCAGGGCCGACCTATAGACATTCCAGCTCTCGATTTCAATCAGGGCCAGGCGTATTTCCTAATTCTGCCCGCGGAAACGTTCGTCGGCTACCAGTTAGCTTTGCAGCGACTTCGCCCCAATAGCTTCGTCATGACCGCAGGCTTTGGCGACGGAGCTCCTGGATACCTCCCGACGGATGTGGCGTGGAAGGAAGGATACGACGATAATTATTGCTGGGTGGCGCCAATGTGTCAAAGCGTCTTGTTACACACCGCGGAGCAAGCTTTAGGGCTTCCTGACGCGATCACCAAGAAAGAAGCTAAGCACTCCCTACGAGAACTTCCGCGGCTCGAACGGAATGTAATATTGCGCGGGCCTCATCCCGGTTTTTGCTGGTTTCATCCTCGCGCGGCAGTTTTTCCCAGCAAAGATCCCAAAAGTCCGCTCCGAGCACTACTCACGCTCCAGAAGCATTTAGGCATATCTGACTATTACTCAGGCCTCTATGTGATGACCAGCCTGGACGGCGGCATAACTTGGCGAGGTCCTATCGAAGTCCCAGCACTCGGCTGGCGTCGCGACGGCGATATTACTATTGCCGTGGCAGATGTAACTCCCGGTTACCATCCCCCGACTGGCAAAGTTCTCGCGATAGGCACCCAGGTGCGTTACGATAAAGCGGGCCGACAACTCGATGACGTGCCCCAATTTTCCCCAACAGCTTATGCAGTATACGATCCTTCTCATGACACCTGGTCTCCTTGGCAAGTGCTGGAACTTCCCAATGAACCTAAGTTTAATCTGGCGCGGTGTGCCTGTGCCCAATGGGCTATAGACACCGATGGCTCCTTACTCCTCCCTATCTACTTCGGACCTAAGCATGGTGTCCCGACGGGGGTTGCAGTGGCACGGTGCACGTTTGACGGACAAAAGATCGCTTATCAAAAACATGGCACGGAGATCCGCTTGGATACGCGGCGGGGCTTAGCAGAACCGTCGTTACTTGCTTACAAGGGGATGTGGTACCTTACCATTCGCCATGACGAAAGCGGCTACGTGACGCGCAGTAAAGACGGCTTAGAATACGAACCGATTCGGCCCTGGCGCTTCGATACGGGAGAGGAGTTAGGCAATTATAATACGCAGCAGCATTGGCTCGTCGTGGGCAACCGTCTTTATCTTACTTATACGCGTCGAGGTGCTCATAACGATCACATTTTCCGACATCGCGCTCCCTTGTTTATGGCTGAGGTGGATGCTGAGCGCTTAGTGGTGCTGCGAAAAACGGAGCAAATACTGATTCCTGAGCGAGGCGCCCCGTTAGGCAATTTTGGAGTCACTATGGTAAGTGAACGGGAGGCATGGGTGACGGATGCCGAGTACTACCTCGGTAAGGCTTCGCATGAGCGTGGCGCCGATAATGCAGTCTGGCTCGTGCGCGTGCACAGGCCGGATTAATCGGTGCGCCACGCTAAGTGTCTTAATCAGGTGAAGAATGGCCACGACGGCGGAATTCTGGCAGGAAATCCAGCAGTGGGTTCAATTAGGTCAATGGTCGCAGGCAGAGCGACTTGGGGGCGAACTGTGTCGAACAGCGCAGGCGCCCGAATGGGTCAATGAATGGGGCGTCCTACTAGCTCGCCACGGTCGCTTCGCTCAGGCTGAGAACGTCTTTCGCCAACTTAGTGAGCGCTTCCCTAACTATGCTCCAGCATATGGTAATTTGGGATTGGTTCTGCGTCGGCTCGGCCGATGGGAAGAAGCCATTCAGGCCTTTCATCGCGCCTTAGACTTAGACAGCCAGTTTGTGGAAGCGCTCAATAACTTGGCCTTATTATTACGCGACCTCAACCGCATTTCGGAAGCCTTACCTTACTTAGAACGCGCGGTGCGGCTCCGCCCCGATCAGGCTGTCTTACATGCTAATCTTGCCCAGCTTTACCGTCAGCTCCAGCGTCATACGGAAGCAGTGCGTCATTTTCGTCTAGCCCTGGCAAGTCAGCCTGGACAGCTCGATATATGTGTAGGCCTGAGTCTTAGTCTTTTAGCTATGGGTGAAGAAACGGAAGCGGAAAGTTGGGCACGTTTAGCCACGGACATCGCACCGCATCAGGCCGACGCTTGGAACACGTTAGGCACGATACTTTCCACCATGGGACGCTATCAGGAGGCGCAGCAATGCTTTGACGAAGCGCTACGTCATAATCCTCAACATCATCTTGCCTATCTCAACCGCGGCATGATTTACTTCACTCAGGGTCGCTGGCAGCAGGGCTGGGACGATTACGAGCACCGACTTTACGTTAACGCCTCTGAATGGCAAAGGTTCTCCTCACCGCGTTGGCAGGGCGAACCGCTACACGGCAAGACTATATTATTGGTCGCCGAGCAGGGGATAGGAGATATACTGCAATTTGTCCGCTATGCCCAGGTCTTACGCCAGCAAGGCGCCCGCGTATTGTTAGAATGTCCTCAACACTTAGTGGCTCTGCTTAGCCGGGTGCTAGACTTGGAAAGTTGCCATGCGAAAGGCGATTCGTTACCTCCTTATGACGTGTATATCCCTTTGCTTAGTGTACCCCGATATATCGGAACAGCTCCCAACGCTATTGGTTTTGAGGTCCCCTATATAGCTCCCAGTAGTGACTTAGTCGAGCGTTGGCGTCCCATTTTGTCTGACCTCGAGGGGTTTCGCGTAGGTATTGCCTGGCAGGGAAATCCGAACTATCCCAACGATCGACAACGTTCCGTGCCTTTGGAGATGTTCCGAAGTCTAGCGGAAATCCCCGGAGTGAAACTCGTTAGTTTGCAGAAAGGCCCTGGGGAGGAACAATTGCCGAACTGTGACTTTCCGGTCGTGGATTTAGGGGGGCAGCGCGACGAGGCCCACGGGGCCTTTATGGATACGGCTGCGATCCTGCAGCACTTAGATTTGGTGATTTGCACCGATTCGGCGATCGCGCACTTAGCCGGGGCATTAGGGCGTCCCGTCTGGTTGTTATTAGGTTATGTGTGTGATTGGCGCTGGGGCACTACAGGAGAGACCACCTTCTGGTATCCGACGATGCGGCTGTTTCGACAACCCAAGCGCCAGGATTGGGGGTCGGTATTTACCGACGTGGCGAAGCATTTGTGCTCCTTAGTGGAACAAAAATTAGGACAGGGTCGAACAACCCGTGTGGGCGACATCTTAGTGCCCATTTCGCCGGGCGAGTTGGTGGACAAAATCACCATTTTGCGTATTAAGCGAGAGCGGATTACCGACTGGGAAAAACTCCGCCATGTGGAAATCGAATTAGCAGAGTTGGAACGCATCGCTGAGCGAAGTCTGCCCCAATCGGTGGAGTTGCAAAACCTGGTCGCTGAACTGCAAGCCGTGAATTTGGCCCTGTGGCAAGTGGAGGACGAACTCCGCGACTGTGAGCGCAGGAAGGATTTCGGCTCACATTTCGTCGAGTTGGCTCGTTCCGTGTATCACCATAATGATCGCCGCGCGGACATCAAGAAACGTATCAACTTACTGCTCGGTTCACGGCTGGTGGAGGAGAAATCCTATAAGCCTTACGAAGGCGCTATCTGAACAAAAACGGGGATGTGGTGTATATTATTACAATGTAGATGAGTAACCTGCGCAAGACCTTCCTCGAGACGTGCAGGCTGCAGAAGTCTGACCACCCTGAGATACTGGGAGAGGACCCATGTACGTGCCGCTGGCTTTCTTCAACATAGGAACGCCCGAGTTGATTATCATCCTGATCGTGGGGGTGCTGCTGTTCGGGCGGCGCCTGCCCGAAGTGGGCCGTTACCTCGGCAAGGGCATTGTGGAGTTTAAGAAAGGCTTACGAGGTATTGAGGAAGACATCGAACCCCCGCAGACAGCCCCGTATAACACAGCTTCGGGAAGTGCAAATCCCGCTGAGCCGCCGGCGCCGCCGCGGCGCATTTCGCCCACGGCTCCGAAATTCGAGGAAAGCACGCCTCCCGTGGGTTAGCCCACCCGCTGGAATTGTTCGCAATCATCGCTGCTCTGGTTCGTGGCCCAGCTCGACCAGGCGCAATGGTGGCTCGGGTACTTGGCCGCAAGCGGTTTCAACACCTTTCGCTGTAGCGCGATTCATGCAGTTTCAATGGCAGCGGCATGCTGCAGGCCGAAGCGTTCGATGCCCATTTCGCGGAGTTTAAATTTTTGCACCTTACCCGTCACCGTCGTGGGATATTCGTCCACGAAGACGATATAGCGGGGGATTTTGTAATGGGCGATACGGCCACGGCAAAAATCGCGCACTTCCTCTTCGGTCAATGTCGTCCCCGGCCTCACACGTATCCAGGCGCTCACCTCTTCGCCGTATTTTTCATCTGGCAAACCCACGACCTGGACGTCCAGAATCTTAGGATGAGTCAGCAAGAATTCCTCGATTTCGCGAGGATAAATGTTTTCGCCCCCGCGGATGATCATGTCCTTAATGCGTCCCGTGATACGGTAATAACCTTCGGGGGTCTGCGTGGCTAAGTCGCCCGTGCGAAGCCAACCTTCGGGACTCAGTACTTCTGCGGTTTCTGCGGGCTTGTTGTAGTAGCCTTTCATGACGCCATGACCCCGGACTATTAGTTCTCCCGGTTCACCAGGTGAAACGTCTTCCCAGGTGCCGGGCTTGACGATGCGGACTTCGAGCCCTGGTAGAGGTTGACCAACAGTGCCGACACGATGTTCCAGGCTGTCAGTGGTGCGCGTCTGAGTGATAACAGGGGAGGCCTCAGTGAGACCATAAGCAATGGTGATTTCGCGGCACCCCATTTTCTCAACAACCTGCCTCATCAATTCAATCGGACACGGACTTCCCGCCATAATACCCGTTCGTAACGAGGATAGGTCAAACTCAGCAAATCGAGGATGGTTGAGTTCGGCCAGAAACATAGTCGGCACACCGTAAACAGCCGTGCAACGTTCCTGATGAATGGCTTGGAGCGTGGCCAGGGGGTCGAACGCCTCGGCCGGAACCACCATAGTCGCCCCGTAGATGACGCACATCAACGTCCCCATTACGCAGCCGAAACAGTGATAGAACGGCACAGGAATGCACAGGCGGTCGTTTTCCGTGAAGGCAAGACGCTCCCCGACGTAATATGCATTCATGAGGAGATTACGATGAGTCAGCATAGCGCCTTTGGGGAAACCAGTTGTCCCCGAGGTGTATTGGATGTTGACTACATTATGAGGGCTGAGAAAATCAGCGCGGTGATGCACTGCCTCGGCAGCCACTTGTTCGGCGAGATTCAGGAACTCCTCCCAATTCCTCATGCCCGGCAGCTTGGTGGACTGGATGCTGATGACATGGCGTAAGCGTGGACAGCGCACTGAGGGGCGGAGTTCCAGTGGGCAGGAGGTCAGTTCTGGACACAATTCGCGTAGCATGGCGAAATAGTCCGATTGCTTGAAACGGTCAGTCAGGAAGAGAACGGAAATGTCGGCCTGCTTCAGGATGTATTCCAGCTCGTGGACGCGATAGGCAGGATTGATGTTGACCAGGACGGCCCCTACTGTGGCAGTAGCGAACTGGAGAATGACCCATTGGGGCCAGTTGGTCGCCCAGATGCCTACGTGCTCGTTCGGCTGAATGTTCAGGGCCAGCAAGGCACGCGCGGCACGTTCGACCTCGTGGCCAAACTGGCGCCAAGGAATGCGGTATCCGATTTGCGGAAAAACCATCGCTTCGCGTTGGGGCCAGCGTTCTACTGTGCGCTTGAGGACCTGTGGAAAGGTCAACCCATCTACCCAGACAGAACCAGTCATGTCTCCATCCTCCGCTTACTTTTCTGAATCTCTGGAAGACTTCGCTGCCACACGGGGCTTGTCGTAGTGTGGATATGGTTATCCCCCAGGCTCCTCGGCACAGCCAAGTTGTTTGGCGCAGGGCGGTCAAGGTCGCAGAAGTGCGGTCATTTCTCGAAAGGGAACGGTCTGCACGCCCTTGTGGCCGGGCAGATGCCGTTAAATTATTCGGGAAAAACTGTTGAAGTTAGCGCGCTGACATACCTTACTTCACCCAGGGAGCGGGTCGCTTCTCCAGGAAGGCCCGTAGCCCCTCGCGGCATTCGACCTGCAGGCGTGAACTAGCGCTCTCCTCAGCGACTTGGCTGGCAGATGTGAACGGGGAAAATCGGCGCAGGAGTTCTTTGGTCTTAGCCAGCGCTTGCGGACCGCCCAGGGCACAACGGCGCGCCCATTGTAGTGCGGTGGGTAAGAGGTCGCTTTCCGACACGATGGCGTTAATGAGCCCCACCTGGTATGCCCGCGGAGCGTCCATCAGCTCACCGCCGAGCAATAATTCGCGGGCCAAACGCTCCCCAACCAAGCGAAGCAAATGGGGCAGGACTATTGCGGCCACTAAACCGCGACGGACTTCCGGATAGCCAAAGCGAGCTTGAGGTGTGGCAAGGGCAAGATCGCAGACTGTTACCAATCCCGCACCACCGGCCACGGCAGGCCCTGGTACTGCCGCGATGGTTGGCTTAGGACAGGCGTAAATCAGTTCGTATAACTCGGCAAGTCGGTGGGTATCGGCATGGACTTGTTCAGCTTCATCCGGACGGTCCAACGTCTCGGCCAACTCGGCCAAGTCCATCCCAGCGCAAAAGGCAGGTCCGTTCGCGGTCAGAATAACGGCCCGCACTTGACCATCCGCGCTGGCCCGGGCAAATGCCTCAATTAACTGGGCGACCAAGGCACGATTCAGTGCATTGCGTTTCTCAGGACGATTCAGCGTGATGATTGCCGCGGGCGTTTCGACATGTACTAATACGAGATCGCTCATGGGGGTGTTTTCTCCGCAGATGAGGCTGATTCTGCCGCGGGCCGTTCGAAGAGCGAGTAACCGAATTCGGCCAGAATCTTACGCGAGCGGCGCATCTGCCGAGCCGCAGCGGCATTCGCCTGATGTTGACTTTCCAGGCGGGACAGAATTTGCCGTGCTCGCTCCAGCACGGCCTTGGGAAGGCCGGCTAATTCGGCCACATGTACGCCGTAACTCCGGTCGGCAGCCCCAGGCACGATGCGGTGCAGAAAAACGATGCGTCCGTTGGTTTCGTGCACCGCTGCCTGGTAATTGCGAACCCCAGGTAAGGCTTCCGCTAGTTGCGTCAGCTCATGATAATGGGTGGCAAACAAGGTGCGGCAACCGAGGATATTATGGATATATTCCGCGACGCTCCAGGCGATGGCCAAACCATCATAGGTGCTGGTGCCTCGGCCGATCTCGTCCAGGATGACCAGACTTCGGGGCGAGGCATTGTGCAGGATGTTGGCCGTCTCCGTCATTTCGACCAGGAATGTGCTTTGGCCGCGCGCGACGTCGTCGTTGGCGCCGACGCGTGTGAAGATCCGGTCGGTGATCCCGATGCGGGCGCTTTGCGCAGGAATAAAGCTGCCCATTTGCGCCATAAGTACCAGAAGGGCCGTTTGGCGAATATATGTGGATTTGCCCGACATGTTCGGCCCAGTTATTACCAGAAGGAAGCCCCCTTCGGACGATAGGGCCACATCGTTAGGCACGAACCTGCCGGCCGGAAGGATTTGCTCCAGCACCGGGTGCCGTCCCTGGCAAATCTCCAGCACTGGCTCCGCGACTATTTCCGGACGGCAGTAATTTTGCAAGTCGGCCAATTCAGCCAGACCGGCCCATACGTCGAGCCGAGCTAATGCTTCCGCAGTTTCCACCAAATTCTTCGCTTCTTGCGCCGCACGTTCGCGCAGTTGCAAGAACAATTCATACTCCAAGGCGTGAGCACGTTCTTCAGCGCGGAGCACCTGATCTTCGTATTGCTTCAATTCTGGGGTGATGTAGCGCTCCGCATTCTTGAGCGTTTGCTTGCGTTGATAATCTGGCGGGACTTTGTCGGCATGAGCATGCGTAACCTCGATGAAGTAACCAAAGACGCGATTGAAGCCCACCTTGAGCGACGGAATCCCGGTGCGCGAGATTTCCCGGGCCTGGAACTGGGCCATCCACGCTTTACCGCCTCGCGCTAATTCGCGGAGTCGGTCCAATTCGGCATGGTAACCTTCGCGGATCAGTCCGCCTTCTTTCGGGCTGAGCGGCGGCGCGTCCACCAGAGCGCGTTCTAATTCCTGCTGCAGTTCGGGTAAGGAATGCAATTGCGCACGGACCTGCTGCAGAGCGGAAGCTTTGGCATCGGCAAGCCGGTTGATTAATTCGGGCAGGAGCTTCAGCGACGCACCCAGAGCTGACAAATCCCGGGGGGAAGCCCGACCAGTGCTGATGCGGCTCGTCAAACGTTGAACATCGTGCAGGCGCGCCAAAATGGACCGCACTTGGCGACGGAAGATTGGCTTTTCTTTCAGTTCGGCCACGGCGTCTTGGCGTTGGCGAATCGCTGGCAGGTCGGTCAACGGAGCCAATAACCACTCCTGCAATAAACGCGCTCCCATAGGCGTAACGGTGCGGTCAATCGCGGCGAGCAAGGAACCCTCCCGACGCCCCTCGCGGAGAGTCCGTACCAGCTCCAGACTGCGCCGAGTCACCGAGTCCAGGTACAGCACTGCACCACTTCGGTAACTGCATAACCGCGTCAGGTGTCCCAACGTGGCTTTCAATGTTTCCTGCAGGTAACGCACTAAGGCTCCTGCTGCCTGTAAGCACGGCTGCGATTCGTCAAAGCCAAAACTTTCCAGTGAGCATACCTGAAACTGTTGACGCAGGGTTTCCAGAGCGGGACGTGGTTCAAAAGTCCAAACAGGGCGTGCCGTGAGACTGACCATGGGCCATTGCGTTTGAAGAACGCCGAGCCAAGGCGGATTGGCTCCTTCGGGCAGAATTAACTCGGATACTTCCAGGCGCACCAACTCGTCGGCCAAACGCTCGGCCGGCAGATCGGCGGCCCACATCTGCCCCGTGGAAAGTTCAGCCCAGGCTAGCCCCGACAATTTCTCCCCTGGGCAGACAGCAGCCAGGTAATTGGGTTTTTGCGGGTCGAGTAACGTCTCTTCCGTCAACGTGCCCGGTGTGACGATCCGCACAACTTCCCGGCGTACCAACCCTTTTGCCGTAGCGGGATCTTCTACTTGCTCACACACTGCCACTCGGAAACCGGCCTGTAACAACCGCCTCAGGTGCTGATCTAAGGAATGATGGGGGAAACCGGCCATGGGGATTTGCTTGTCGCGACTGGTCAATGTGAGCTGGAGCACTCGAGAGGCGGTCAACGCATCCTCAAAAAACATCTCATAAAAGTCGCCCAGGCGAAACAGCAACAGCATGTCGGGATGGCGACTCTTGATCTCCCGATATTGCAGCATCATCGGCGTCAGGGTTTGGTTTGCTTCTAAGTCGTGGGGCCGAGTCATTGCCGCAGTTGCTAAATCGTGCTTTTCGTTTCCTGACGTCTTCCCGTCAAGGTAATTATCCGTCAAAGAGTAAGGTGGTTGCTGCGAATAATCTTACGAGGGGATAGGCAAGCTGAAACGATCAACCGGGTCTGCTATTCTTAGGATAGGAACACGCTGGCGGAGCAGCTCGATGGCGTTCAGCTACGCACCAGGCAACCGACCTCTGGAACCTTATACCATCAAACACGCCCTGGGCAGCGGCGGATTTGGCGAAGTTTACTATGCCGTCACTGATTCCGGAAAAGAAGTGGCCTTGAAATGCCTCCGCGGTGAATGTGCCACTGAATTAAGGGGCATTCGCACCTGTCTGAACCTGGCTCATCCCAACTTGGTAGCCATTCACGATCTGAGGCAATCAGGCGACGGCGTGTGGTGGTTGATTATGGAATACGTCGCCGGCCCGACGTGGTCAGCGTTGCTCCGGAACAATCCCCGCGGATTGCCTCTGGAGCAAGTGCTCGATTGGTTTCACCAGTTAGCCCACGCAGTGGATTTCTTACACCGACAGGGTATTGTCCATCGTGATCTCAAGCCGAGCAATATCTTCTTGGGAGATGCCATTCCCGGCGGTTGGGTCAAAGTGGGCGACTACGGTTTGAGCAAAGTCATAAGCGGAAAGTCCGCGGAAACTCACACACATCTGGGCACGGTGTATTACATGGCTCCAGAAATGGCCCAGGGAAGGTATGGACCCGCAGTGGATATCTATGCTGCGGGGGTAATGCTTTACCAACTATTGACAGGAAGGCTTCCTTTTGAAGGACAATCGGTACAGGAAATCCTGCTGCGCCACCTGACCGATGAACCAGACTGGAAGCACTTGCCTTCGCAAGTCGTACCTGTGTTGCGCCAGGCCCTTGCGAAGGATCCGAACACGCGATTTGCCACCCTGGGCGAAGTGGCTCAGCACTTAGAACACTGCGTTTGCCGCACCAGTTCTGTTGCTGCGCGGACCTCCTTATCTCCTATGACCTCCATGCTCTCTTCGCCACAGCCGGGAAAGTTTCGTCTGCGGCTGAGCGCCGCGTCTCAGGAACCGAGCACCGTGATATTCCGTCCCGCTAGTCCTGTATGGGAATTAGCGCGGAGTTGGACCCTGGCAGCAATCAGTGCAGTGGTGTTAAGCGGCTTCCTCGGTGTGGTAGGTTGGAATCTGCGACCGGATATTTCGTGGAGCGATTTTGCCTTCACGGGTGCGTTCGCTCTCCTGGCCAGTTGGGTCTTACTGGCGGTGCAACGGCTGTGGTGGGATTATCGCTGGCCGGAGGTCTGGACGCGCTGTCTGGTACGCATCGTGCTGGGCATGAGTTTAGGCTTTTTTAGTGCCTGGCTTGATGGCGCCAGCCCCCTCGGGTCAGCGATTTCCTTGCCTGAAGCCTGGTTGTCCCAACAAGCGAACGAAGCTTCGCTTGCTTATCAGGGACTTCGTAGTGCTGCCTATTTTGGTGTACTGTTCTTGCTGGTTCCCTGGGAGCACCTGATGCGGCCTGGTCGGCCTTGGCGTTTCGATTGGAATCCTGTGATGCTGATCACCTTGTTCGCGGGGGCACTGGTGTGGTTCTGGCAACAGTGGGAACAGGTTCACTGGGCACAAGAATGGCCCAAAGCGATCAGCGCCGCACTCATGGCCATGCTCTTGCAATGGGCTAGCCCCCACCATGCCCCAACACGTCGCTAGTATCCTCACGGTACGCCCAAGAGGACAGCTATGGAGAATTTACCTTCGTAAGTCATGCGCTAACACACCGCTAGTATGCTCACGGTGCGCCCTGCTCACTGCTTTGCCCTGGTGACTCTGTAAAAAACCTTTCAGTATCGCTAATCTGGCGAGGACTCGCATGCGAAACCGACGTCTGCGGAAGAATGGTTCTTGGCTCGATGGAGTACGCGTCGTGATGGCCGCCGTACTCGGAACGGTTTGGTTTGCATTTCAAATGTCGTCGCAGGCTCCAGCCAAGGAAGACTTGCAAACGCCGTTGCATGACCGCGAGATTAGTTATGTCTGTACCTGGACAGTGCGCTTGGACGACACCGAGTTATCCAGCGACAGACAAACGGCTATCGTTCGCGCTGAGGAAAAAGCTCGCCAACAGCTGGCGAGTTGGCTACGAGAACTCTGGCCGGACAGTACATGGTCGCCCACTCTAGATGAACTACGACGCCTGGGCATCATTTACGATTGGTATGCTGAGGCGCGGCAGTTAGACCTTCCCGATGGTTCACACACCCTCTTCGCCGGTATCGCCAAATGCCGGCTCACCCCTGAAAGTTGGCGTGCCCTCCTTTCCCAGGCCCGGCTGAACCAACGCTCCCTCCGCCTTCGTATGCTCGGAATCTACCTGCTTCTACCCGTCAGTTTGCTTGCTGCCGCCGCCCATTGGCTGCTCCGACCGCAGTAGGTCCGCACCTAAGGTTACCTTTCCCTCAGTGAAGTGGTGTTCTATATCACTCGGTAGTGTGTCGCTCACGAACGGGTATGGACGCACTGCAGGCAGTCTATGTATCCCTCACATCCAGCCCTGATTAGCAAAGCGTGTAAAATCCTAGAGCAGATAAGTCAATGCCTTGCCCTTCTTGGCCAAGTGCCACTACGAATGGTTGTCCTCTTCATTCCAGCCGAAATCCATGGTATTCAGGTGATGACCAGGGTTGGGTTTGGCTTTTGGGGCGCGGCGGAAAGTTTGCCAGTCAGTCCATGCGGGCAGGTCAATGCGTTGCTGGCGTTCGAGTAAATCGGCGATAGTCAGGATTTGAATTTTCGGATGTTGCGTGCCGCCCGGCGATGTATAAAATCCTGCCTCCGCGGCTTCTCGCCGCATAGCCGGGCTGGGTTCCTGTAACGTAATCAGCACTCCCAAGGCCGCTCCTTCCCTATCCACGACGCCTAACAGGTCGCGGACATCGCTGGGCCTGACTTGGCCCAATTTGACGGAAAGCACCACCAGTTTGGTTTGGCCGGCCCGCCCGCCATCGTGGAAATACAGACGGCCATCAATGCCGCGGTCTGCACCCTTCTTTGGCTCCGTCGGTCGCGCTCCTACTAAGCCAAGCGCCCAACATTGAAACTGAAATGGGTCTTGTTGCGCGAGCGCTTGGGCATCTTTCACGGTCGTCGGCTCACCGATGACGCGATATTGGCTCTGGATGCTCGGCCCAAAAGTGTTTTGCAACCGAAGGCGGACAAGGTTGATAGCGAGGTGCGTGATGTCAATGCCGATCCACCTACGTTCGAGACGCTGGGCGGCAACGATAGTCGTGCCACAACCGCAAAACGGGTCTAAGACTAAGTCTCCGCGATTGGAACTGGCTAAGATGATGCGCTGTAACAGGGCCTCAGGTTTTTGCGTGGGAAAGCCCAAGCGTTCTTTAGCTTGTGCACTGAAGGGTGGTATATCAGTCCAAATGTCGCCAAGGGGTACACCTTCCAGTTCATCCGCATACCATTTTGAGCCGCGGTACACCCCCAGGTTTCCGCGGCCAGTAAATGCGACCTGCTTGTTCCAAGGCGTCAAGTTTTTCCTGAACTGTGCCCGAAGTGATGTCTAGTTTCTTGAGGATCTCCTCTGGTAAAGCCCAATGGCGTCCCACCTTGCTGGGATCGATGCCACGCCACGGTTCGCCGCTCGGCCCTTGCGTAGTTCTTGGCCCGGTCAAGGTGATCGCCTGAAAACGCCGACCTGTCTTGTCTTTCCATCGGAAATGCTTTTCGATGTATTCAGGATCGTGAGGGCCCTGCTGCTCATGCCAAGTAAAAGAATCGCTCTTAGTATAGAAGAACAAGACATCGTGAATCTTGCCAAAGCGCTTTCGGGCACGATGAAAGTGGGTTCGTTTCCAGATGATTTCGTTACGGAAGTTCTTGCCGCCGAAGACGGCATCGAGGAGCAGCTTCAAATAATGACTGGCGGTTGGGTCGCAGTGAAGGTACAAGCTGCCCGTGGGCTTGAGCACGCGATGAAGTTCTTTGAGACGAATGGCCATCATGGCCAAGTAGGCAAGCATGTCGTTGCCGCCGAGGAACGTCCGCAGGGCCAGCAGCACTTGCGCCAGCTGGCCGCCTCCTTGTATCACTTTCTGATAGGCCGCGGCGGCGGATTGGTCCCAATGCCAAGTATCCTCGAAGGCCTTAATCTGAGCGGCGGCTTGTGTGCCGTTCTTTTCCTCGAACAGCACGTTGTAGGTAGCGTCGGATTTAAACGGTGGGTCGAGGTAGATCAAGTCCACCGATTCATCTGCAATATAGCGCCTCAGTACGTCCAGATTGTCGCCGAAATAGAGCGCGTTCATAACCTGGCTTACTGACATCAGAGAGCAGTGTAGGAATAGCTTTTCCCAGCCGACCCAGCTCTTATGCCGACCACGGTACACTAGTGCGACCTTGCGGAGGTCATTGTGGACATTATTGTAGCAAACCGCCTCTTATAAATTGGCCGTGGCTGATAATCAGCGGATTGATACGTGTCGGCTAAGTTCCGAGAGAACGTCGAGGCCAGACCACTACCGGGATAAGAGCGTATAGCAAGTCGCTGAGCAACGATCTGTTAGTAATACCGTGCGGTCGTCAAGCCACTGCGGGGACAAGAGCCTCTAGCAAGCGGCAGGGTTGGGTTTGTCGGGGTCGAGGCCGAGTTGCTTCATCGCTTGGGTGACCCGGCGCGTTTCCAGTTTGCCCGCTCGCGCCAGTTGGTATAACGCGGCCAACACAATGGATTCTGCATCCACTTCGAAGAAACGTCGCAAGAGTGGTCGGTCGGCACTGCGTCCGAAACCGTCCGTGCCCAGGGAGAAAATTCCTTGTGGGATCCACCTAGCCAGGCCATCGGGTAATATTTTCATGTAGTCAGACACGGCGACGACGGGCCAAGGTTCAGCTTCCATGAGTTGGGTAATATAAGGCTTGCGAGGTGGGGCTTCAGGATGTAACCAGTTCCAGCGTTCGATTTCTAAGGCCTCGCGGCGAAGCAGGACGAAACTGGTGACGCTCCAGACGTCGGCCTGAATGTGGAACTGTTCATCGAGCATGGTCTGGGCGCGCAAGGCCTCGACGACCATCGGCCCCGAAGCGAGCAGGTGAACGCGAGGTGCGCGCCGGGAGGGGCGGGGAGCAGGGCGGAATTTGTAAATACCGCGTAGGATGCCTTCGCGCACCTTTTCACCGTCTGGAATAGGTGGCATCTCATAACGCTCGTTGTAAAGCGTGATATAGTAGAAGATGTCTTCCTGGAGTTCATACATGCGGTGGATGCCGTCCTGGATAATGACTGCCAACTCAAACGCGAATGCGGGGTCGTAGGGTTGCACGTTCGGAACGGTCGAGGCGAGAACATGACTGTGGCCGTCCTGATGTTGCAGACCTTCGCCTGCTAATGTGGTGCGTCCTGCGGTGGCTCCCAGGAGGAAACCCTTGCCGCGCGAATCCGCGTTGGCCCAAATAAAATCGCCGACACGCTGGAAGCCGAACATGGAGTAGAAGATATAAAAGGGAATCGTATTGATACCCCGCAGGGCAGGCGTAGTTCCCGCCGCGGTGAACAAGGCCATCGCTCCCGCTTCGTTGATGCCTTCCTCGATGATCTGACCATCTGTTGCTTCACGGTAGTAAATGAGCATGCCTTTATCTACGGGTTCGTACAGCTGGCCTTTAGGGGAATAGATACCGAACGGTCGGAAGAGCGCGTCCATGCCGAAGGTGCGGGCCTCGTCGGGCACGATGGGGACGATTAGTTTGCCGATGGTCTTGTCGCGCATCAAGAGACTGAGCATCTGCACGAAGGCCATGGTCGTGGAGACTTCCCGGCCTGCTCCGGAACCTTTGAGAAATTCATGGAAAAGTTCTAAAGACGGTGCCCGCAGCGGTGCGGCCCGCATGACGCGCCGCGGCAAAAATCCCCCCAGAGCGCGACGTCGCTCGAGGAGATATTCCACCTCGGGACTCTTCGGCCCGGGATGGTAGAAGGGAACTTCAGGAATCTTGCTGTCGGGAATGGGCAAGTCGAAGCGGTCTCGGAACTCGCGGAGGTGTTGCTCTTCGAGTTTCTTCTGCTGATGAGCAATGTTGCGTGCCTCGCCCGCTTCACCGAGACCGTAGCCCTTGATGGTCTTCGCCAGGATGACTGTAGGCTGGCCGCGATGTTCAACTGCCCGTTTATAGGCCGCGTACACCTTGACGGGATCATGGCCACCACGCCGTAAGCGCGGTAGTTGCTCGTCACTGAGGTGTTCGACCAGTTTGAGCAACGGTGGATATTTGCCGAAGAAATGCTGACGAATATAGGCTCCGTCGGAGGCCGCGTATTTCTGGTAATCACCATCCACCGCTTCATTCATGCGACGCACGAGCAGACCGTCTTTATCGGCAGCCAACAAGGGGTCCCAATCGAAGCCCCAAATGACTTTGATGACGTTCCAACCCGCGCCGCGGAAGAGCGCTTCCAGTTCCTGGATGATCTTACCGTTGCCCCGTACTGGACCGTCGAGCCGTTGGAGATTGCAATTAACCACCCAGATGAGGTTGTCCAATTCTTCGCGACCGGCCAAATAGATCGCCCCTGCGGATTCGGGTTCGTCCATTTCACCGTCACCGAGGAAACACCAGACGCGCGTATTCGAAGTGTCGGCGATGCCGCGATGTTGGACGTAGCGCAAGAAACGTGCCTGCTGCACGGACATCATAGGGGAAAGTCCCATGGACACGGTGGGAAACTCCCAGAAATGCGGCATGAGCCAGGGGTGCGGATAGGAAGGTAATCCGCCGCCGGGTAATAGTTCCATGCGGAAGTTTTCTAACTGTGCTTCGGAGATGCGACCCTCCAGGTAAGCGCGGGCGTAGATACCTGGAGCGGAATGGCCCTGGAAATAAACGTAGTCGCCAACTTCTTTGTCGGTGCTGCCGCGGAAGAAGTGATTAAAGCCGACCTCATAGAGTTTGGCGATAGAAGCGAAAGTCGCGATATGTCCGCCCACGGCGGGATATTTCCGGTTAACCCGCACCACCATGGCCATAGCGTTCCAGCGGATGATGCTAGAAATCCTCCGCTCTAGAACACGGTCGCCGGGATAAGGCGGGTCTTCGCTTGCGGGAATGGTGTTGACATACGGGGTGGTCAAGCCCAAGCGCAACGGCACACCCCGTTGCCAGGCCCGTTGGACAATGCGCTCGGCCAGGAATTGTGCCCGCGCAGGCCCCCGAGCCTCTAAGACGGCATCGAGTGAATCGAGCCATTCCTGCGTTTCCACTGGATCAAAGTCGTGTCCTTCGCGGACCATCGTGGCATCCTTTGCGTATATTCGTTCCGACATGGTCGGTTTACCCCATCCGACGAAATTGCGCGAGAGAAATGATGCTCCAGAGTAAGCGTCGGCAAGCCCCAGAATGTCGGGTATGCTTATGCACCACGGCTAAGTTCAACCGATTTGTCCACAGGATTGGAGTTGAGCGAATTACCCAGCGTACGACCGCTTCCGCACCCAGAAAGTGGTGAGATGCTCACGATTACTCCAAAGGAGTACTGGCGGGAAACCAACCGCGAATCGCAACTCAACTAGCACGTGAATAGCTATTGTGCTGCAATCGAGGGAATCTGTCGTCTCGGGAAGGCAAGCGGAAGCAATTATTCCGGGAACAGGACTGCCTAAGCCTGTGCTTGGTTGAGGCGAAACTACGATGTTATCGCAAGCCGGCGAGTTCCTGCAAGAGGCGCCAGTTTTCGAGACGGTCTTGATTGGCGGCCAACAAAGTTGGCGAGGGGTTGCCATCTTTGTCGAAATGCTTGGCAAACCGACCTTCGGTGCGGGCGAAATCAATAAAGGTAATCGGCTGCCCGGTCTTCGGGTGGCGATACCAATCCTCTTTCGGAGCCGGGTTTCCTTGCAACGATAATCGCTCGCGAATACGTTCGCCTTTCCGCGGATCGTAAATTAGAAGCGGAAACGCGCGGCTGTCCACGGCCAAACGCGCCTGGTGGGCCGCCATATTATCAGCGACCCCATGCTCCGGCTGACAGGTGGTGTAGCAGATCACAATTGCTGGACCCTCGTATTCCAGGGCGCCCAACACCGATTTGTAGAAATGGTTATAATGGGCACAGGTCGTTTGTGCCACATAAGTGTTGGGATGCATCATGCAAATCTGGGCGATCTCTTTGCGTTTTTCCTGTTTGCCGCCCAGGACTTTCCCGTGCACCGACATCTTAGTATTCTGGCCCATATAGGAAGACGTAGAGGCTTGGCCACCCGTGTTGGAATAAACCTGCGTATCGAGGACGAACACCTTGATATTCATCCCGCTGGCGAGCATGCGGCTGAGAGATTGGAAGCCGATGTCGAACATGGCACCGTCGCCGCCGATGCACCACAGCGGCTTATCCCGCCAACCCATCTGATCCCAGCGCATGCGAACGCCTATGGCATAAGCGGGAGCATTCTCAAACAGCGAATTTGTCCAAGGCACAAGGTAGGGGTTATAAGGATAAGTCGAGGTGTAGACAGTATTGCAGCCCGTGGCGGCGATGATACCCCATTGATCGCCGTACTTGCTGCCGGTAGCCGCACAAAGCATCCGCAGTGCCGTTCCTTCGCCACAGCCCGCACACGAACCCGCACCGCCGACGTAGATATGCGTTTCCTCCTTGAGCATCATGTCCACTAACAAGTTATCGCTGATGTAACGATTATCGCTCAGCCCCATATTCTTGAAGTAACGGTGGCTCTTGCGGGCCTTGAGCATGACGTCATCGGTTTTCTGCACCATCTTCAGCGCCCCGTCGTCGCAGATGGTAACACACTCCGCACAACCCTTGCACTTCGACGGGTCAATGATGATATGAAATAGGCCACCTGGCAAACCTTTCTTTTTCCCCGCCTCGTAGTATTTTTTGGTCTTAGCCCACTGTTGGCGGTACATTTCTCGGTCTTCTTCGGGGATGGCCTGGAGCCGCCGCTCAAACTCATCTTCTCCGATCACTTTGCCCAGAATAGCCGTATCGGGACACTCCGTCACGCATTCCATGCAGCCGGTACAGTTTTCCGGGATGTATTCGGGAATTTCTGGGGCAATGTTGGAAAAATCCCGCAGGTTGGCCGTCCCGGCAGGAATCAGGGAGCGCGCCACCGACAAATCGGCCGGCAATTCTTCCTCGCCCCAACCTTCTTCATAGCCGCGTATGATCCGTTCGTTAAAGTCCACGACGTCGAGCACAGGCAGATTGACCAGTTTATAAGGCTTATCTACCAGCGTGCCGTATGTGCTGTTACCGAACGGATCGCCGGGCTTCGGACCGTTCATCGAGGGAAGTTTTTGAATATCGTGCAGGACGCCATCTAGCGTAGCGCTCATGGTTATCTCCGTGTATTGATTAATGGGCGCTAGGAATCCTCTGAAAATCCGGAGTCATGCTGACGCGACATTCTCAAAGCTCTATGAAGCACTTTCCCATCAGGGGTGAGCCGGCACTTTAGAGCAGCTCACAGGGCATTTGAATGAATAATCTCTTGGGGAATTTCCTGCATTTCGTTATAGCCGCGTTTGATGCAGGTCATGTTATCCTGGATGACGCGCTCGCCGCGTCGGCCGAAGTATTTCCGTAACGCTTTTTCAACACCGGCATAGACCTGATCGTCGGACATGTTGGCCTGTTTGGCGTAGGGCGTCAGTTTCAAGAAGGCGCCGAGCAGAACAATTCCCTGCATGCGCATTTGCAAGTCAGGTTCCGAGGCGACCTCGCGGGCGATTTTCACCATGTCGCAATAGTAAACTCGGAGTTTGCGGTCGCGAATGATGCGGCGGTTGTATTCGGGAATGCGCCGCCAAACTTCCCGCGGGTCGGTATAGGGCGACTGCATGAAGATCGCACCGTGGGGCACAACGCCCTTTAGCACGTTGGGATCGAGAATCGCCGTCGGATCATTGATCACCAGCAAGTCCACGTGTTCCAGCTCGCAGTGGATATTAATGTGCGAATCCGCAATGGTGAGGTAATAAGTAGTGGGTAAGCCTTTCTTTTCAGAACCATATTTCGGATACGCCTGCACATCTTTGCCGAAGACGTTGCCAGCTATAGTGGCAATGACTTTGTTGGTAGTAACCGAACCGAAGCCTCCAACGGAATGACCGCGCATCGAAAATGCGCCTGGAGGCCGCAGATCGGGGTCTTCTTTGCGTTTCAGGGCCAGCGGGTGATCAATACCCACGCAGAAGAAATGTCGCCCGCCGTCAGGGTCCATCATGTTTTCGACGGCAGCGATAAAGTCGCCTGGACGCACGTCACGGCTACCCAGCCCCGCAGCGCAGTGGTAAATCCGAGGGATGCGGCGAATGCGGTCCTGGCCGTTGACCCCCAGCATGGCATCGCAAAATGCCGCCTTGATTTCTCGCGTCAGGTGATTGCCTGTCGTGGACAGTGGGTCATCCATTCGCTCAAATACGGTAAAGGCCAAGCAGTCTTTCAACGCCTGCACAATTTGACGAGCGGGGAAGGGACGGAAAACGAACACGGTCAGGGCACCGGCAGCGATTCCCTTCTTATCGCGAAGATAATCCACTGTGGCCTTAGCCGTCTCCATGTAGCAGCCCATGCCCACGATGATATAATCCGCATCGTCGCAACGATACGGTTCGACGAACCAGTACTTCCTTCCCGTTTTGCGATAGAACAGATCAAATGCTTCTTCGAGCGCAGGCTCGACCTTTTCGTAGTACCAGCGTTGGGCAATCTTGCCCTTCATGTACGAATCCTGATTTTGCACCACACCAGACATCACTGGGTTGGCGGGGTCCATCAGGTTAATGAGCTTTTCCTTTGGGTCGCCGACGTACTCTTTCATAAAGTCAGGCTCTGGTAAACGCACCGTTTCCACGGTATGCGTGGTTAGGAAACCATCCTGAACATTGAAAAAAGGCACGTAGGTAGCCTCGGCGACACGGCGAGCGATCAGGCAAAAGTCGCCCGCCTCCTGGGCATTGCGCGCGAAGATAGCGCCCCAGCCGCAATCGGCCACAGACATTACGTCGTCATGTCCGGCGTGCACGTTGAGACCCTGGCTGGTCAAGGCGCGGGCACCGATGTTCATGACGACAGGTAAACGTTTCCCCGCTATGGTGTAAAGAACTTCCTTCATCAACACTAGACCCTGGCCCGAAGTGAAATTGGTAACTCGTCCCCCGGCCACGGCAAAACCTTCGCAGATACTAGCGGCGGAGTGCTCGCTTTCGGGCTCGAAAAACATTAGCGGGTCGCCCCATAGGTTTTTCTTTCCGTCCATCACCGCAGCGTTAAATCCACCGCCCATAGTGGTCGAACTGGTGATCGGATAGGCACCAGCGGCCTGACTGATGTGAGTTTCAACATGTACGACGGCCTCGGCGCCATCACATGTGGTTGGTATGCCCGGATATTCAAAAGTCAGCTGCGGTTCTTCACTGACCGGCTGAGCAATGTGAATATCTTCTCGCTGAAGTACGGCACTCATGCTATCTCCTTTGCGACTGGCTTGGGCACGAGGGGCCCCGATAATTGGCTAGAGGAGTACAGATTCGATAAGGCCTTAGTGCTACAAACTGCCCCAAGTATCCAGAGTTGACATTGG
>JANWVZ010000047.1 GCA_025056555.1 Gemmatales bacterium | reverse complement strand
GGCAAGTTATCCCCAGTTCGATCCCCGCCAGCCTGCTACTTATCTCCAGGCGTTATCACATAATAATCTGTTATGGCGCCTGCATGCCCAGCGACTTATCGTAGAACATCAATGCCAGGAACTGGTTCCCTCACTGCTGAAATTGCTTTCCGACGGTAATCAAGACGCATGTAAGCTCAACGTTGGAGCTATACATGCCTTATGGACCCTTCAGGGTCTGAATTACTTTCGTGAAAACGCCAAGGATGCGCGGCCCGCCATGATCCAGGCACTCCAGCATCCTTCGTATGCAGTTCGGAAAAATGCTGTATTAGTGCTGCCTGCTACACCGGAGGCTGCACAATGTTTAGCTGATTCGCCAGTGCTCGAAGACTCAGACCCTTCCGTGCAGAAAGCTATTCTCCTGCGTCTTAGCGATCTGCCTGCGCAGCCCTGGATGATTAGATATTTGGCCAGGAATTTCGGTAACCAGAATTGGACTCCTGATCGGGGTCTGATGCACGCATATATAATCGCCGCCGCAGCACACGCGCCATTGTGGCTGCAAGCTTTGACTCACTATAAAGGTGATCGGCCAGAGGCTGATTGGCTGCGAGTAGTTGAACAGGTGGCCGCTCATGCCGCTCGTACCAACTCTATGGACACGGTCCGTGCGCTGCTTGAAACCTTAGAGAAAATGACACCAGACCTCCAGGTCCGACTTCTGGAAGGTTGGATACGTGGTACACCTTCCTCAGCTAAACTGGAACTCACAGAGGCCGATGAGAAGCGTTTACAAGGTATCTTATTACAGGTACCCCAACCCACAGCGCGGCTTCTTATCTCGCTGGCTCTACGATGGAACAGCCAGTTGGCCCGGAATCACGCCCAGATCGTCCGGCAGCATTGGGAACGGGATGTGGTCAATCAGCAACTCGATATGGAATTACGATTACGGTCAGCCCACCAACTGGCGGAACTGTTCAAGGAAGATCGCGCCCTGGTTCGTTTTCTTGCGCAGCAACTCTCTCCCCAAGCCTCCCCGGATTGGGTTGGGGGTATCGCGGCTGCGCTGGTAAAGATGTCTGCGCCTGGCTTAGTGGAGGAACTTATCCAGGCCTATAAAACCTTGACTCCGGCAGGTAAGAAGGCCCTCCTGACGCATTTGTTCACGAGAGAAGAATGGCTGCCTCAGTTACTTGCCTATCTGGATAAGGGTGTTATTAGCCCTGGAGATCTGAGCCTGGAACAAAGACAGGCTTTATTGCAGCACCGGGATAAAAACCTGGCAGCTTTGGCGAGTAAGGTCTTGTCGGCCAGCGGGAGCTTGCCGAGCCCGGACCGCCAGAAAGTCATCGAAGCCTATGCGGAGGTTACTAAGCTTCCGGGAGACCCCGCCGCTGGCCGAAAGATTTTCCAAGCCCATTGCGCTAAATGTCACACTTATCAGGGGGAAGGGGGTAAGGTGGGTCCTGATCTGACAGGAATGGCCGTGCATACGAAGGAACATCTCTTAGTGGAAATTTTTGATCCCAGCCGCAGCGTCGAGGGAAACTATAGGCAATATATCCTGGCCACTAAGTCCGGAAAAGTGCTGAGTGGCCTGTTAGTCGCGGAGAGCAAGACGGTTGTGGAATTACTGGATTCTGAAGGCAAGACTCACACAGTTCCACGCGAGGAAATCGAGGAATTGCAGGTATCTTCCAAGTCGCTGATGCCGGAAGGATTCGAACAACAGCTCAAGCCCCAGGAGGTAGCCGATCTCTTAGCTTTTTTGACCCACCGGGAAAAATATGTGCCGCTATCTTTAGAACGGGCAGCCACCGCTATCAGCACGCGCGGCATGTTTTATCGCGAAGATGCTCTCCAGGAGCGGCTGGTTTTCTCCGACTGGAAACCGAAAACCTATAAAGGTGTACCCTTCCATCTGATTGATCCTCAGGGCGATCGCGTGCCTAATGTTATCTTGCTCCATAGCAGTCAGGGAACCTTTCCACCGAAGATGCCTAAGTCCGTGGAACTGCCGTGTAACCTGGCCGTGGACGCGATACACATGCTGAGCGGAGTCAGTGGCTGGGGCTTTCCTCTTGGTCAGAAAGGCTCGGTTTCTCTGATCGTGCGCCTGCACTATGCAGATGGGGAAACTGAAGACCACCTGCTGCGGAATGGCGAACATTTCGCTGACTATATCCGCCGCGTAGATGTGCCGGGTTCGGAGTTTGCCTTCGCACTAAGACAACAACAAATCCGCTACCTGGTTATTCGGCCGAAAAGACCAGGGCAACTCCTGCGGCAGATACAACTAATCAAGGGAACGGATGATACTGCGCCGATTATTATGGCCATTACAGTAGAGCTGTCCAAATCTAAACACTCTGGTGACTAAACCAGGCTGGTGTACGCTGGAAAGAATCTGAAAACCATGCCTACTTATAGAGTATTTACGCTGGGCTGTAAGGTAAACCAGTACGAAACGCAATACCTCGAAGAAGCGCTGCAGAATAACGGATATATAGCGCAGGAATCCGGGTGGGCTGACCTCTATATTGTCAATACCTGCGCCGTGACTCACGAAGCCGAAGGGAAAGCCCGGCGTCTCGTTCGCCGACTCGTCCGAAGCCAACCCTCGTCGCCCATTCTGGTTACAGGTTGCTATGCGATGCGCGATGCCCCGGCTATTGAGAAGTTGGGCACTAATGTCAAGGTGATAGCGGACAAAGCCCGGCTGCCGGAATACCTCGCTGAGTACGGCGTGAGGCATTGGCCTGCGGGAATTTCACGATTTCAAGGACACCAACGGGCGTTTGTCAAGGTACAGGATGGATGTTTATTGAATTGCACGTTTTGTATCATACCCGTGGTGCGGCCACGATTTGCCAGCCGACCTGTAGACACCATCCTTGCCGAAGTCCGCCGCTTAGTAGAAAATGGTTATCGGGAGATTGTACTGACCGGCATTCACCTCGGTCACTATGGTATAGACCTGAGCCGCGGTAAGCCGAAATCAGCATGGTCGCGCCTGTGGCACTTATTAGATCGCTTAGCCGAGCTGCCGGGAAGATTTCGCGTTCGGCTCAGCAGTCTCGAGGCCGCTGAGGTACGAGGAGAACTCCTGAATGCCTGTCGGGGTAATCCACGAATTTGCCCCCATTTTCATCTATGCCTGCAGAGTGGCTCGGATCGCATCTTACAAGCCATGCGTCGGCGTTATCGCGTGAAGAGTTTCATCGAGAATTGCCTGGCCCTTCGTTCTGCTTTTGACGACCTCGCTATCTCCACGGACATCATTGTAGGATTTCCTGGAGAAACCGAGGAGGATTTTCAAGCCACGCTGGAGATTGCCGAACGCGTGGGTTTTGCCTGGATACACATATTTCCCTTCAGTCCGCGGCAAGGCACACCGGCCGCCGTCATGCCCGACCAGGTTCCATCTCACATTCTGCAACAAAGGAAAATGCGCCTGGCGGAACTCGACCGCATGCTCCGCCGCCGTTATATGGAATCTCTAGTAGGCAAGACCTTATCCGTGCTGATTGAAAAAGTGGACGACACGTTCCCCGGCCATGTCAGCGGCACTGCCTGTCGAGGAGTACGGGTAGTGCTGCCCGGCACTCCCCGATGGCTCGGAGAAATTGTGGCCGTTCGTATACTGGCGGCCCAGGACAAATACCTGATAGGTCTGGCTGAAGAATCTGCAAAGTATAGTGGCGCCAAAATGCACGCCGATATCAACTATTCCACCACACTGGCCGGGATACCCCAGCGACTTCAGGAGAAACGAGTCAATTTGCCCGTTCTGCAAACCTGACCAACTGTGTTTTGCTGGATATGGGACGAGCCGTTGCCGATACTTGTGAGGGGTTGGATCGAAGCCGCTGATTAAGCGCGCAAAAACTGGAGCCGATGTCTCGCTGCTATTGGAATACTCGGAAGCTGCAACTGGGTATCGGGGGTAAGTTAGTCTGCCTGTTGCTGATAGTATGTCTGCATGGTTGTCAGCAAATGCAGGGGTCGCGCTTCCCGACTAAGTCCGGTCGAAACCCGAGCGATCCGTTTCTCAGCAGTCCCACCAGCCGAATTCCCCCTACGCCGATGCCTGCACTTGCTCTGGATGGGCCAGGGGCTCGAATTCCCGCTCCTCGCGATAGAGTTGATCAGGGGTCCAGGTGGGTTGTTCCGGGTAAAGTCGGGACATCGGATGAGAGGACAGGTGTTGGCGTTGAACCAGCATCCTGGAACTCGACCAGGGGGAAAATTGATTCTTGGGAGGAAGCATTTCGCCGACTGCGCGCCCGAGGGGTTCATTGGCAAAAACTGGAAATGCAAGGCACGCAGTGGCGCTTTGAATGCAGCGCTCCAGACCCTTACCAGGCAGGCCAGATTCGCGAATACTATGCCGTGGCTCCCGACCCATTACAGGCGGTGTCGGCAGTGCTGGAGAAGATCGAAAATGCACCGCGCTAGGGTTGCGATTATAGTAGTTCGACAGAACATGCAGTGGGGCAATTATTTAGTTCGTATTACTTCTAACACTGATCCGCCATTTTCATATAAACCGTCGGCCACCTCACAAGTCCATAAGATACGCACACTGAATGCGTGTTCCTCCCGTTCCCCCAGGCTGAGCCGTGCTATAAGTTTCTGGCCTAAGAGGGAGCGGTTGCTGAGAAAGCGAATGCCCGAAACCGATATATCTCGCGTAAGGGCACGGTGGGCGGTGCCGTCTTCGAGAATCAAGGTAACGGGCCAGATAACCTCTATACGGTCGGCGGCCCGTCGTTCCTCACGATTCTGAGTTCGCTTACACACCTGAAGCAGCACTTGTAATAAGGCGCGAACGTGAAGCTGACGTTCCTCCTCACGAAGTCGGGACGCCTGGAGCGAAGGGGTATAGTAGTAGCGTCCACGGTTATAAGTCAGGAGATTACCTGCACGTCGCACCCAATCACGCCAGCGTCGGGAGTCTAAACCATGCCGTTTCAATTCTTCGCGGATTTCGTCAGGAAGAAGATAACCTCGTGATTCTGCGCGGCGCATCAAGGCAGTTTGGACTGTTTCCCAATCAGGTTGGGGTTTTCTTTTTCGCGCACTTTGCCGAAGCACTTGCGACGCAGCCATGACTATAATCCTGAAGATTGCGGCTATACTATACTTCTCTCCTACTCTAGCTTGCAAAATGCTCTGACGCAAACTCCTTCGAGAGTATACCGCCCCGGTGACCGTTGAAGGGACGATTCATCCACGGATACCACCTGGAATGGTATTGAGGTTTATTCGGTAACTAGTGCTATGATTTGTTTCAAGTCGGAGTGCATCTTCCTTTAAGAATTACTGACGAGATGAAACTCCTGGATGAAATTTGTTCCCGTATACCCGATAGATAGAGAGAGAAGAATCAGCCACTCACGCAGCAGCATAATTTTGAACGAAGGGCGCAGTAAGTCCGTACTGTATATTCTCGCCGGGCGAAATCCCCTCGAAAAAGGTGCAGGGTCTAACAAGCCCTGGCACTAAACATTTAGTCCTAGGGGCGTGAGGGGGATGGGCGCTGAACTGGGGGAAGCGAATTTGGGGCAACGGGCGATGGCGTGGGCAGGGGAATATCCTTAATATCGAAACGATTGTTGAGGAAATCATTAATGACCGCACTGGCCCGCAATTCGTTAAAAAGCAACGGTATCTCAGCCTCGACTTTACGCCGAAAGACCTCCTTGTGCAATTGTTCCCTGACATCTTCAAAACGAATACTGGTATCGGCGGGGATAAGTTTTTCGCGAAATAGGATAACATATCCTTCCTGAACTTCGATAATCTCGCTCATTTCGCCATCGCGAAGACTGAAGGCCGCTCGTTCCAATTCCGGCAAGGCCGAGTGCCGATTGACGGGCCGAATTCTTCCCCCGGTAGCTGCCAGATTCGACGGTTGTTGACTCGCCTCTCGAATGAACTCCTCGATACCTTTGCCCTTGAGTTTGTCATAAACTTTCAGGGCCACACCTAAGCCATCAGTCTTAGGAATCAGAATGATGCGGCATTGTACTTTTTCACCATAGTTGGCTTCAAAAGCCTTCTTCAGGTCTTCTTCGGTGACCTGAATTCGTTTTTCGGCGAGTTTTCGCATGAGTATGGATGGACGTAACACGTCCTCTTTATATTCGTAAAGGGTGGTGTTGCGCTGCTTGAGTATCGTGTTCTCAAATTCTGCGGCATTCTTGAGCTTGAGGGAACGGATAACCTCCGCTAGCTCTTGTTCTACCTCCTTGTCCGTGGCAGAGACGCCTGCCTTAGCCGCAGCTTGCTCAATGATCCGCCGATTGATGAGGAGTTCCAAGTACTGTCGGCCTTTGCGGGCAATGAGTTCATTAGCTAATTCCTCGCGGGTGATGGGGACATTGTTCACCAGCGCTACGACTTGAGTTCCTAAGCCGGCCGAGACCGGGGATGCAGTATTGCCGCCCGTAGCAGGGCTATGCTGCGGGTAAAGTCGTGCGCCAGGGGTAAGGAAGAGAAATCCGAGCCCCCAAAGCATAAGCTTTGCGCCGCTGCTGAGGTCATTAGTGCGCATAGAACTGGCCCTCCTTAATTCGGGATTAGACTTATAATGAAGGGCAGTTTCTAATGCAACGTCAACCAGCCAGGAAACGTCGTCCAGGTAAGCAATCAATAATTCTTACCAAGGACTCTCCAGCATATTGACAATCTGTTCAGCTAAGTCTTCGACTAATTGTTGTCGTGCGGTCGCACTGGACTGACCGAGCTCGGGAACAAAATTGCGGCTGCGGACTATAACAGTTTTTGACGATACGAGGGAAGGGTTGGCCGACTGGGTCATCAGCGGATCGGCAGGGGCAGCAGGCGGAGGGGACGGGCTGGCAGCCGCTTGCCGCAGATCGGTAAAGGTAATTTCCACCGTATAGAGATACTCTCCCTCGCGTACCTCGTTGAGAGGATTAACCAGAGGAATACGCTTTTGCACCATGCGGATGATACCCGTCAGCTCGGCATCGCCATAGCCTTGTTGCACCACTTTCCAAGGGGTTCGCTGTTCAATTTTTTGAATAACCGCCTGAGTAAGCTGGAATTCTAAGCCACGATAAAACGTTTCATTCCTGAAGACAGGAACACGAATAGTCCGTATGCTGGCATCGAAGTGGGAGTCAGAAGTATAGCCTAGAAAGCTGATTCCCCCCGAACTGGTGCAGGAACTAAGTATCAGGGCGTGGACAATTAATAGAAGAGCGCGGGTCTGGAAGCGCAGTTGAGCAAGTAGCATGGGTCCAAGCGCTTACTGGCCTTCCTGTTCCAGCCGATGACGTAATAGTTGAATCCGTTCCTCGGCCAATTGAGCCCAGCGGGTACCACTATACCGACGGCGAACCAACTCATAGTAGAAATAAGCGGAGCCCGGCAAACCCGTGCGACGATAGAATTCGGCAATGTTAAAATCTTTCTGAGCCTGGCGGTCGTGGATAGCTGTGAGAGTAGCCTGTAGATAAGTTTGGGATTCAGGAGTGCGCAGCTCCGGATATTTGCGCAGGGCCGTATCAATCAGTTGGCGAGCTTCCGCCAGTCTCGTATCGTCGTATTCCGGACCCGGAACGGAATTAATCTTCGCTTCGATAGCCCGACGTAAGGCTTGGGGCGCCAGAGGCGATCGCGGGTGGTGCTCACTCAGCAGTGTGTAGTAACGATCTGCCTCTTCCCATTCCTGACGCAAATAACTGACGGCGGCTATACGGTCTAAGCAATGAGGAGCCAGAGGACCTGTGGGGTCCTGCAGATAGGCATCCTGCAAAGTACTTAGAGCACTGGATTCCACACCGACCAAGGGCTTTTCTTTTTCCAGGTGAAACAGCTTGGGAAAATACCAACGTCCTTCCTGGAGGGCACGAAGCTCCTCGCGGGTATCTTCGAGCCAGTTTTCCGCGATTTCGACCTCACGACGGATGACTTCGGAGCGATACCGGGAGTTGGGGAATTTATCCAGGAGGCGTTTATAGGTAGCGCGGGCGGCCGGGAATTTTCGTTGGGCGAATTGCGATTCCCCGAGCCAATAGAGCGCATCCTCGAAGATGCCAGGTTCTTTTTCCCGTTCGGCGCGGTCTGCCAGCCAGGAGAAGACCTTTTCCGCATCCTCGTATTGTCCGCGTTGGAACAGGACACGTGCCGAGGCCAAGTCTCCCGCTAAGGTTCCAGGAGGAGGAGCCGGTTCCTCCTCCCAATGGCCCGCGCGGAATACTTTTTCTGGTGGGGGCGGAGGCAGTTCGACGCGTGGTTTTGTCAGGTCGGACCAGGAAAAGCTGGACAGTGATTGACAACCCGACAGGCAGGAGAGCAAGCCCCAAAGTATAGCCGCGTTGAAGACGCCTGGAGAGCCATGGCGTCGGTATAGGAAAATCATGGCCCCGTCCGTGTCCCCGAATCAGTGAGCGGTCGAAAGATATTTGGCCAGACGCAACGGACGCTCCAGCCGATGCGACCAGTATTCATGGAGCAAGTCGAGCAGTTGCCGACTGATGTCCGCCGGTATCGCCGAAGCAGAATGTCGAATTGCCTGCCGCCAACTGTGCCAGAGCTCCGCGGGTAAGGTGCGTCGGCTGGCAGTAGTACGGCCGCAATGCGGGCACAGCACCCCACCAGCCTGGGCATTCCAGGCTATCGGTTCAGAAGTTGGCGATTCTTCAAGGGGCTTCCTGCATCGAACGCAATGTTCGAGCATTGGTTGTAAGCCCATTTCCTGCAAAGCCATTAATTCCCAGTGCAGCAGTGGGTTCAGGACCTCGGACTCGTGCAGTCGCCGTAAAGTGCGGAGCGTGGCGTCGAACCAGGAAGGATGCGGATCATTCTCCTGCGCGCAAGCATCAAGAATTTCGGCGATGAGGCAGGCAGTATAGTACGCTTGCAGCGATTGGTGCAGTCCGGCAAAGCGTTCGCGCAGGTGGGCTTCCGTAAGAAGATCGAGTCCTGCGGAGATTTTGCGAATCAGGACAATATCGCAGCAGTTCCCCACGTCAAGGGCAGTCTCGAACCGACTCCGCAAACGCCGCCCGCCTTTAGCCAGGGCGCGAACTTTGCCGAATTCCCGCGTCCAGAAAGTCACTACACAACTAGTCTCGCGGTACTCAATGCTGCGCAAGACTAACCCTGTCGCCTTTTCGGTCGGCATAGGGGCAAGAATGGGCTGAATCAGTGTTTCCTTCGGCAAAAAAAGCTGCCCAGGAGATAATCTGGGCACAAGCACGCCAGGGCTAAGAAGGTAATGATGGTTTTTCAGCCGTGAGGCGAGATGCTGGCTGGGGTCAAAGCGACTGGCAGGTAAGAGGAATGCCCGCCCAGTACCGTATGAACAAGGTTGGCAGTACCGAGTGGATGGGGCAAGGCGAACAGTTCCCCGAAACGAAACCCGCAACGAGTGCCGAGATGACCATTATAACAGGTCAGAAAATGACGCAGACGTTCAAAACGGTGATCATCGAATTGCGAATAATAACAGCGGACGGCCTGGAGTTTCTGCTCAAAGGTCTCCGAGATGTCCACGACGAAGGTAGTATGCCAGTGTCGTATCTCTGCATCGGCGGGAACGGGCGCATAAACCAGATGCGGTACACGATAAGGAGCGGTGCCGCCAAAACGATCATCCCACTTAGTCAGTTGCGAGTAAAATCGGGCCGCTTCCACGAGCAATTGGGCCTGGTAATGATCGGGAGAAGCAGCAGGAGTACGCCCTGCCATGACCAGGACAATCTGTGGCCGCAGACGGCGCAACCAGGTGGCCAGAGCAAAGCGATTTTCGGGGCAATCCATAAGAACGCGGTTGGGCAATCCGACACACACTCGCAGATGCACCCCCAAGGCCTGGCGCGCTGCTTCTGCTTCCTGCGCGCGGATTTCCGGCGTACCACGCGGCGTCGGCTCGCCATCGGTCAGGTCGAGCATGGCAACTCGGTAGCCTTGCTTGACAAGAAGCGCCAGCGTGCCGCCGCAGGTGATTTCCAGATCGTCGGGGTGTGCGGCCACCGCCACCACATCTACAGGACCGGTTGCTGTTTCATGCGCCATCATGGGCTCCGCCGTTCCGCAAGTGCTTCTAAAGGGCCTAGAATGCTCCAAGGCGACAAGATTCGAGGCGAATCGTCTTCGATGGCTTTCGAGGAATTATAAAAAGGGAACCTGGCGAGAGAGCCATCGCCGCAGGTGATGAGGGGAAGGGGCTATGGGTCTGCGAAGAAGTTGGTGGGCTTGGGCCTTATGGGGCTGGTGGGCGTTTACCGGGCTGGCGCAGGACGCATCGCATCTGGTAGCCATGCGGGAAACTGTGGCCGCGGGCGATCTGTATCGAGTAAGCTGTCGTGTACGCCTGGAAGGGACGCTGCGCCTGCCTGCGGAGAAAGAAGGAACAGCCCCGACGATTTTGCCGTTCCAAGGGAATAGCCAGATTGATTATGTGGAGCGAATCCTGGAAGTGACTGCGCAAGGTGAAGTGAGACGAACATTGCGCGTTTATGAGCAGATGACGTTTCAGCGACGTTTGGGTCAGCAGGAACAAAAAAGCGACCTGCGCCCCGCAGCACGTCGCATGGTAATCGTTCGGCACAATCAACTGGAAGTGCCGTTCTCTCCAGACGGACCGCTCTTGTGGTCGGAGATTGACCGGGTGCGCACCGACGTGTTCCCACCGGCCTTGACGGGTTTATTGCCGTCCATGCCGGTCAAAGTGGGCGAAAAGTGGCAGGCGCGACGGGAGGCCATGGTGGAACTTACTGATCTGGAAAAAATTACTCAGGGGCACCTGGTTTGTTGTCTGGAACGCCTGATCGATCAGGACGGCAACCGTCTGGCCCAGGTGAGTCTCCAAGGAACAGTGGTTGGCATCTCGGAGGATGGAGCCAGTCGGCACCACCTCCAAGGTTTCTATTACTTCGACCTGGACGGAAAACTGCTGACCTATATTTCGCTCGAGGGAAAGCAGGCACTGTTGGACAGCGAGGAAAAAGTTGTCAGCGAAGTGAAGGGACAGTTTGTCATGACACGCCAGCGACTGCGAAACCACGACCTGCTCAGCGATCAAGCCATTCGTGGGCTGACCCTGGTGCCCAATGAAGAGAACACCCGTTTACTGTTTGACGAACCCGAATTGGGATTGAGGTTTATATATCCGCGGCGGTGGACAGTGCGTCGTGCCGATGCACGACAAGTGGTGCTGGATGAACCGAACGGCGGCTCCATACTCCTTACTCTGGATTCGCCGGGACATGCCTGGACCGCGGCTCAGTACCAGAATCATGTGGAGCAATGGCTGGCGAAAGAGAAGGCAACGGTGCATCGTCGCGGGGTTATTCGGGGAATCGCCCAGGCGAGCGGAAGACTGGAGCACTTTCAGTACGAAGTCAGTTTACGCGGTGAACGGTTGATTCTGGATTACTATGCCTATCAACATCCCCACGGTAGCGTAACCTTGGCAGCCCGCATACCGACGACAGTAGCGAAACTATCGGAGGACGTTGCATTAATCGCGCAGAGCCTGCGCCGCAGCAGAGGAGCAGCTCATCCGCCTGAGCCATAATTCCAAGTCTCCCGAGCTGCCCCACGTCATCGCGGGAAGAGTGCCCGTGCCTCGCGGACTCAGGAACTTTCGAGCTGGCCCGAAGCATGGCCCGGCACGGTGAAAATCATGATGAGCTACACCCAGTCAGTCCACCCTCAGCCGAGACTGTGCGGACTTGATAAAATAACCATTCGGGGGAAGCGATGCCAAATCGGGGCCAGGCCAGGGATCGGGCGATGGTGAACGTCCCGTCGCCAAGTCGCAGAAATCACGCCATGACTGTGCCGGAGTTTGTCGCAGCCAAGACGCGCGCAGAGCCGCTGGTGATGGTGACGGCCTACGATTACAGTCAGGCACGCCTGGTAGATGAGGCCGGTGTAGATGGTGTGCTGGTCGGGGATTCGTTGGGCATGGTCGTACAAGGAATGCCGGACGTACTGGGCGTAACGCTGGAGGAGGTCCTGTATCACACGCGGTGCGTAGCGCGGGGACTAAAACATGCGTTATTGGTAGCGGACATGCCGTTCCTGAGTTATCAAGTCAGCCTCGAGCAGGCGGTCCTGAACGCGGGTCGTCTGATTAAGGAAGGCGGTGCCCACGCAGTGAAGTTGGAAGGCGGTGTGCGGAGCCGTGAGGTTATTGCCGCCCTGGTGCGGGCCGACATCCCGGTCATGGGACACATTGGGCTGACGCCACAATCCCTGCGGCGGCTGGGGGGATTCCGGGTACAACGTGCCAAGGACCAGCTCCTGCAAGACGCGCAAGCGGTGGCCGAGGCGGGCGCCTTTGCAGTAGTCATTGAATGCGTGCCTGCGGAAATTGCGTCGGCCATTACCGCGAGCATTCCGATTCCCACCATTGGAATTGGCGCGGGTGCCGGTTGCGATGGCCAGATTCTCGTGTTACATGATCTGTTGGGACTCTATCCCGATTTTCGACCGCGCTTCGTCAAGAGCTACGCGGAACTGGGACAGCAGATTCGGGCAGCCGTGCGGGCCTATGCCGAGGAGGTACGCCAAGGGTTATTTCCTGCACCAGAACACGAGTTTCACTAAACCAGTCCGTCGAACCATACGTATCAACAAGGTGCCTGGATCGAGGGGTGAATTGCTATGAGAATTGCCCTGGGGAGTGATCATCGCGGTTACGAAAAACGGCTCAAGATCGTTGATTTTTTGCGCCACCTCGGTCACGACCCGTTGGACTTGGGTGTATTTGTGCGGGAGGCCTGCGATTATCCGGATTTTGCTTTTCAGGTGGCGTTCGCCGTTAGTGAGGGACGTGCCGACCGCGGGATTCTGGTGTGTGGCACAGGCATTGGGATGTGCATTGCCGCCAACAAAGTGCCGGGAGTTCGGGCCGCCTTGTGCTGCGACATTATCACTGCCGAGATGAGCCGACGCCACAATGATGCCAACGTCCTGTGCCTGTCGGGCGATTTGCTCGGCGACGAAGTGGTACAGCGGATGGTCAGGGTCTGGCTGGAAACGCCTTTTGAAGGTGGCCGACATGCGCGTCGGTTAGAAAAAATCGCTCGGTTCGAGCAGGAACACTGGTGTCGGTCTTCGCCCGCCCAATCTCGTGGCGGTCAACTGCCTAACGGACCAAGTAACGCAGACCGACGGTGTTATGAATCCCTGCCACCCTCCATGTCCGATTGATCGGTTCCGTCCATCTGGTGCTCCGCGTCAGGCGGTGTGAGAATCATGTTATCGATCAGTCGGGTCGAACCGATGCGTACCGCAAGCGCTGCCAGCACCGGCTGCGTAATCTGCGTTACCGGGCGGAGCGTTTCCGGGTCAACTATTTCCGCATAGTCCAACGTGGCTCCCGGAGTAGCACTGATCAGCTCCACCAGGCGTTGGCGCACCAGCAGGGCGTCGCGTTCCCCCTGACTCACCAGCTTCTGGGCGGTTTGCAGTGCGCGATAAAGCACCGTGGCCCGATGACGTTCCTGCGGCGTCAGATAGGCATTGCGTGAACTCAGCGCCAGACCGTCCGCCGCGCGGACTATCGGACAGACGCGAATTTCAACAGGCAGGTTCAGATCGCGCACCAGTTGACGAATAATCCGCGCCTGCTGTGCATCCTTCTGGCCGAAATACGCAATGTCCGGCTGTACGATGTTGAACAGTTTCAAGACCACGGTGGCCACTCCCCGAAAGTGCCCCGGCCGCGAACGCCCACACAACACATCCTGCAGGCCGGTTACTTCCACCCAGGTGCAGAAACCCGCGGGATACATTTCCTCGACGGAAGGATTGAACACCAAATCCACACCCTCCTGGCGACACAGGGCCCAGTCAGCTTCAGGCGTGCGCGGATAGCGCTGGTAATCCTCATTCGGGCCGAACTGTGTGGGATTGACAAAGATGGAGACGACCACGAAGTCCGTATCGCGGCGAGCAGCTCGTATTAAGCTGGCGTGTCCCTCATGCAGTGCTCCCATCGTCGGAACGAAACCAATACAACGCCCATCACGACGGGCTTGCTGAGTGAGCTTTCGGGTATCTGCAATGGTTGCCACCAGCTGCATGACCTGCCGACCTCCTGACTTCGTCGCCTTTGGTCTTGTCGGGCTCAGTGGGGGGTTTCGGCTTATCCTCCGACGGCTTCGGAGTAAACCGCTCAGTCCAACGAAAAGTTGGCACCTTGCTGCGGTCAAAACCTTCCAGGTGAGCTGGCTTTGGCCGACGACTCGGAGGGATATAAAGCCAATTATTCTGGCCAAATACTTCTTCCATCAACTTCGCCAGAGCCGCGTCGTATCGTCGCAAAGTATCGCGGTCATTGACGTGATTGTGTTGGCGATCATGAGTACGGTTGCAATGGAACCAGGCCTGAACCCCCTCGGCCCAATACTCGCTGGGATTGGTAGCGGCATAGGTTCCTTTCCATAAGCCTGCCTTCATAGCGGAGTCATAGGCCTCGCGCAGTCGTCTGTCGAAGGTTTTATCAACTTCGCGCATGCCGATCTGATGAATGGTGTGCGCAAATTCGTGTACCAGGATGTTTTCCCCGCGGTAAGGGTCGCCAGGATATTCCAGGAGATTTTCCTCGCCGCAGCTAATCGCCGGTCGAATGCGGGTAGCTCCCAAACCGCGGGCGCGGCGATCCCAGTAGTCGGCGGGCCGCAGGTCGGCGTGTTCCGGCACATCCGTGGTGCGCTCGTTATAGGCCATCACCACGACCCGGATACGGCTCTTCACAATCGCTTGGCGAATGTCGTCCCGACCTGCGAGCATCTGGTCAACGATATATGCAGCCTCCAGAAGGGCGTAGTCGTTGACGCGCCGCGATGCGACAATCGGCAAACCGTCCGCTAAGACGCACTTCTCGTAAAAATCGCTCAGACGCCAGCTCTCTCTCAAGCCGTGAGGCACAGGAGAAACGCGCCGAATTTTTGTCGAGTCTTGCTGTTGATTGGCGAGCGAACAGGGAAGAACCAGAGTCCAAGGAACCACGACTGCCACCAGAGCCAAGCCCACCCACGAAGCTCTTTTGTCCAGCCTCATTGTTCTGCCCTCCGCTCGCATCCGACGCCGCGGCAACTTGAAATTGTAGTGTGTCCACCAACCTCTCGCCAGCGTCGCGCCCAGCATACAGTTCCCAACAAGTCGTAAACACTAATCGGCGGGCCGTGGCAGGAAAAGTGTTCACTCCAGATTTCCCGAGTGAATTCAAGTACCAGCCCCACTTCCAACGAAGCTGGCTTTGTCGGATTGGGTGGTAAATTGTGTCCAGCTCGGGTCGGCTCAATAAGCTGGGCAGTGTCTGCGCCTGATGATTCCCGTCCGGCTGAGGTTACTACACGCTCAGTCGAGGCCTACTTGAGGCTATCCTCCCGCGTGTACAGGTGAACGACCGCTGGAAAGACCATAACCTGATCTTCGTTTGTTTGCCCCGGCTGAGCCGCAGGTCCGAGGTTTCCCCCGCCAAAGAACCCACCGCCTCCAAAAACTCCCCCGCCAGCCGGTTGAGGCTCGACAACGATAATGAAACGCCCAGTTTCGCCACCGAGCATTCCGATAGTCTTCGGGGCGAGATTGCCACCAATGCGCAGCTGCAGAGCAACATCCCATTGACCGAGAGGCTTCCCCGTCTTGGCATCCCACAATCGCGGTGAAGCCGCCAAGCCGGGCATGTAGTAATCCCAGGTAACCAGGCGTCCGCTCGGCGGGTCGAAGAAGACCAAGGGGGTGCTCGTGGTCAGCTCCCAATAATCTGGGCTGGCAGCCATGCCCACGGAACGGGGTAGTGCTCCGCCAACTGCACCACCGATACCCACTCCCGCGGGCGGCTTGCCGCCGGGAACATTGGGCTGGCCCGCTTGAAGAAATCTGTCTTCCCCGATACGGAATCTACTCAAGACTTTTCCACTGTGCAGTTCCATCACCACTACATGAGCATCCATACGCATGGCCGCGATCAGGCTCTCATCGCTGGATAGGGCGACACGTTCATAGACAGCTAACTGAGGCTGGAAAGGCGAAGTTTTCCCCGTTGTTTCCTGAAACCAACGACGCTCACCCTTTTCGAGATCGAAGACCACCAGGCTGGTCCGAAGGGCTGTCTCAAGGGCAGGGCCGGCACCGATCCCGACGCCCGCCCGTCCTCCGGGCTGTCCCAAGTTCTTCGGCAGAGGAGGCTGCCACAGTACGGTCACTGCCAGATATTTGCCTGAGGGCGACACTTGTAAATCACGAACTTCGCCCAACTCCTTACGCGGCAGCAGCGGCGTCCAATCCCGCAATAGTTTGCCGCTGGCCACATCGTAGCTCGCCAATACTCGACCAAATCCGCCCACAAATAGCTGCTTGCCATCAGGACTGAAGGCGACGCGCCGTGGCTCGTACTTGCCCTCTAAAACTACCTGCTGATGCAACTTCCATTCATCCTTATCCTGTTGGCGTTGTAGTGAAAAAACTTCGACCCGTGGCTGTTGCTCGCGTGCGCCGCAGGCCACCGCCAGCAATGTGCCGCTCGGAGAGAACGCCAGATCCCAGATGCGCTCCTCGCGGGAGACCACTTTTACTTGGGCACCTGCGCCGAAGGGAAGAATCGCGCCGCCACCACCCGGGGGCACAGGCTGCACCAAATCCCGCGGTTCCTTGCGTGGCTCGCGAACGGTGCGGGGCTTTTCTTCCTTGAGGCTGTAAAGCTTGACGTAACCATAGGCATCGGCTAGGGCAAAATAATCACCGGCCGGCGCCATGGCCACCGCCACGGGCACCTCTACGTTCTCCCAACGCTGCCGATGCGTCCAGCGATCCGCAGGGGCAGCCGCGGGTTTCCCTTCGGCCTTTGCAGGCGCAGCGACAGGCTCGCGCTGCTGCGGACCCTGAGCCAGTTGGTACTCTGTGGCCTGTTCCTGAGGAACCTCGGACAATGCAGCGTCATTTCGAGGCTCCGCTGGCTTAGCCGTCTGTACATCGCTCGCGCCGTTCTGCTGCTGAGCATGGGACGGTCTGTCCCGGTCAGCGGCATCCGCCTGCTGCTGCGAAGGTGAAACTACCTCGTCAGGGGGCGGGGGCGCGAATCCTTGGCTGTCTCCTTGAGCCAGCAAAGTGGCCCAACCCAACGCTGTGATCATAGCGCTGGTCAGCACCGCCATAGCCACCATCGTCCACAAGCCCACCCGCATCATGGTCAGACTCCTTAGGAGGTTTTGTGCCAGTATGTAAGCTGTCGAGCCTGCATAAGAGGCTGTTTTTCCAGCGAGCATAGCGCCTGCCAATTCAAGCGTCGCAGATATTACATGCGGTCGCACCTGGGCCAGGGCATCCTGAATCGGCACGGCCAACAAGCCGGCCGCTACAGGGAGGCCTGCCTGGCGTAGTCGCCGCGCCAATAGGGCTCGACCCCGCGCTAATCGGCTGGCAATCGTTCCCTCGGGCAAACCTAATTGTTGAGCGGCTTGTTGCCGCGTCAGTCCCTGCAGATCACACAACACGAGCACCGTGCGAAAATGCTGGGGCAGCTTTGACAACTCGCGATGCACCAACGCCTGGGCATCCCCATCCGCCACATCGGTGGAACTTTGATCGCTGGCCCAACGAGCCGCCTCGGCCTCGCGCCGTCTTCGCCTCTGCCTCATGGTTCTCGCCTTCCACGAAATTCGCAACGCTACTCCATGGAGCCAATCGGCCAATTGCTCTGGTTTGCGAATGGTCCGCGCTTGCGTAGCCAGGATCAGGAAGGTGGCTTGAAACGCGTCTTCCGCGTCCTGGTGATGCCCCAGCACACGGTAACAGATGCGCCAAACCAGCCGCGCGTATTTTTGCACCAGCTGGGCAAACGCCAGAGTATCCGCCTGCTCCGTAAAACGTTGCAGCAAGTCCGCATCCGCCGACAGACTCGACGTAGGTCGCTCCTCCACGGGCAGCATACAGTGCCTGGTTGCCGTCGAAGTGAGCTTCGCCACGACCCGTTCCCACTTGAATACGGACTTCACCCTGGCCTATTTGCCAGAGGGGACCAGCTTTCCTATAAAAATGTGCATTGTGATCAGGCGCTAGGCGCTTCGGCAGTGCCGGATACCGCCGAGCCAGGCTGTCGGACCGACTCTCGGCCAGTCATCACCTCGAAAGTTCACCATATTAGTGCCCGCCGAACTACTATTTGTTCCCCGAAGGCAGCGATTAGAGCGAAGGGAGCGGCGTTTCCTGAGCGTGAATCTCCTGAGCAGCCGCGATGACGCGGTCGGCCAGTTGGTGATACACCTTGGCCACTTCAGTCTCGGGATGGCTGGCCACAATAGGCACGCCCAGGTCGCCCTGAACCGCTATCGTCGGCTCAATGGGTATCGCCCCTAAGAAGGCCACGCCGAGTTCCTGGGCACACCGCTGGCCGCCACCGTGACGAAAAATCTCATACCGTTCGCCACATTTGGGGCAGATGAAATAGCTCATGTTCTCGACAATGCCCAAAACCGGGACACGAACCTCCTGGAACATCTTCAGCCCTTTACGCGCGTCAATCAGACTCACGTCCTGCGGCGTAGTTACGATGATCGCCCCAGTCAAGGGCGCCGATTGCGTCAGGGTCAGTTGCGCATCGCCTGTACCCGGCGGCAAATCTACCACCAGGAAATCCAATTCGCCCCAGTCTATGTCGCTAAGAAACTGAGCAACGGCCTTATGCACCATGGGCCCCCGCCAGATCACCGCCCGCTCTGGCGGCACCAGAAAGCCCATGGACATGACTTTCATGCCGAACTTTTCCAACGGAAATTTGGCCAGACGGGGATCCACGAGGCCCAGCCCCAACATCATCGGCACACTCGGTCCATAAATGTCAGCGTCCAGTAAACCCACACGGTTTCCCTTCTGCTGCAACGCCACCGCCAGGTTCACCGCCACCGTGGATTTACCAACCCCGCCTTTGCCACTGGCCACCGCCAGCGTATAGCGCACCCCAGGCAGCGCGATTTTCTGCGGCATCGTTCCAGATATTGGCATGGACATAATTGGCTCCTCGAAAGGTTTCCGATCGGCACCTTATTCTTTCTACGGGAAACCGGCCCCAGGGGATTGCTCGCACTCGCTGGCGGGCCTAGTTCGCCTGAGCCGTCAACTGACGACACTCAGAACATTGGCACAATTGACGTAACAACTCAAAGCTGTATATCCCCGTGTCATGACCATCCGCCCAAACGATTTTATAGGCATACCGACCGACCGGTGTAACGCTGACGGCCTGATACGGGCTCCCGGCGACATCTCCTGCGCGCACTACCGCTAAGGAAATCTTACCGCTCGCACCGCTGCCAGCCCCTGATGACCGCGCTGGCTCACCCGATGACACAAGCCGTTGCTCCCGGCAATTAGCGCAGGGACAGTTGTCCCGTAACCAGCGCCAAGCGTACTCGCTGCGATGCCCGTCGCTCCATTCGATAAGCAGGCCCGTCTCTCCCAGACGCCGCAGTGCCGTGGGACGATATTCGCCCATCATCTTTACGCACTCTTTAGCTCACCCCAACCATGCCTGAAGGCGTCTCAGGCATTATAAGGATTCTTTGCTGGACACTAAGGCAGGTGTAACAAGCAGACTGGTATGCAACTCACTAGCCGGGGCTGATTCTTGCCGCGTTCCCCGACTCAGTCTCTCTGGAGTACCCTTTTCGCCACGAAAGCTGAGAACTCCGCCCCCCAAGTGAAGCCCTGGAAAATCTTCGCGCGATCGAACACAGCTGATGGTGCCTCGGAAGAGCGATTCGTGTGCGTCGCTCTCTGATTTTCAAGCAGATTCTTACACACTGCTGGGCGCTCCGAGGGCAACACCAGTGGCGATGCTCAGGATGACCTCTGGCTTTCAAGCAGATTTTTACACACTGCTGGGCGGCGTTTTCTCAAACAAAGGCGAACGCCAAAGATGTAACCGATGAAGCCAATACCGCCCCACTACAGCTAGCGTCCCCAATCCGTAACGAACACTCCGCCAGAAGTTGATGCTGCTGGCCTGGGGAAAATAACGCACCGGTATGGGAATCTCTCCTAAACGAAATCCGAAGTACACTGCCTGCACGAGAAACTGCGTATCGAACACAAAGTCATCTGAATTGCGCTCGAAGGGCACTGTTTCGAGCACAGCGCGCCGATAAACACGAAAACCGCTGTGAAAGTCGCCCAGGTTTTGCCCCAGGGCGAAGTTCTCCAAACCTGTCAGAAACCGATTCGCGAGGTATTTCCACCAGGGCATGCCACCAGCCAGCGCCTCGCGCCGCGAACGGACGCGATTGCCCAAGACCACATCGCAAATTCCCAACTCCACAAAGGCCACCGCGTGCGGTATCACCCGGCTGTCATACTGATAATCAGGGTGGATCATTACCACAATGTCTGCCCCCAACCGCAGGGCCTCACGGTAACAGGTCTTCTGATTCGCCCCATAACCGCGATTGCGTTCGTGCACCAACACGCGCAACCCGAGCTGTCGGGCAATTTCTACGGTTCCATCCCGACTACCATCATCCACGAGCACAATTTCATCCACACAGCCCGGTGGCATGTCGGCCAAGGTCGCGGCCAAGGTCGCCTCAGCATTGTACGCGGGCATCACCGCCACCACGCGCGAGCGGCGACGCGGCAATCGCTCCGGACTCGGATGTGTTATGTCCCAGGCCCGAACGTGGGCCAAAGCGGGCACGTGGTTCGCCAAATCCAGCACGACGTACCTCCTGTTACTTGCTGACTATTATAACTACCCTATAAAGAGAATGGCCCATTCGCAATCGTTATTCCGAACTCCTCGAAATTATCCGCCTCGAGGCGCAATGACCTTTCGGCAGGCGGCTGAGGCCAACGCAGCTTGAAATAGTTTCTGTGTTGCTGCATCGGTATCTGCACTTCCTACTCCGGCACGCGACCGAAGCTAACGCAGCTTGAAATAGCCACTTGGATTCCGGCGCAGCCGTTTATGGGGCGCGAGATGCCTCATCGCTCCCGGCCGCCTCATCATCTTGCGCTGGACAAAAATAGACCCCGCAGTATAAGAACGGGCATGATTATCGAAGAAACCCGATCCCGCTCCTTCCGCCATGTCCACCGATTAAACCAAGGGGTTTCATGCCGTTACCTTTCCTTTCGTGGTCCATTCTCCTCCAGGCCTTTGGATGTCCACCGATTAAACCAAGGGGTTTCATGCCGTTACAGCATCCGGCCCGGCGATGGCATCACAGTGGGTAACTGGCTCAGGCTGATAGTTTGAACGACTTGGGTAAATGTAGCAGCATCCAGCGATTGCATCACAGTGTGTATCTACTGAGCAGGGGGACGGCTATATGCTCACCACGATTGGTAAGCAGGTGGAGGATTTAGTAACAGAAGTCGAAGGGGCGTTGCAGCGGGACTTGGCGGCTCTGGAAGCGCGGGAGTCAGCTTTCGTAGGGCAATGCACTCAACAAGCCGCAGCAACTGAGCTTACCTGTACACTGCCCGATTTCCCTGACCTTCGGGAGAATGAGCATCGTCAGATGGAAGGAGAGTGTCGCTTGCTGGAAAAGGCCTTGGCTGCCTGGTTGCGCAAAGCGGAGGAGTTGTTGGCCACTTTGTCGGCCCACCGCTAAGCAAGTCTTACTGGCCATTTCTTGGTACTTACCCAGACTTCCGCCGAAGCCATTAGAAAAGCATGGTCGGTAGCCCCTGCTTCCTGGGTGTCTTGGCGTCGTAACGGCTTTTTAGCGGGGATTCGAGCACGAACATTAGCGGAAAACGTCGTGGCAGCGGGTGCAGGCCGCGTCCATGCTTTTGAACGCCTTGCGATAGGCGGAGTAATCCTTTTTTCGCGCGGCGGCGGCCAGTTCTAAAGCGTATTTGGCGGAGTTTTCGCAAGTTTCGTTCCACTCTTTTTTCGGCTTATCGGGCAGGTCTTTTTCAGGGGCGAATTTCGTTGTCTGCTTCATCAGTTCGGCCATGCGGGTGGCATGTTGGGCCAATTCTTCGTGCTTTGCGTCGGTTTCAAATTTAGCCTTACTGAAACGGGCGGCGTCCTGGAGGGGCTTAAAGCGTTCCTGCACTTCCTCCATGAGCTTGACCAATTCTTCAGGAAATTGCGGCTTCTGTCGTGCATCGGCCATCGGCAGGAGCAAAAGTCCGATGGACATCGCCAGGAGCCATGTCGGCTTTCGCTTCATTGCATCATCTCCGTCGCTCGGTAGCCCGGCTAATGCTCCGCAAGTAATGTTGCCTATTGTCCTGGAATGTCGCGACAAGTCAAGCGGTAGGGCACCACTCTAGTCGGTTAACAATCACCAGTGGTCATCGGGCTTCCAGCGGTAAGGAAGGCGATTTACGGGCGGAGCACCTCGGCGAGTGCATCGGCGAGCGCGCGAACGTCGTCTTCCGTGTGCCCAGCAGTCAAGCTGATCCGCAGACGGGAACTGCCGGGTGGGACTGACGGCGGACGAATCGCGGGCACGAGAAAACCGCGTTGTTGTAGGGCATGGGCCACTTGAACGGCACGCGTCGCCTCGCCGAGGATCACGGGCACGATGGGGCTAGCCGCATCTAGCGGAGGCCCGCTTGAAGGGCGCGG